>JANNBU010000434.1:0-16762 GCA_031385805.1 Ferruginibacter sp.
CAGAGGATGAAAATTTCATTGCATTCCTTGATATCGATCCTTTGATAAAAGGCCACGTGTTGGTTGTGCCTAAAATAGAAGTGGATAAAATATTTGACCTTTCCGAAAATTATCTCGCCGGCATGCTTGTATTTGCACAACCCATTGCAAAGTCAATTGAAAGATCTTTTAATTGTAAACGTTGTGGCATAAGTGTGATAGGAATTGAAGTGCCGCATGCCCACATGCATCTTATACCAATTAACAGCGCAAATGATTTGAATTTTACCAGGCCTAAACTAACGCTTGCAAAAGAAGAAATGGAAGCGATCCAACAAAAAATATTGAGTAATTTATAGTGCTACTGGTTAAGCCGGAAACCAACCCCATGAATGGTTTCTAAATTGATCGAAGGATCTGCCTTAAAATGTTTGCGCAGTTTTGTAATAAAAACATCCATGCTTCTTCCTAAGAAATAATCATCTTTCCCCCATACATTGATCAATACTTCTTCGCGTTTTAAGATCTTATTTACATTTCCCGCCAGGAATTTTAAGAGATCAGCTTCTTTTTGTGTAAGGCTTATGATCTCTTCGCCATCGTATATTTTCAACTCACTGTAATTGAACCTGAGCCTGCCAACGATGAATTCTTCTTTTACATCAGCTTTTAATTTTTTTGTTCTTTTCAGGAACACTTCAATGCGCATAATGAGTTCCTGCATACTGAAAGGTTTTGTTACATAATCATCTGCCCCGGCTGCAAACCCTTTTAATTTATCTTCTTCCTGGCTTTTGGCAGTTAAAAAAATGATCGGTACAACATCACTTTGTTGCCTTATTCTTTTGGCAAGGGCAAACCCGTCACGAACAGGCATGTTCACATCCAGCAGACAAATATCAAAATCCTTTTTTTGAAATTGTTGCCAGGCCAGCTCGCCATTGGTACAGGTAGTAACATCATACCCGGCTTCCTGCAGGCTGTCTTTAATGACAAAGCTCAGTGTAGTATCATCTTCCGCCAATAAAATTGTTGCTTTCATGATCAGGAATTTAATTTCGGGGTATTTTTATGGTGAAGGTGCTACCTTTTCCTAATGCACTTTCTACCGATATAGTTCCCTTGTGCGCATCCATAATTTTTTTTACAAAATTAAGGCCAAGTCCAAACCCTTTCGATTGGTGAATATCGCCATAAGTAACCCTGTAAAATTTATTAAAGATCTTTCGCTGTTGTTTTTTGTCGATACCGATACCATTGTCACGTATATTAGTACAAAAGTCGTTTCCTTCAACATACGTTGTGATCTCTATGAAGGGTTTTACAGAATATTTAACGGCATTCTCCAGGATATTGATATAAGCCAGCAGTATATAGGATTTATCAGCATTGATAAAGCTGTTGGCAGTACCAGGGTTGATTGTAAAACTCCCTGACTTCTCTTCTATCAAAGGATTGATTTTATTTACAGCCTTTTGCAATAGTTCATTTGCATCAAAAATTTCTTTCTGCAGTGGTAAGGTACTGTGTTCTGTGTAGGCAACAACCAGCATTCTGTTTAATTGGTTTTGAAGATGGGAGGTCTGGTCTTTTATGATATCAGCATAATTTTTTAGCTTTTCGGGTTTTTCTATAATGGAAGGCTGATGCAAAACATCGGCTGCAATTTTTATGACAGATAACGGAGTTTTAAATTCGTGGGTAAAATTATTTACAAAATCTTTCTGGGTCTCATTCAAAAATTGCTGGTGGTAAAGATAAAAGACACTTATACCAAAGCCGATCAACACGATCAAAAGAATTCCGCTTGAAACTATCCAGAAAAGCATCTGCATGATGATATAACTACTCCTGTGTGGAAAATATATCATCAGGTAAGAATAATTTCTATCAAATACAGGAGTAGAGAATTTATCTTTTACAGCATTGTAAGAATCAGGGACGTCGATGTATTTTGATGCGATATATTTTTTTTCTGTAGAACTGTATATTGAAATTTTACAATCAGTCAGTATGTCAAAATCTGTAAGTTCCTTACTAAGAACTGAACTGATGGAATCAATAGAATGTATTTTATCAATTTTTGTGATATATGATTCCATTAGAGGGAGTTCTATATTCTTTTCAAAAGTAAATGTGCTGTCATTGGTAAGATCAATGGTATTAAAAAGCTCCCGGATGCTTTTTGTAACATTTAAGTTGAATTGTTTTCTTTCAAACCGGTAAATTTTCTGAAGCCAGAATAATTGCACTACAACGATAACTGTAACCAGCAAGGTGCTTAAAATAATCAACCAACGCAGTGTTTTGGAACGTATCAACATTGAATGTTATTTTTTATTTGACCCTTGCAGGATTTTTCAATAAAAATTCCTTCCAGCCTTTAGCTGCAGGCTTGCCTGTTTTACCGGTTGTTAATGCATTTTGTTGAAAATGGTGACATACAGCAACGGCAAGTGCATCAGATGCATCTATATATGCCGGGCCCTGTTCAAACTTTAAAAGATGCTGTAACATTTTCATCACCTGTTCCTTGCCGGCATTCCCATTACCGGTAATTGATTGTTTTATTTTTTTTGGCGAGTATTCATGCACAGTCAAACCCGCCTGCATGGCCGCAGCAATGGCTACACCCTGCGCCCTGCCAAGCTTCAACATACTTTGTACATTCTTTCCAAAGAACGGTGCTTCAATAGCAAAATGGCCGGGTTTATAATCAATGATCAGTTGCCGGATCTTTGCATGAATTTTTTCAAGTTTCTCATAAGCATCATTTTTCGGAGAAAGTTTTAATACATCCATCTCAAGCAAATGCATTGCCGTTCCCCTGATCTCGATGATACCATATCCCATGATTATAGTGCCCGGGTCAATGCCTAAAATGATTTTTGATGCTTTTTGCAAAGTGCAACTTATTTTTACTTATAATTCCTTACTTGAACAAAAATATCAAATTAATAATCAACTACCTGATCGGACCATTACTCTTTGGTTTACTGGCATGGAGTTTATATACCCAGGTTGTTCATCAACCCGACCTGGACACACGCTGGCAACAGATAAAAAACAGCTGGCAGCAATACCGGTTCTGGATCGTTTTTGCTTTAATGTTTGTGAATTGGGGTATTGAAGCAAGAAAATGGCAATTACTGATCGCACCGCTTGAAAGATTTTCTTTATTAAGATCATTCAAAGCTGTATTTGCAGGATGCAGTATTACCATGCTAACGCCAAACCGTATAGGAGAATATGGCGGACGGATCATGTATGTGGAAGAACATCACCGGTTAAGGGCAATATCACTTACAATCCTGGGCAGCATTAGCCAACTAACCATAACCATGTTTATGGGAACCGTGGGGCTGCTGGTACTGAAATATGGGTCTGTTGTAAATAAAACAACATTCAGTTCTGTTCCATGGATATTAAGTGGCGGATTGCTTTTAGTAAGTGTGGTCGTAACCGTTATTTTATTGCTTTTATATTTCCGGGTTCACTTTTTAATAACGTGGATCGCTAAAATTAAATTCCTGCAGCGTTTTACCAGCTATATTGTTGTATTGGATGTTTTTAGCTGTAAACAATTGTTAAGAATTTTATTTTTATCTTTTTTTAGGTATATGGTATTTATTTTGCAATACATGCTGCTACTCCGGGTGATGGATGTAGAAGTGGCTTACCCGGTTTTGTTCCTATTGCTTACCGTGTTTTACCTGGTAATGGCAGTAGCGCCCACAATCGGGTTTACAGAATTACCGGTAAGGGCAGCAGCAAGTGTATTGATATTTGAACTATTTAGTAATAATATTGTGGGGATACAGGCAGCAGCATTTGGTATCTGGTTGATAAATCTTGTGATACCGGCAGTGCTGGGAAGTTTATTGATCTTCGGAATTAAAATAATGAAAGAACGATGAAGAAATTTACAATACCGGGAATATTGATGCTTGCATTATGTACCATTAGCTTTACTTCCGGTACCAGCGATTTTTGCGGTATCAAAAACGGTGCATATAAGGAAGGCGAGGTAATAACATTCAAGGTTTTTTATAGTACAATGGGCGCATATATCGGCGCAGGCGAAGCCGTATTCAGCACAACGCTCGAAAGGTTCAATGGTAAAACTGTCTATCATCATTTAGGGGAAGGAAAGACCTATTCATTTTTTGATAATTTTTTTAAGGTAAGGGACCGGTATGAAAGTTACGTGGATACTTCAACTTTGCTTCCCATCAAATTTGTACGGAATATTGAAGAAGGCAGTTATAAAAAATATAATAATGTAACTTTTAACCAGGCAGCAAATACTGCCGCCAGCACCAACGGGATTTATCCAATTACAGATTGTATGCAGGATGTGATGAGTATGGTTTACTATGCACGCAATATTGATTTCAATAAATACAAAGTGGGTGATAAAATTCCATTTGATATGTTCCTGGATGACGAAATATTTCATTTGTACATCCGTTATGTAGGTAAAGAAAAGATCAAGACCCGTTATGGCAGATTCAATGCCATTAAAATAAAACCCTTACTTATAAAAGGAACCATTTTTGAAGGTGGTGAAAAAATGACTGCCTGGATCAGTGATGATCCCAATCACATTATTCTTCGGGTAGAAAGTCCAATATCTGTTGGCAGTATTAAAGTGGATATGATGAATTACAGGGGGCTTCGGTATCCGCTTACTGCGTTTACAGGTCTCCGGTAATTCGAATATTGAACAAGGAATGCTGAATGTTGATCGGAGTTAATACTTCATAATTCCTTGTTCGATATTCTCTACAGCTCACTCAACTTAAAACTCTCTTTCAACCTGATTCCTTTATCTGTCATTTGCAAAGTACAGCATTCCAATTGTGGATCATGTTCAAAAAATAAAACATAATCATTCTGCTGCGCTTCAGTAAGGAAAGATCTTTTTTCATTTAACGTAGTAAGCGGAAACATATCATAAGCCATTACATAAGGAAGCGGGATATGAGCTGCAGAAGGAAGCAGGTCGGCCATAAAAATGACCGTTCTTCCTTTGTATTTCATTTGCGGTAACATCATAGCATCGGTATGTCCAAAAACCTGTCTTACTGCAATATTATCGGGAAATGTTGCTGCGGATGTTTGAATAAATTTTAACTGGCCACTTTCTTGAATGGGTAAAATATTTTCTTTTAGAAAACTTGCTTTTTCCCTGTCATTGGGTTCTGTTGCCCATTTCCAGTGGCGCTCATTGCTCCAGTAAACAGCATTCTTAAAGGCAGGAACTAATTTATCTCCTGCTCTTATAATACTTCCGCCGCAATGATCGAAATGAAGGTGGGTAAGAAATACATCGGTGATATCGTCTTTTGTAAAACCATGTTTTGCTAAAGATCTGTCAAGCGTATCATCTCCGTGTAAATAATAATGGCCAAAGAATTTTGCATCCTGTTTATCACCCATGCCATTGTCAACCAGGATGAGCCTGTTGCCATCTTCTATCAATAAACAACGAAGTGCCCAACTACACATATTATTATCATCTGCCGGATTCAATTTGTTCCAGATACTTTTGGGCACCACGCCAAACATAGCGCCGCCATCGAGTTTGAAGTAACCGGTATTGATAGTATATAAATTCATTTTGAATTAAATTTTAATAAAAGACTGTTGGATCTATGATTTTACAAACTGGTGTTTGTCCTGTTTTTGCAAAGTAAACAGCAGCATGATCAATCCCAAAACAAAAAATATGATCAATGCCAAAATAGAGTTACGCATATTACCGGTAAAACCTTCAATAAATCCAAAACTAAACAGGCCGATCACAATGGCAATTTTTTCTGTGATATCATAAAAACTGAAGAATGATGCAGTGTCTTTTGTTTGAGGCATTAATTTACTGTATGTAGAACGGCTGAGTGATTGTATGCCACCCATTACCAATCCAACCAATGATGCAATGATATAAAAATGCATTTCTGTCGATATGAAATAACCTGCTATGCAAACGCCTATCCATAGTAAAACCGTAAAGATCAAAACTTTAATATTACCATATCGTGCAGAAAGTTTACTCATTCCCATTGCTCCAACAATAGCTACCACTTGAATGATAACAGCCGTTATGATGAGCTTGGTATCTTCTAATTTTAATTCTTTGATACCAAAATCAATGGCTACGAGCATTACGGTTTGAACACCCATACTGTAAAAAAAGAATGCAGATAAATAACGTTTTAATACCGGCAGCTGAACTAATTGCTGCCATACTTTTTTTAATTCGATAAAGCCGTTGCTGAATACATTTGTCTTAGATTCCCTTTCTGATTTGGGGCTTATCGGCAATACTTTGAATGTTATCTGCGCAAAACAAACCCACCAGATACCAACGAGCAGGAATGTTATTTTTAATGGTAATCCTCCTGTAGGCATCAGTAAAACAAGGGCAAAACCGATCAGTTGCATGAGTACACTGCCGATATATCCCATGGTATATCCTTTGGCGCTGATGCGGTCCATATCTTTTTCAGCAGCAATATCCGGCAGGTAAGAATTATAAAAGACCTGGCTCCCATAAAACCCTATTCCGGCAAACATAAAACACATTAACCCGAGTGTTACATGATCGCCATCAAAGAAGAACATCAGGCAACAACTGATGGCACCCATGTAACAAAAGAAACGCATGAAATTTTTCTTGTTGCCTTTATAATCGGCAATGGAGGAAAGTATTGGTGACAAGCATGCAATAATTAAAAAACCCAATGACAAAACATAATCTTTCAATTCTGTATTTACAAATGTGCGGCCGAGAAAAGGGATGCCATTTTTAAACTCTTCATTTTGTGTGCCTGTTACGGCCGCATAATAAGCAGGAAAAAAAGTGGTGGTAATTACGAGATTGTACACTGAATTAGCCCAATCGTACATGGCCCAACCGTTGACAACTTTTTTGGAAGCAGTTTGCATTTGCAATAATTAAGAATGAAAAATTAATAATTAATAATTGAAATGCAACGGAATTTTAAAAAGAAACTTATTGTATAACGCCTTTCCAGATCAGCAGCAACAAAACAATACCAACAATGATACGGTAGATCCCCCAAACACGAAAGCCATATTTCTTCAGAAAACCAATGAAAAACTTTATGGCGATCATGGCTACAATAAAGGCTACTACATTGCCAATAGCAAGTTGTTTGATCTCTTCGCCGGTAAAACCACCGGTTTCCTTATAATGTTTATATAGTTTATAACAGGTGGCCGCAAGCATGGTTGGTACAGCCAGGAAAAAAGAAAATTCTGCAGCTGCACTGCGGGTAAGTTTTTGTTGCATACCACCAATAATAGAAGCGGCGCTGCGACTTACACCGGGAATCATGGCCAGGCATTGCCACATACCAATGATGAATGAATTTATATACGATGTTTCTTTTTCGGAATGAATGCGGGGATTGTTAAATGCTTTGTCGATGAATAATAAAATAACACCGCCGGCTAAAAGTGAAACAGCCACTGTAGTGCTGCTTTCAAGCAATGCATCAATTTTTTTTGAGAATAATAACCCAAGTATGATAGCGGGAACAACCCCAACAATTAATTTAGAATAGAACTGCCAGTTCTTCAGATCAAAGAATTTCTTCCAGTACAAAACTACAACAGCAAGTATAGCTCCCAATTGAATGGCTACGGTAAACATTTTTGTATAATCATTGTCGGGAACGTTCAATAATTTCTCTGTAATGATCATGTGCCCGGTAGATGATACTGGAATGAATTCTGTAAGTCCTTCTACGATACTGATGATGATGGTTTGGGTGGTATCCATATTGAATTGAGAATTGAATATTGAATATTTGAAACAAAAAACGCTGTAAGATACAGCGCATTTTTAAAAATTTTATTAACCAGACAACCTACTTAGGTTTCTTCATGATTGCAATGATCTCTATAATAAATCCTGCAATGATAAGTATTGGTGCAACAGTTATCCTGGTTGTACTATAAACTTCTTTTGTATCAAAAACCTTTGGGTCAAGACTTTTTCCTCCATTCATTAAGAAAAAGCCCAGTGCTAATAAAGCAAGCCCGGCAAGCATCCAGATATAATTTTCCTTACCAAACAAGTGGTTTTTTGATGCGTGTTGATTTTTTTCGTTTGCCATAAACATAATTAAGGCTGCAATATAATGAAATATTAATACAGGTCGTCCAGCTTCATGCGGAGATACTTGATAACAGACCGGTGCGTACTTACTACTGTTATAACAATGCCCAGTACAAGAATTAATAAGAATAGCAAAATAAGGTTTTTATTATCACGCAAGGCCCTAAACTCAGGACTTAAATATTCAATAGAAATAATGGCTAACCAGAGCAAAACAATGGCTATTACCGAAGCAATAAATCCATTGATCATTGCCCTTGTATTAATGGGCCTGGCGATGAACCCACGTGTTGCACCCACCATTTGCATGGTTTTGATAAGAAAACGGTTGCTGTACATTGCCAGCCTGATCGTATTATCAATGGAAAAGATTACTAATATGGTAAGCAGTATAGCGGCTATTAAAACACCAACCATGATATTTTTTACTAGGCTGCCAACCTTACTTACAACTTCCTGGGGAAATTTGAATTCTGAAATAACACCTGGGAAACTGGTCTGTAGCTCAGTTGCAATAAGGGTAAGGCTGTCTTTATTTACATGGCTTGCTTTTACAAAAAAATCTATGCTCTCGGGCAATGGGTTATTGGTTAAAAACTGTTTCCAGGTACTATCATTTTCCTGGTTCCATTTTTTGATGGCCATTTCTTTGGTAACATGCTCAACACGGTTGGCATAAGGGATAGCAGAAATATAATTTTTGAGACTGTCAATTTGTTTTTTGGGAGCATCCCTGTTCAAATAAGCCTGAACCTGTATGTTTTCTTTGAAATAATCACCGGTCTTGCGCAGGTTTAAGAAGATCCATCCAACGATACCGAATAAAAATAAAACCAGTGCCACACCTATGATAGCACCCGTATAACTTGGTTTTCCTTTTTTGCCGGATGATTTGCCAAACTGAGCCATAATATATAATCTTATAATAGGATGAATGAAATTTGCTTTCCTGAACCCGACAAAAATAAAGGTTTTTAAGTGGTTTGTTTTATTTTTGCCCTCTGCAAAAACGATTGCCCGCCAAATATATTTTTATTGTTGGAATGAAATTGCTTATTTTTTTGTTAAAGCTGTTGTCATTTTCAATATGATGATTGATGAATATGGTTATAATGCATAAGAGTGCGACGCCAATGAAGCTGAGCTATGCACGTGGCCGGGTAAATAAAAAATAATTATAGAATAATGGAATACGATTTTAGAAAAATTGAACAGGAATGGCAGGGGAAATGGAAAGCGGCTAAGGCATATAAAGTGTCGAATGATTCCGCAAAGCCAAAATATTATGTACTCGATATGTTTCCATACCCGAGTGGTGCGGGCTTGCATGTTGGGCATCCGCTGGGATATATTGCCAGCGATATTTACAGCCGTTATAAGAGATTGAAGGGGTTTAATGTTTTACACCCGATGGGTTTTGACAGTTTTGGTTTGCCTGCTGAACAATATGCATTGGAAACCGGGCAGCATCCTGCAGAGACAACTAAAATAAATATTGCCACGTTTAAATCACAACTTGATAAGATCGGTTTTTGTTATGACTGGGACAGGGAAGTAAGAACGAGTGATCCTTCATATTACAAATGGACACAGTGGTTGTTCTTACAATTGTTCAACAGTTATTTCTGCAACACGCAAAAAAAAGCAAGACCCATTGCCGACCTGGTAAATAAATACGCAACAAAAGGGTCTAAAAATTTTACTGCCGATCAATGGAATGCATTTTCAAAAAAAGAGCAGGAAGATATATTAATGAAACGCCGGCTTGCCTTTTCATCTTATGGCGAAGTGAACTGGTGTGAAGCTTTGGGAACCGTGTTGGCAAATGATGAAGTAGTGAATGGTGTGAGCGAACGTGGCGGGCATCCTGTTGTGAAAAAGAAAATGAGGCAATGGTATTTGAGAATTACATCTTATGCCGACAGATTATTGGAAGGATTGGAGACACTTGATTTCAGTGATTCTATGAAAGAGATGCAGAAGAATTGGATCGGGAAGAGCGAAGGAGCGGAAGTGGAATTTTGCCTCACCCCCAACCCCTCTCCCAGGGGAGAGGGGAGTAAGACCCCGATCCAGACTTCGGATAAAACTTCATGGGCAATTTTAAAAGATCTATCAAGAGAAAACAGAAAAACAAATACGCTTGCAGAAGATATGCTATGGCAAAGACTTAGAGCTAATCAATTGGATGCAAAAGTCAGACGCCAGCATGTGATAGATAATTTTATTATTGATTTTGCATTTTTAAATGAAAAATTATTAATAGAAGTTGATGGAGGGTATCATAATGATGAGGAACAAAAAAAATATGATGAAGCACGCTCGGCATATTTGATGGAATCTGGTTATAGAATAATCAGGTTTACAAATGAAGAAGTTGAAAATGATATTGATTCTGTAATTAACAAGATCAGAAAAGAATTAACTGATCAAACTCCCCTCTCCCCTGGGAGAGGGGTTGGGGGTGAGGCGAAAATACAGGTTTACACGACAAGGCCCGATACGATATTTGGCGTGGATTTTTTGGTGTTGGCGCCGGAGCATGAGTTGGTTTCAAAAATTACATCAGCTGAACAAAAGCAGGCGATCGATGAATACCTCACTTATGTAAAAAGCCGCAGCGACCGGGAACGCATGTCCGAAGTGAAACAGATCACCGGTTGTTTTACGGGTGCTTATGCATTAAACCCATTTGATGGCAAACAAATTCCTATCTGGATCGCAGAATATGTATTGGCGGGTTATGGAACAGGAGCCATCATGGCTGTTCCATGTGGTGATCAAAGAGATTATTCCTTTGCAAAGCATTTTAATATCCCGATCACAAATATCATTGGTAATCATTATAACGGTGAGGAAGCAAATCCAACCAAAGATGCGATACTGGAAAATTCTGGTTTCTTAAATGGATTGTTGATGAAGGATGCGATCGGCGTTGCCAACAATAAGATCGAAGAACTCGGCATTGGCAAACGCAAAGTAAATTATAGAATGCGTGATGCCGGGTTTAGCCGTCAACGTTATTGGGGTGAACCATTTCCAATTGTTTGGCAGGATGGGATTGCCATTCCTTTGGATGAAAAAGAATTGCCATTGGAATTGCCGCATGTAGATAAGTATGGGCCGGGGCCGGATGGAGAAGGGCCGCTGGCGAATTTGAAAGAGTGGACCTCATCCCCATCCCTTCTCCACGGGGTGGAGAAGGGTGACGGGGAGATTGATGCAAAGAACGTAGCGAAAGGGGCGGCATTGGTACCAAAGTACAAAGTGGGAACCCCGCTGCAATTTGAGTTTGCAAAGCAGATGCGTAAAGAGTATACTGAAGCTGAAAATCATTTGTGGCAAGAATTAAGATCAGATAAACTGGATGTAAAATTCAGGAGGCAACATCCGATCGAATCATACATAGTTGATTTTATTTGCCTTCAAAAATGTTTGATCGTAGAAGTAGATGGTGGTTATCACGAAACAGCAAAGCAAAAAATTTATGATGAAGAACGTACAAGAATATTAAATGAGATCGGTTTTACTGTAACCAGGTTTACAAATGAAGAAGTATTAAACAACACAGAAAAAGTAATATCCCAGATTAAAAAAGAACTTCAAAAATCAGAAAGCCATACCAACAAACAAAACATTCAGGGTAACGAACCTAATCACCCCTCTCCACCCGTGGAGCAGGGGCAGGGGGTAAGGGAAACCTCCACCATGCCCGGCTACGCCGGCAGTAGCTGGTACTTCCTCCGCTACATGGATCCCCAAAACGAAAACACATTCTGCGACCGTAAAGCCAGCGATTACTGGAACCAGGTAGATGTTTATATCGGCGGAACAGAACATGCAGTCGGACATTTATTGTACAGCCGTATGTGGACGAAAGTGATGTTTGATCTTGGATTGATCGGTTTTGATGAGCCTTTTAAGAAATTGGTGAACCAGGGGATGATACAAGGGAGTAGTAGACTTGTATATAGAATAAAAATGTCTGGCCATAATCATAATACTCCGTCAATTCCGTTTGAGTCTAAATCTCTGTTTGTTTCTTATGATTTAATATCAGATAATATTCGTAATCAAGATACACCGTTCGCTTTTGCTAAAAGCATAAGTAAAACGAATGATTATTTTATTTCACTTTTTAAAGAATATAATTTTACTCGTATCGATATCAATGAACTTCATGTTAATGTAAATATCGTCGATGGATTAGAACTAGATATAGATGAATATCGAAAAACAAAGATTTCAATTGAAGATGTTGAGTTTATTTGCAATGAGAACAATAAATTTATTTGTCATGCCGAAGTAGAAAAAATGTCCAAATCAAAATACAACACCGTTAACCCGGATGATTTGGTCATAAAATACGGCGCCGATACATTCCGCATGTACGAAATGTTCCTCGGCCCGATAGAAGCAAGCAAACCATGGGATACAAAAGGCATTGAAGGTGTTCATCGCTTTTTAAGAAAGCTGTGGAGGTTGTTCAATGATGAAATAAAGGGCCCAATCTGGACGACCTCGGCCCCCTCTCTGCAGGAGAGGGCGGCGGGTGAGGCTACTGATGCTGAATTAAAAATCCTGCATCGCACCATCAAAAGAATTGAAGAAGACACCGAACGATTCAGTTTCAATACAGCCGTTAGCACATTCATGATCTGTGTTAACGAACTGGCAGATATCAAGTGTAACAAAAAAGAAATTTTAGAAAAAGTATTGATCCTGCTCACGCCTTATGCACCGCATATTGCAGCAGAATTGTGGCATCAGTTAGGAAATGAAGGCTCGGTATTAGATGCAGTATTCCCGGTTTTTGATGGAAAATATTTAGTGGAGAGTTCAAAAGATTATCCCGTTTCTATAAATGGAAAACTGCGTACCAATATGAGTATGGCTTTGGATGCTTCGCAGGAAGATGTGGAAAAAATGGTGCTTGCAAACGATATCGTACAAAAATGGCTGGAGGGCAAAGCACCGAAGAAAATAATTTTTGTGAAAGGGAAAATGGTGAATGTGGTTATATAAAATATCTATGTGCCTATCTGGCTAAATTTCGACCACATAGGCACATAGATCACAAAGAAATAAACAGCAGTTGCTAAAGTAGTAAATTGCAGTATGAAGCCAGCAGATATCAATTCCGTTTTAGAAAAACATGCTTTCGAACTTCACCCGGTCATTCTTTTCAATAAAGCAACTGATAAAATTGTTTCATTAGATCTTTCTAAAAAAAACGAAGGCTTCACTGAAGGTATTTACAACGACACAGATCTTTTTTCAAAGTATATCGATCTGCAAAGAAAAAATTCCAATGCTACTTATTTAATTGGCGGCTACCGGGAACGCCGGGAAATGTATCGCCGCAGTAAACTTTTCGATAAGAGCCTTGCCAACGAAGTAGAAACCAAAGACGAACCACGTTCACTTCACCTGGGAACAGATATCTGGGGAGAGGCAGGAACAAAAATTTTTGCTCCACTTGGCGGCATGGTAGAAAGTTTTGCTTTCAACAATCATTATGGTGACTACGGCGCAACGATCATTTTGCAGCATCAACTGGAAACCGTTAATTTTTATACATTGTATGGGCACTTGTCGCTGGATGATATCAGCAGGCTTCGTAAAGGGCAATTTATTTCAAGAGGAGAGCCCTTTGCTCATTTCGGCGTCCCGGAAGAAAATGGTAACTGGCCGCCACACCTGCATTTTCAACTCATACTTGATATGAATAATTACGAAGGCGATTACCCGGGTGTATGTAAAATGAGTGAAGCAGAGAAGTATTTACAGAACAGCCCCGACCCCGATCTCATTTTAAGAATGAATCAATACCTCAAATTATCATAAAAGCATTTGAATTTAAAAGAACCCAATTCTAGTTCCCTCTCCTCCTGGGGATAAGGTTGGGCCTGCCTGCCGGTAGGCAGGGTGAGGCAAACACCCGCTTTTACACAACATATCGATAAAAAATTTGTTTAATTATACCATAT
The DNA here is from genome assembly GCA_031385805.1 of Ferruginibacter sp. Taxonomy (GTDB): domain Bacteria; phylum Bacteroidota; class Bacteroidia; order Chitinophagales; family Chitinophagaceae; genus Ferruginibacter. Next base: position 14,119 of record JANNBU010000434.1, read on the forward strand.
ATAGCATTTTAAAATCATAATTTTGCCCCATATTACAATTCATGAACACAATGGAAATCAAAGCCGGCTCATTATTACAACATATTAACAGCCCGGCTGACCTCAAAAAACTCAGCAAGGACCAGATGCTCCAGGTGACTGAAGAACTGCGTCAATATATCATTGATGTAGTAAGTGTTTATGGTGGCCATTTCGGCGCCAGTCTCGGTGTGGTAGAATTGAGCGTAGCACTGCATTATGTTTTTAATACCCCTTACGATCAATTGGTTTGGGATGTGGGTCATCAGGCTTACGGACATAAAATTCTTACCGGCCGCAGGGATATTTTTCCAACCAATAGAAAATATAAGGGACTTAGTGGTTTTCCAAAACGTAGCGAAAGTGAGTATGATACGTTTGGAGTAGGCCATTCATCAACATCCATCTCTGCTGCTCTTGGAATGGCAATGGCTTCTCATTATAAAGGAGAGACAGACAGGCAGCATGTTGCTGTAATAGGAGATGGAGCCATGACAGCCGGCCTTGCTTTCGAAGCCATGAACCATGCCGGAATTGAAAAAAGCAATGTACTCATCATCTTAAATGATAATTGCATGAGCATTGATCCCAATGTTGGTGCACTCAAAGAATATTTAACTGATATCACCACATCACATACATACAATGACCTTCGTGATAATGTCTGGAAAGCGATGGGTAAATTGCCCGTTGGAAAAAAATTCAGCCGCGATATAGCCAGTAAATTAGAAGCAAGCCTGAAAGGAATGGTGAGCAAAAGCAGTAACTTATTTGAAGCATTGAACCTTCGTTATTTTGGACCGATAGACGGCCATAATATTACCAAGCTCATCGATACACTGAATGACCTGAAAGATATTCCCGGTCCGAAATTGTTACATATAAAAACGGTGAAGGGTAAAGGATATGATTTGGCTGAAAAAGATCAAACCAAGTGGCATGCACCAGGATTGTTTGATAAAGTAACCGGTGAGATCGTAAAAAAGAAATTTGATATTCCTCAGCCGCCGAAATACCAGGATGTATTTGGGCATACTATTATTGAACTTGCGGAAAAGAATAAACTGATCATGGGTATCACCCCGGCAATGCCTAGTGGTAGCTCATTAAAATTCATGATGGAAAAAATGCCTGACCGTGCTTTTGATGTTGGCATTTGTGAGCAACACGCCGTAACATTAAGTGCAGGGTTGGCTACACAGGGAATGAAAGTATTCTGCAATATCTACTCTTCTTTCATGCAACGTGCTTATGATATGGTGATACATGATGTAGCCATACAAAAACTTCCTGTGATATTTTGTTTAGACAGGGCCGGACTTGTTGGAGAGGATGGTCCAACGCATCATGGTTGTTATGATATAGCTTACATGCGCTGTGTTCCCAACATGATCGTAACTGCGCCGATGAATGAATCGGAATTACGTAACCTCATGTTTACAGCACAACTTGATAGCAATAAACTTCCTTTCGTGATACGCTATCCACGTGGCGAAGGTGTTATGCCTGAGTGGAAAACGCCCATGGAAGAAATTAAGATCGGCAGCGGAAGAAAATTAAAGGATGGTGAAGAGATCGCTATACTCACATTCGGTCACCCCGGTAATTTTGCTGCATCTGCAATAAGGGATGTAAAAGGGGAAGGGATCAATCCGGCGCATTATGATATGCGTTTTGTAAAACCATTGGATGAAGCAATGCTGCATGAAGTATTTTCAAAATTCAATAAAATAATTACGGTTGAAGATGGTACAATTGTTGGAGGTTTTGGCTCTGCCATTTTGGAATTTATGAATGAGCATGGCTATAAGGCAGATGTGAAGATCATGGGTATTCCTGATGCGCTGATTGAACATGGCTCAGCAAAACAATTGTATGATGAAATTGGTATCGATGCAAATGGTATTGCAGAAGCGATAAGGGCAATGGTCTCAATTCAGGTAAAAACTACCTCGCCCACTCAATAAATAGCAAACACTTTAGTTAGATCAATTTTTTTTCCACTGCCAGTCTTATAAGGCTGGCAGTATTTTTTACCCCAAGCTTAGCCAATATATTTTTCCGATGGCTGTCTACAGTAAACGGGCTTAAAAATATTTTCTCAGCAATTTGCGGATTGGTATAGCCTTCTGCAATTAATTCCAGCACTTCTTTCTCTCTTGGAGTTAATACCGGCAGCTCGGTCATCGATGACTTTTGATATTCCTTCAAAGCCATTCCAACTTCCCCGCTAAAAAAAATATGACCCTCATGTACTGCATGGATCGCCTGTATCAGCTCTTCTTTGGATGAATTTTTTAAAATATATCCCGAAGCTCCGTTTTCAACCATCTTTTTTATATATAATCCCTGGTTGAATGTGCTGAGGCCCAGAATCATTACGCCCGGGTATTTTTCTTTCATCACTGAGCATAATTCTACTCCATCCATGCCTGGCATACTTATATCCATTAATACCACATCTGCCGTGTTGTTTACAAAAAACCCCAGGCATGATTGTGCATTCATTGCCTGTCCCATCCATGCAATGTCTTTTTCATTTTGCAATAATGAATGGATACCTTCAATAACAACGGGATGGTCATCAACAATAAATACACGGATCATAATTATATATTGAATTCGA
>JANNBU010000466.1:0-3808 GCA_031385805.1 Ferruginibacter sp.
AGTAAATTAGTTAGTTACCTTAGAACTAAATACGGGTATGATCCAGGTGATTTTTTAAACAATCCCGATGATGTTGATCGAATCAATATCAACACAAGATTTGATTTCAATCTTAACAGTAAAAATAAATTAACACTTAGCTACCGGTATACAAAAACTGAAAGAATAAATCCGGGGCGTAGTACTGCTTCAACGATCAACTTTATAAACAGCGCTGAATTTTTCCCTTCTTCAACGCATTCAGGAAACCTGGAATTAAATTCCAAGTTCAGTAATAAAACCAATAATAAATTCAGGATCTCATTTACAGATGTTGTGGATGACAGGGGGCCAAAAGGAACTCCTTTCCCTAATGTAACTGTTTCTTCTTATGATGGTGGACCAAGTATTGTATTTGGTACAGAAACTGCCTCTTCTGCAAACCTGTTAAAACAAAGGATCATCAATTTTTATGATGCTTTCAAACTATACAAAGGGATCAATGCCTTTACGATCGGTGCAGATATTGATTTCAACAAATCATACAACCTTTTTATAAACAGGGCATACAGTGCATATACTTACAGCGCTTTGGGTGCAATTGGTCCTACACAGATCAACCCATTGACAGCTTTTATGGAAGACCGCGGCCCTTCCCGTATCAGGAGAGGTTATTCATTGGTTGATGCTAACAGCAAAGGTGGCGATGATGCTGTGAATTCTGCGGCTAATTTTAAATCAGTCCGTGTGGGTTTCTTCCTCAATGATGATATTAAAGTGAATGATAAATTAACGCTCACCATTGGTATAAGGGCAGATAAAACAAGCTTTAATACTGCTGTACCTACAGATAACTTCTTTAATGATACTGCCAGGAAAGTAATAGCTGCTGTTTATGATCTGAAGGGTGCTTATTCAGGCCAGAAATTCACTCCAAAATGGCAACTGTCGCCCCGTTTTGGTTTCAAATACAATATTGATGAAGAAGGTATAATTGTACGTGGTGGAATTGGTGTATTTGCCGGCAGGACCCCATTGGTATGGCCGGGCGGTGTTTACCAAAACAATGGTATTACGATTGGCGCATTGGATACGGCCCGTACAACCGGCCAGTTAACTGCTCCCGGAACTCAATATGGACTTCAATTAGGCGGACAACCAGTTGTATTCAGGCCCGATGTTACCAACCAGTTAACACAATCTGATTTTGGATTGTCGCCGCTGTTGATCAGGCCACAAGGTGATCTTAATATTGTTGAGAAAAATTTCCATTTACCTGCGGTATTAAGAACTTCCCTGGGTGCCGATAAAAAATTAGGAAATGGCTGGTCAGTGAATGTTGACCTGCAATACACAAAGAACTTATATGAGGTTGACTGGAAGAATGTGAACTTCGCCCCTGCCAGTGTTATGACAACAGGCCCGGATGCAAGGCTGGTTCATTCAACAACAGGCAATCCTGTGAGGTTCATTTACAGGCCTTATGGCACTACCAATGCGATCCGCAATCCTTATGGTAATGTTATCCTTATACAAAATACTTCAGGCCGTAAGGGTTTCTCTTATAATTTCAATATTGGTGTAGAAAAAATAACCAAAAAAGGATTCACATTCAATGCCAGTTATACTTATGGAAATTCACAGGTTCACAATGAAGGAACCAGTTCTATCAATACTTCCAACTGGCAGAACATGGAAGCGGTAAGCACCAGGAATAATCTTCCATTATCTACTTCAGATTTTGACCTGGGACACAGGGTATTTGCCATGGTATCAAAAAAGATCACTTATGCAAAGGGCCATTTGGCCACCACTGTTTCATTATTATACAACGGGCAATCGGGTAGCCCATACAGTTACACAATGAGTGGCGCAGGATTTATCGGTGATGCTGTTACGAATAACGACCTTATGTATATTCCTGCAAGCAGGGCTGAAATGGACCAGATGTCCTTTGTTACCAATGGTACACTAACAGCTACGGTACAAAAAGACCAGTTTGAAGAATTTATCCAGTCTGACAGGTATTTAAGAACACACCGTGGAAAATTTGCTGAGCGTAATGGTGCAAGGTCTCCGTTCACCAATATCCTTGATGCGAATATCCAGCAGGATTTCTCTATCAAGACCGGTGCAACCAGGCATACATTATCTGTTCGCTTTGATATCTTCAATCTTACCAATTTGATTGATAGGAATGCAGGGCGCCAGTATTTCTTCAGCTTTGACCAGGCACAGGTATTGAATGTTTCAAATTTTACAGGAACAATACCTAATTACAGGTTCAATAAACCAGCCAATAATAAAGTAGGTGCGATCAGCGATGGTGTATCTGCTTTCAACAGCAGCCGCTGGAATGGGCAGTTGACGATACGTTATACTTTCTAATGATCTTTTATCTAAATAGAAAAGCCGCTCGATATTGAGCGGCTTTTCTATTTAGATAAGTTCATAGTTTTTAGTTCATAGTTGGGTTCGTAAATTGCGAAGTCAAAACTATGAACTATGAACTATGAACTATGAACTATGAACTATGAACTATGAACTATGAACTATGAACTATGAACTATGAACTATGAACTATGAACTATGAACTATGAACTATGAACTATACTCCCCACCCCCACGTCAAAAACGTCGGAAACGCTTTAGCCCACGTAGGCACATCATGTTTTCCATCCTTTAATTCAAGATAACAGATATTTTTTCCTTCTTCATATCCTTTTAGTGTAAGTTCTTTTATCAAACTTCGTGTATCATCAATTGAATCAATAACACCATTGTTATTCCTGTCGGCAGTTTCATCTTTGGTTCCTACTTCAAAGAATAAATTCAACCAGGGATAAAAGCCGCCTTTCCTGATCTGCCGGTGCATGATGCGATCTGTTTCTTCGTCAAAATCCTTGTCATCCTGGTCCTTATCCCGCCACCAGAATGAACCACTGAATGCCCCTGCAATAAAGAATTCCTGTGGATGGTTCCATACAATGTCCAAAGCACACAATCCGCCAAGGGAAAATCCTGCAAAAGCTTTTTGTTTAAAAGAATAGATACTATAGGTTTCACGCAGGTAAGGAAGCAATTCTTCCATGATGAACCTGGTATAAAGAGATGCCTTGGCACCACGCCCCTTGTAATCAAGTATTTTAGCCGTTCCGTATTCATTTTTCCGGTCGGGCGAACAATGAATGCCTACACAAAACAAGGGTTCAATTGCCCTTTTTTTGTTGAGGTCATCTAATATCTTTTCAAATTGCATGGTCCGCAGATCCTGGCCGTCGTTGATAAGCAATAAACTCAATGAGGATGGATCTGTGATCGCTGTAGGGATATAACAATCCACTTTAACTTCACGATCCAGACATTCGGATGAAAAAATATGATTAATTATAATAATACCCTGGGTTTTATCGGCAAACATATATACCAAAAATAAGAAAAGGATCACGAAAAATACCATTGAGGTTACTATAAAACATAATTTGTTTTATTGGGAGTTAAAAAATACATTTGAACACAGATAAATAAAACCCCTTCTTTTAAAATATTAAAACAGCAATATGAAAAAAATAGGCGTATTACACGGCAAGGAAAGAAGTTTTCCCGAAGCACTTGTAGAAAGAATAAACAGTAAGAATATCGAAGGCATTATTGCCGAGCCGGTAAGAATTGATAAAGTGATGCAGGGAGAGCCCAGCGGTTATGCAGTTATTTTTGACCGCATATCGCAGGATGTACCTTTTTACCGTGCCTATTTAAAAAATGCAGCACTTTGCGGAACTGCGGTGATCAACAATCCCTTTTGGTGGAGCGCCGATGAAAAATTCTT
>JANNBU010000481.1:0-1973 GCA_031385805.1 Ferruginibacter sp.
ACGAAGAGGTAATTCAAAAATATATTCATGAACAAGGCGATGAAAAAAAGATTTATAAAAAGTTCCATTCAAATCAGTTGAGATTGTTTTAGTGTATTTGTATTCGATACCTCGTCAGCTTGCTGCGGGGTAATTCATTGACTCGTATTGGTTTAAAAACCACTTGCCACCAGAATTTTTACCATCAGTTTCTGAAGCAATTCAAAAGGTTTCAACTCAACGGAAAATAATAACGCCTGACAGAATTATTGCAGAACTCAACTTTGGTTTTTGGAACAGATTATTTAACCGAAATTATACAGGGCTGCTATGGAAAGAGTTAAGGTTACTATTTAAAAATACACCTAAACACCTTCGACAAAGAGATACAATTGCTGACGCATTGTATCGCATCAGGACATTACGAAATAGAGTTTATCATTACGAACCAATCTTTAATAACTTACAAGACTTAGAGAAAAAGTATAATGAAATGCTCACTTTCCTTATGTGGTTAGACAAAGATTTGCCAAACCTATTATCGGACATAGACCGTTTTAATGACATTCTGCAAAAAGCAAAATCAATCTAGGACGAAGGTCAGCAGGCAACATATCATTTCCCCAATTCGGCCAAAGAATTTATTCTCAGCATAATCCTGATTAACTTCGCAGCCGTTACTTTCTTACCTGGTAACGGCGCAAAATACCTGGTTCATTTTCTGCTTTACCAAAAATTTCGTTCCTTTAATAACGTGGAAACAAGACAAAAAATAATATTAATAATTATTGAACCATGAAATTTATAATTACCTGCTTGTCTGTTTTATTTTTTCATGCAAGTACAGCACAGGGCAAGGCTGATAAACTTGATGCGATCATGAAAGCGTATCATCAATACAATATGTTTGATGGAAGCGTGTTGGTTGCAGAAGAGGGCAAGGTTATTTACAAAAATGCTTTTGGAATGGCTAACCGTGAATGGAATATCCCAAATACTACGGATACAAAATTCATGATCGGTTCTATATCAAAACCGCTTACAGCTTTGCTGATGCTGATACAGGTTCAAAAAGGTTTGGTGAGTCTTGATAAAACGATCTCCGATTATATTCCTGAATTTTCAAAAAAGAACGGAAGCAGGATAAGCATCAGGCAATTGCTCAGCCATACTTCCGGTATGCCCAATTATGATATCATAAGCGATTTCTTTCCCAGGATCAGCCGGCAAAATTTTACAAGGGAAGATTATATTAAAATATACATGGATTCTGCTTTGTTATTTGAACCCGGCACAAGTTTTTTTTACAGCAGCTGGGGATATTTTACACTGGGTTATATTATGGAAAAAGTTACCGGGAAATCCTATTCACAATTAATGAAAGAAGATATTTTTGATAAGATCGGGATGAATGGTTCAGGCTCCTATTTTCATACGCAGGTTGTGCCCAAAAGAGCAACGGGCTATGATTACGATTTTAATGGCTATACAAGTTCCGATTTCAGGGATCAGTCAAATACCATGGGAACCGGTGATCTGTATTCTACTGTTGAGGATCTTTTTAAATTGCATGTTGCTTTAAGCAATAATACTTTGCTGAATAAAGAATTGACGGCAGAAATGTTTAAACCTGGCATAAGGCCGGCACAATATGGCTATGGCTGGTTCAACAAACAATTCAAATATGGTACTGATAGTGTTTCCTCAAATTTTCATCTGGGCATGACAGACGGGTTTCTTTCTTTCATGGTCCGTATTCCTTCAACAAATAGTTTGATCGTTATTCTTTGCAATAGTTCACCGACAGATTTTTTTGGCATCTGTGGTAATCTTGCAAAAATATTGTACAACCAACCGGTTTTTGTAAAGCAACCTGTTCACAAAGCCATGGAAATGCTTATAGGATCTAAAGGTGTTGCAAAAGCGGTTGATGAATTTCAGAAAATGAAAAGTGATACGGCACATTATTATGTGGACTGGATATCCATGGATTT
>JANNBU010000164.1:0-7523 GCA_031385805.1 Ferruginibacter sp.
TTTTTTCACCGCAGATTCATCCAGTTTTGTTGTTAGTAAAAGCAGGAATGCAATGGCGGCAATTGCAGCCAGTACATAATAAGCGTTTAGCCATGATGAGGATTTGGGATCATTATCATCGACAAAATAACTGAATAAAAAATAACCTGCTAATATCCCAACCATAAAAAATGATTCCAGGAAATTCATCAGGCTAAGGTGTTCTTTTTCAGATTTTGTCACCAGGCCGAGTGTTGAGAACACTGATACTTTTATCAATGCAAAACCAAAACCAGCGGCTGCAAATAATATCTTGGTCATCATAAAACTGCTGGCAGAAGGAATGATGAGGCAACCTGTTATTACAACAGCCAATGCCACCAGCATTGCTTTTTTATAACCGATACGTACAATAAAAGATGCAACCAAAAAAGAAGTGATGGCTATGCTAAGATCCTTGAATGCTTCAAGCACACTTGCCGAACCTTTGCTGATATCAAAATTACCCTGAACCTGCAGGATAACAGTACCCACACTGTTGAGCAGGATGGCAAAAACAAAATAATTCAGGAATAATGATATTTTAAGTCTTGCTGTTTGCATATATTTTTATGAGTTATATAAATTATTTGCCTGGTTTCCCTGTTCACTTATAAAGATCCCCCTTCCACTAATATTGATTCCAGCATTACCTCGGGCATTACCGGTACATTCTTCAATGCCGCAAGCATTTGCCGGAAAGCGAGTTTACCAAGTTTATAACCGCTCGTTTCCACGTAAGTGATCTTTGGATTGTACATGGTTGGTATCAGCCCGTTACTGATACCAATAACAGCTATATCATCCGGCACTTTCAGGTTCAGCTCATGTATGGCATACATAACCCCAATAAGGATCAGGTCGCCCATACAAAAGATGGTATCAATACCGTTTTTGTCTTTCAATGCTTTTAATGTCACTTTTTGGGATTCATTTATGCTTTCCGGATAGTCAATTATTAATTTTGTTTTAGGTGATTGTTTTGCAAATGTCTTTTTAAAAGACTCACAGCGTTTTTGTGTTATGCTAAGATGTGGATGCCCGAATAAGGCAAGTACTTTTTTCTTCTTTTTTGCTATGATGGCTTCTGCAGCAATTCTTGCGGCATGTTCATCGGACAGACATACTTTACTGCACCCTTCCATATCAACTACCCTGTCGAAAAAAACGATCGGGGTATCCATTTCCCTCATACGCTCAAAATGCTTCATGTCTTCGGTTTCAATAGAAACAGAAGCGAATATTCCGCTTACCATATTCTTCCTAAAGAGGCTAAGATTTGCATTTTCGATCTCAGATTCTTCTTTGGACTGCATGATGAGTACCGAATAACCATGTTCCCTTGCCCCTTCCTCCACAGCAGCAATAAAAGAGTCATAAAAAAAATTATTAATTGTTGGCACCATGATACCAAGTACATTGCTTTTACCCGTTCTCAATTGCACTGCATAATTATTAGGCTCATACTCAAGTGCAGTTGCCAGTTCCTTTACTTTTGTTTTTGTTTTTACCGAAATATCAGGATGGTCTTTTAATGCACGGGAAACCGTTGATATACTGATACCAAGTGCCTGTGAAAGTTTTTTTAATGTGCTTTGCTGCATTTCTTGAGTTATATAGCTGTCATATGGCCTGAATACACAGGCATTTAAAGGTAATGCTTTTCTTTCCTCAAATTAAAGTCCAGCATGTTCTAATACAGTTTTTGAATTAAAGAAACCAATATAAAAATGATATACATTTCATACTTCCCTCATTTACATAAAAGTCATCGAACACTGGTTTCATTAAGCTAAAAAACGCAACCTATAATTTTTGCATAGCAGTTCCCTATTGTAGTTCTGTAATTTTTGATGTGTGAGCTAAAACATTGGCGACTTTTTTTACTAATTTAGTTCCCGGCAGTATAAAAGCACTTTTCAAATTTGTACTATTTGAAGATGCTCCGATATAAACTTTATACGTCCCTTTTTCTGCTACCCAGGCCGGCTGGTTTTCATCAAAGGAAGTGATGTCACGTTCTCCAATTTCAAATCTGACCGTTTGCTTTTCTCCCGGTTGAAGTAATTTTGTTTTAATATATCCCTTTAACTCCTTAGCAGGTTTGCTTAATTGTGTTACAGGTGCACTGATATACAATTGCACGACTTCCCTACCCGTAACTTTACCCGTATTTGTAATATCGGCTGTTACAAACAGTTTACCTTTAAATTCACCTGAACTAATTTTTAAATTACTGTATAAAAAACTTGTATAGCTTAATCCATATCCAAAAGAATACGATACAGGTATATTATACTTTTCAAAATATCTGTAACCGATATAAATCCCTTCGGTGTAATTAACAACAGTGGGAGTATCATTTGGTGTACCAGGAAAACCTTTAGAAGAAGGAACATCAAAATAATCAACAGGTATTGTTGTTGCTAATTTTCCGGAAGGATTAACGGTTCCGTTTACCACATCTTTTACTGCATTTCCTGCTTCCTGCCCTGGTTGCCATACGATCATTATTGCATCGGCAAGATCCTGCCAGCTTTTCATTTCAATAACACCGCAAATATTCAGCAACACAATCAGTTTTTTATTTTTGGAATGAAAAATTCTACTAATATCGCCCAGGTATTTTTTCTCCGGATCAGTGAGATAATAATCAGCAGTTGTTTTCCTGTCAACAAATTCACCACTTGTTCTTCCGATTGTAAAAATGGCAACATCCGTTGAATTTGCCATTAGTTCTATTTCCTGTGTTCCGATCTCTCTTTCAACAGCTAATATCTTTGGTAAGAATTTCATAGCTGGTTGGATGATTTTTTTCTCAGCTTCTTCGAGGTAAGCCAGGTAATTTTCCTGCAGTGTTTTATTGACAGTATAATAGGAAGACAACCCTTCAGAGATCGGTATTGAATAAGCTTTGTTTACATCCCCGCTACCGGTACCACCTGTAATGGTATGATATGAACAATTACCAAACAAAGCAACTTTAGTATCCCGTGATTTAACCGGAAGTGTTTCATGTTGGTTTTTTAATAATACAAAACCTCCGGTAGCGGCCATTCGTGCTATTGCTGCATTACCCACAAGGTCTGGTTTATTTGAATACTTATATTTTTTAAATGTTGGGCATTGAAGGATCAGATCAAGTACCTTATCAACATTCGCATCCAGCATGGAAGTTTTAAGTTTGTTATTTTTAACAGCATCCAGTATTTGTTCGTACTGGCTTTTTGTTCCAGGCATGATCATGTGATTGCCCGCATTCATTTGTGCGGCACCGTCATCTCCTGCAAACCAATCTGTCATCACAAGACCTTTATAATTCCATTCCTTTTGAAGAATGGTTGTAATCAGGTCATAACTCTGTGAAGTGTATATACCATTTACTTTATTATAGGATGACATGAGTGTCCATGGTTTAGATGTTGCTGTTGCCATTTCAAACCCACGCAGGTATATTTCCCGCAATGCACGCTGATCTACCTGCACATTTATCTTCATCCTGTTTGCTTCATGATTATTAGCGGCAAAATGTTTAATAGACGTACCAACAGCATTTTCCTGAACGCCATTAATATAAGCAGCGGCTGTTTTTCCACTCACCAACGGATCTTCTGAATAATATTCAAAATTTCTTCCACCAAGTGGGTTGCGGTGAATATTAAGTGCAGGCGCAAGTAAAACATCAGCTCCATATTCTTTTACTTCATGACCAATAGCATGACCAACTTTCTTAACAGTTGCATCATCCCATGTAGAAGCCAGTAATGTTCCGATAGGAAATGCGGTACAATAATAAGTGGCTTTATCATTTTCCCGAATAGGATTAATACGCAGACCAGCGGGGCCATCTGCAAGAACGATTGCCGGAATCCCCAACCTGGGTATGGCATAAGTAACTCCTGCCGATCCATCAACAGGGTTATACGGTTTTATGGTATCAGGAGGATTTTTATCATCTGAAAAACCGGGTACGTTCATCCCCAATCCCATTATAAGACGGGCTTTTTCAACTGTTGTCATTGCTTTAATTATCTTTTCATTTGCATCTTTTCCAAGTTGTGGTAATTGTGCAAAAGTTGCAACTGTTACAAGCAGTAAAGTAGCAGCAATAAAAATTTTCTTCATACAATTTAAGATTTAGCTTATCAATTGTAATATAATATTAAAGCCACCCCGAAAAGGTGGCTTTAAATGTTTTTGCGGATTGCAAACGTTTGTTCTTTAAAATTAAATTAGTCTATTCTGCACCATCGAGGTGCCCCCTGCCCACTGCATAGTTACCTACTTTGGTTCCGGTTTCTAATCCTTTTTCACAATCACTGCGGTAATGTATAGCACCATACAAACGTGAATTTGATGCTTCTTTTGCCATATCGTTATATGCAGTTGCCCTGCCGGGGATTATATAACCCAGAACCGTAGCCGCAGCGCCGCTGAAAGTACTGTGCCCTGAAATATAGGAAGGAAAATTGGGAAGCCCGGTTACTGTTTTTATACTATTGTCCATCTGTGATGGCCTGGGATTAAAATAAAGATATTTTGCATCCCAGCAGGCAACAACTGCATCCATGAGGCTCATATTCAGCAATGCCATATTTCTTGCCCATCTTGCTTCACTAAAATTTTGCTGTGCAAAATCAGTGGCCGCAATATAATTCCAATGACCGGGCGGTGTATAAGTACTTATTCCATCGGCCCAGAAATGTGCAATGCGTAATTGTTCCCTCGAAAAATTTTTACTAAAATCTGCTACTTCTTTCAATTCGTTTTGAAATTGCACTGATGAAGTTGATGGTGGCGCAGCAGGTCTTATTGTTGTTACCATGGTCAGGGAATCAAACAAAAATGTTTTTACTTTTCCAAACAATGGAAGCATGGGCGGGCGTTTTGGATTTTCCTGACTTATCCATGGAGTTTCTCCGGCTGCAATGGTATTCTGTTCCAGTTGTGCCCATATCGTCGCATTTCCAGCAGCTGCTCCTGCCCTGTCGCCTCTTGCCCTTGTTACAAATTTTGCTGCAATTAATTTTCCCAATGCTTCTCCTGCATCCAGGTCGCTTCTTACGTTAGCACCGGCAATCAATCTTGCCCTTTTGTGTTCTTCGGCCTTTTGATTAATATAATCCTGGTCGCCGGGAAATAACAATTTTAATATTTCAACACTTGCACCCCATACTGCTGCATCTTCACTTGGATATGACGGCAATATTGATCTTGGCAAAAGCGTTTGAATACTTGAATCAACAATAAAAGGTGCCGGACGGTTAAACTGCTTCTTATAAAAATATGCTGCGATACACGCATCATACTGTGCAGTGCTTAAATAAGCATAAGCCCTTGCGGCATAAGGCGGATTGGCAAACGGAAACGTAGGGTATGCCAATGGGTTAGCTGCACTTGGAATGGGATAAGTACCGTCAGGGTTCTGGTAAGGAGGAATATTGTTTTTAGCCACCAGTTCCCGCATGATCTCATTCCAGCGGAGTACAGCTCCTGCACCCCAGTATTTTACCAGATCTCTTTCATCATCGGTAATATTTGCCTGGAAGCTTTTTATTTCATTTAATTGAACAATATAATCCGGCGACGTTTTTACAATAGGTGTGGCACAACTGAATTCATTTGCTGTGGTGAGTAAAATGGGTTTCCAGGTACCAGCATTGCTGTCGGGCCTTGCCGGGTTAAGCAGTGAGTATGAAAGATTTTCTTCGGCAATTTCTTTGCCACAGGATGCTGCGATAAAAACACAGCATACAATACTTAAGTATAAAAAATTCTTTTTCATAATTATTTAGTTTGAGATTTATTATCAGTTTTTTTTGTCTTTTCTTTTTTGCTGAAATCCATTATATAAAATATGCCGCCACTGTAACCCGTACTTTGGCCAACATTCCTGCCTGCTACCGTTGTAGCAGCATCTGCAACAAATGATAATCCATTTACAAAACCGGCTTCATATTTTATATGAATGCCCAATGTGGTTGCTTTCATTTTATTACTCACAAAAGGCATGTTATTTTTAGTTATATTAAACCCACCCAATGTTGTCCATTTATCAAAAATGACTTCTGCAATCCAAGTACTGCTCCTGTAACCTGCCCTGATATTAAACTCAGAAGCATCGGGCATTTTTACTTCATTGGTATAGTGCATTTGGGTTGTGTAATACGTATTCCTGTCTAATGTAACATTCGACCGGTAAATATAACTGCCCGATGCAGTTGCAGATAAGTTTCCCCGCTGGTAATCCAACATCAGCCTAGCTGTACTGTTTTTACTGTGTAGCCCGATTGAAAGTGGCAGCATATCCGCAGTATATTTTGATACCGGAAAAGAATAGCCGCCGATGAGAAATGTTTTAAAATGGCCTTTACCAATATGCCTGCCATAGGCCTGCCATTTTATGAAAAAAGATAAGTCCTGTAAACCCTTTTGCCCGGCTAACTGACCTTCACTTGCTTTTGTTTTAATGTATGGTAATCCAAATAATACATTGAGTTTATCGTTAATCCCATAATTTCCCATGATCATTGCATGTGTGGTGCTGACTTTCCCAAGGTTAAGGTTCTCTCTTTTAAAAGATCCTTCCCAGTATTTTTCCCAGCTACTTTTACCAGCTGTGGGGCCAACGCAGAAAAAATTTTTCTCCATCATTAGCCCGTCCATGTCTGTTTGGGCAGTGGCAGGCTTTACAATTGTCAACAAAGCCAGGCAAAAAGTTAGTTTTTGTAAATTATTTTTTAAATACAATTTCATTCTGCTAAATTTTTAATTATTTTTTAAAATGCAAATGTTCCAGGATAAACCTGCCGATCTTTATACCGGCTATATTACCCTCATCATTATCGAACCTGTAATGAATCCCACCATATAATCTTGACAAGCCCGCTTCTTTTGCTGCTTTTCTGAACGACTGTATGACCCTGCTTTTAATCCCAAACTCCAGCAGTGAAGTATCACTGAAAGAAAGATTGTCGCCAAACCAATCTGTCATGACTTCGGCAGATGCTGCAGAAATAGTTGCATGCCCGCTTGTATAAGATGGAAAAGGCGGTGTTTGTATATATGGCCTCCAGCTGTCTGTTACATACTTGTTGATAGCGGTTTCGGGGCGGATGTAATTACTGCGGTATTTCTCATCCCAGCAACTGATAAATGCATCAAACAAGGTTATGGCTGTTTGCGTGTATGCTGCAATGGTAGTATTAAAATCAGCACCTGCTGATTTAGCTGCAATACCAACAATATTCATCCAGTGTCCGGGAGGGGAAAATTTTTTGGTAGCATAACTGGCATGCCCCACTACATTCATCTTAAATGGATTGTCATCCCAAAATTCAGCTATATGCATTTGCTCTGCTATTAAACTATCGCCGGTATTCTTAACTTCCATCAGAGCTTTATAATATACACTATTCTTATTTTTTATATCAAACAGCGGCGGACGCGGGGGCATGAACTGAGAGGCTGAATCCAATACCATTGGCCTTATCTCACGCCAATGC
>JANNBU010000108.1:0-9714 GCA_031385805.1 Ferruginibacter sp.
GTTATAACGCTGTAGCAGTCATTATTTACAAAAAGTACCGGTTATCATTAAAAGCCCGGGCAGACTTATTTTAGGTAATATTTTTGCCCGGCTACCGTTATAAGCAAAATCATTTACCATTTGAAAAAGCCCCTTTATGAAGCGCAGGATATTCTGTTATATATTGCTTAGTATTATAACTGTTTCTCTATATAGCCAGCAAAAAAGTAATTTTTCGGGAAAAGTTACCAATATTAAATCCCTTCCCATTGCCAGGTCAACCATTTATTTGTTGAATACCAACCAGGGCACAACTTCCGATGAACAGGGGAATTTTAGTTTTACGGATCTTTTACCGGGTAAATATGCGATGCAGGTTTCTTCTGTTGGTTATGCAACTTTGAACAGGGATATTGTTATCGGAAATTCAAATACCGAACCGGTTAACTTTATCCTGGCAGATGCCACTGTTCAATTAGATGCTGTATTAGTAAGTGCACAAAAAAAGGAGGAGTTTTTACAAAAGGTTCCGTTAAGCATTACAGCAATCTCATCGAAGCAGGTTATAGCATATCGTTTATGGAACAGCAAAGAACTAACTGCCATTGTTCCAAATTTATATTCAGCCAACTCTGGTGATGACAGAAATGTCACTTCTATTCGTGGCATTGCAACTACTTCCTATGATCCTGCAGTAACCACTTATATTGATGGTGTGAACCAGTTCAGTCTCGATACTTATATTGCCGCTCTATCAGATATAGAACGCATTGAAGTATTGAGGGGCCCGCAGGGAACTTTGTATGGCAGGAATGCGATGGGAGGTGTTATCAATATCATTACAAAACAACCGGGTAATAAACTGAATGGATTTGTAGAAATGAATGCTGGGAATTATAACCAGTTTCGAATGAGTGCCGGCCTGCGCATCCCATTAATTAAGAATAAACTATTTCTAGGCTTGTCAAATGTTTACAACAAGCGGGATGGTTTTTATACCAATGATTTTAACAACAGTTCTTTTGATAAGCAATATTCAGTTACAAAAAATTTATACCTGAAATATATAGCCAATAAAAAGCTGGCCTTTACTTTAAATGTAAAACGTCAAAACTATCGTAACAACGGGCCTTTCCCATTGGTAAACGGAGACTCGGCAGCTTTCAGTAATCCATTCCATCTTGAACAGGATGCTGTTGCTAAAATGATAGACAAGACTTTTAATATCTCATTGATTGCTGCTTATACCGGAAAGAAATTCAATTTCAGTTCACAAACAGCTTACCAATCCAATCACCGTTATTATGACAAGCCGTTGGATGGAGATTTTTCCCCGATAGATGGCGTAACCATTATCAATGATTATAACGGCAACTGGAATAAAGTAAAAGTGCTGACAGAGGAATTCAAATTCACTTCTCCGTCGTCCACAACATCTAAATTAAAATGGACATTGGGTAGTTATCTTTTTTACCAGGATAATCCATCCAAACAAGCTGTTCATTTTGGAAAAGACGCAGCTTATGTTGGCGCACCCGATACAAATTTTTCTATCATCAATTCCACCAAAGGAAAAAGTTCGGGCATCGCTTTTTTTGGGCAGCTAAGCTATGCTGTTACCGGTAAATTAAATATCATTGCCGGCTTGCGGTATGATTACGAAAAGAAAAAATACAATGTATTGGGTGAATATGCAAAAGATCCTGATCCTGTTCCCTTGTTTGAAACAAGGCCTGATACAAGTGCCAGTGCAGATTTCAATGCGTTCTCTCCCAAACTTGGGTTGTCGTACAATATCAGTAAGAACAGTGATGCATTTGTAACCTATAGTCGTGGATACAGGACTGGTGGGTTAACGGCTCTGTCTTCGGATCCATCGCAGCCGCCATTGTATCCATACAAACCCGAATACAGCAATAACATTGAAGCCGGAATAAAAAATAACCTTTTTAACAATCGTTTACAACTGAACGTTACAGCCTTTCTTACGTATGTAACGGATGCCCAGGTACCAACACTATTGCTACCCGATGCTGTAACGGTTACCAAAAATGCCGGTGAATTAACCAGTAAGGGAATAGAACTTGAAATTGCCTCAACACCGATAAAAGGATTACAGGTTGATTATAATTTTGGTTATACAGATGCAACTTATAAAAATTTAAAACTGGCACAGAACGGATCGGCAGTAAACCTGGATGGTAAGAAACAAATTTTTACGCCCGAATCAACTTCCATGCTTGCATTGCAATATGGTTATGGATTGGGTACCAAAGCCCGGTTGAAATTAGTTGCCCGTGCTGAATGGCTGTATCTTGGCAGACAATATTTTGACCTGGCAAATAATATCAAACAAAATGATTACAGCTTAGTAAATATTCGTTTTGGTATATCTTCCAAATATGCAACATTGATGTTTTGGGCAAGAAACCTTGGCGATAAAAAATACATTGCCTACGCTTATGATTTTGGCGCTATCCACTTAGGTGATCCCAGGACAATTGGTGTAACTTTATCAACCGGTTTTTAATTAACTACTGAATAAATTGAATAAACCGTTCTTTATAGCAGCACTGCTGGTCTCAATGGTGATCATTGCAAATTTATCTTTCAAATCACCTGGGAATGACCGTTATGTTCAACTTTACCATTCCCGGATAAATGAATTTTCTCAAAGTGAAATTGACCTGATCAACTTCATCGGCAATGAAAATATTCATACTGAAAACGGGAAGCTTGCAATAAAAAATAAAATAGCACAATGCAGGTTAAAACTTAAAGGAATTGATCTGTGGTTGCGTTACCTCGACCCGGTTACTTACCATAAAATAAATGGTCCCTTACCTGTTGAATGGGAAACAGAAGTATTTGAAAAGTTTGAACCTCCATATAAACGGGAAGGTGCAGGGCTTTCATTAGCTGAGCTATATCTCGATGAAAAAAATATTGAAAAAGATTCTTTGTTCTTCCTGGTACGATCTTCTTTACAAAATACAAAAATATACCTGGAAGATTCTATTGCTGTTAACTTAAATAAACACGATCATTTTTACCTGGCAAACAGGCTTTTTTTATTGAACCTTGCTGCCATTTATACAACCGGGTTTGAGTGCCCTGAACCACGGAACATTATTCCGGAACTTGAATCTATGCTTGGGTCCGTTAAGCAGATCTATACTGCTTATGATGAAAGTTTCCCCGCCTGGCCAATCAAAAAAGAGTACCTGCAACTTTACAGCGAAGCAATACTGTTTGTAAAAGGTCAGTCCAAAGATCCCAATGAATTTGATCATTACAGTTTCATAAAAAATTATGTAAACCCGTTGTTTGGTTTAAATCAAAAAATGATCCGGGATTATGGGGTGATATCAAATAATTTCAATGACTTTAGTTTAGAAGATAAGGCTGTTTCCATCTTTGACAAATCATTGTATAAGGGACAAAATGCAAAAGGGGTTTATATTGCTGTGGATGAGGAAGCAACACTTGCTGAAATAAGTGCCATTGGTAAATTATTATTTTATGACCCGCTTTTATCAGGCAACAATAAAAGAAGTTGTGTATCCTGTCATAAACCAACTGAATATTTTACTGATACTTCAATAGCTACAACACTGCAATTTGATGGCCAGCAATCGCTTCCAAGAAATGCCCCTTCCCTGATCAATGTTGTTTATAATCATTTGCTGATGCTGGATGGCAAACATATATCTTTAATGGAACAGGCAAAAACGGTTGTTGGAAACCCGTTAGAAATGTCGGGGGGGAATGAAAGAGATATCCTGAAAAAAGTATTGAGTTGCGATGAATATAAAAAAGCATTTAAGCGTTTTGTAAAACTGACACCCAATTCTAAAAAAATAAATATAGATCATATTGTTTCAGCGGTTATTTTCTATTACAGCAGTTTCAGTAATTATTATTCTCCGTTTGACAATGTTATGAATGAAAATAAAAACATCAACAAAGATTCTGAAAAAGGCTTTAATATTTTCATGAGTAAGGCACAATGTGCAACCTGTCATTTTGTTCCGCAATTCAATGGCGTAAGGCCTCCCTATATTAGCACTGAGTTTGAGGTATTGGGCGTACCTGCTGATACAGTTTATTCAAAGATCAGTCCGGATAGCGGAAGAACGTTGATCAATCCTGCCGTACAAACAATGAATGCTTTCAGAACCGGAACCATTCGAAATGCCGAACATACCAAACCTTACATGCACAATGGCGTGTTTAATACATTAGAAGAAGTGATCAGTTTTTATGATGCCGGTGGAGGCGTTGGCAAAGGATTAAAGATCAGCAATCAAACACTTTCAGCTGATTCACTAAAACTTTCCAATTTAGAAAAAGAACAATTGACAGCATTCTTACGATCATTGAATGAAAATATTAAATTTGAAGCGGCTCCCGTAGCATTACCCGTTTCAAAAGATAAAAAATTAAATACCCGTAAAATTGGCGGTGAATATTAAAACAATACAAAAATGAAAACCAGGTATATAATTCTCTTTCTATTGCTGGCCGTAATACTGATACAATGTGCTGTTCAGAAGAAAACAACTTATGATATACCCTCCTATCTTCCTGCCGAAAGAAAAACAGAACTGCTTGGAAACCTTGAAAAAGGAAGGATCCTGTTTAAAACAAATTGCAGCGGCTGTCATGGTATCTTTACAAAAGGAAAAGACAGTATACCAAATTTTACAGAAAAAGAGATCGTGAATTATATGACAGCATACCAGACCAATGACCAAAAGAATCATGCTGTAATGAAAAAGCTTTTGCCGGAAGAACTATCTATGATTATGACCTTCTTAAAATTCAGGAATTTTAAAGGAAAAGTGCAGCATTAAATTTTTTATTCAGTTGAAATAAAAAACTGTCCAGTCATCAACAGGGTAGTCACAAAGAATTGTGCTACTAATCTGGGCTAAAGCCCAGCGGTATTGTATTTTGCATTCATAACCCCACTCTTAAGGTTGGGGTTATGAAATCCTTACAGCTTACGGGCCAATCATTATTCTTTGATCAGTTTTGTTTTTCTTACATTGTTATCCTGTATCACTTCAAGGAAATAAACTCCTTTGCCGATATTGCCAAGTTTGTCAATTTGAAAACTATTGAACCCGGCATCTACCTGCCTTTTAATCGTTTTAATTACTGTACCTTTTGTATCAATGATCCTGATTGTTATCATTCCCGCCTGTTCAAATGCTGCAGCAAATAAAAATTCATTGGCAAATGGATTTGGTGAAACCGTCAGGCCGTTACTTGTTTTTGTACCGCTATATATACGCACAATAAGTGACCGGGAGAACTTACCATCTACATCAACCATTTTTAAACGGTAATAAATATAACCGTCCAGGAAACTGTCATCTTTAAAATTATAATTATTGGTTCCCTGGGTCGTGTAAGCATTCACCGTTCCTATTTTTACAAAATTCGCTCCATCATAACTGCGTTCTATTTCAAAAACTTTCAGGTTCACTTCATTGGAGGTAACCCAGTAAACAAAGTTTGCCCCGCCATGTGAAGAAACGTTGAATGAAACAAGTGAAAGCGGTAATGGCCCGCCACAATAAGGCAACAGCTTGGTAGAATCAACTTTAGAAAGGCCTGCCGCATCTGTAACCGTTAGTTTTATAAACCAGTAATAATTATCACCATTGCAACCAATCCTTGATATCTGGCTTGTTGTTATTTTAGTGGTATCAACCGGCTCGGGATGCTGGTGTGTATTGTGCCTCAAAATAGTTTGCCAGGTAAAGGATAATTCATTGGAATGATGTTCTGCATCAATTACAGTTGCCTGCAGGGAATACGCAGTATCGGCACCTAACTGATAAAAAGAATTATTCACCGGGCTTGTGATGGTAACATTCGGTGGAGTATTGTTAATAGAAATGATCATACTGTCAACACTTGTTGCATTCAGGTTGTCCTTAACAGTAAGTTTAACTACAAATTTCTTTGGATTTGAATTCCCCGATGTAAAAACATGAGAAGGATTTGCATTTGTATTCAGGGCTGAGGCATCACCAAAATCCCAGCTATATGTTACAGAAGGCCCGTCAGGATCATAAGAAGTATTACCAGTAAAATTAACGGTAAGCGGGCCGGGGCCGTATATCTTGTCGGAACTCATTTTTACTACCGGAGCCTGGTTGCCGCCATAAGTAATTCTTTTAATTGTTTCATTGGAATAGTCTGTAGCAAATAAAGTTTGATCTAATGGATTCTGGCACATATTAACAATTACACCGAAATTAGAAGCGAAGCCAGTAGCTTTTTGTACTTTATCAGTAAACTGAATGCTGAGATTCTTTATCCAGTTAGCCCCATAATCTGACATAAAGTAAGTGTCGGTGTACTCAGGCGGAAATAAAGTGCCCGTGTACCAGCAACCTCCTACAGCAGCATTGCCCGCAAACGGCGAACCCGTAACACCCGAACCGCTGGTTCCTATTTGTTTAACAGTAAAATTATTTGTAGTAAAAACTGCAACACGTGTACTGTCTGTTCCTGGTCCGTGTTTCCAGTCAATAGCCGGTAACCTGTGAAAGAACCTGTTATCATTACCTGCTGATGGAATAGGAACAGAAGCATTGCATGGATTATAAACAGTATGAATATTATCTGCAGTTGCCTGTTTTATAAGATTTCGAAATGTAAAATATTGTTGTGAACAACCGCCAATGCCATATAATGGGTTGGGCTCATCCTGGTTAGGGTTTGTAAGCGAAGAAAATTCATACTGGGAATTTAAACCCTCGTAAAACGGCCATCCGCAATTGGTAGCAGGTTCTTTAATGATGTTTAATTCTTCTACTTCAAACCAACCTACATCGGTCACATATATTTCACCAATATCACCGGTTGCAGGATTCGTAGATCCGGTATTGGGTCGTACACACATCCTGAACGGGTTCCTTAAACCCAATGCCCATACCCTTGATTGTGCTGATCTTGGCGAACCGGCATTGTAAAAAGGATTGCTGCTTACCCCGTTTCCTGTTGCCGGATCAAGCCGTAAAATTTTCCCATTCATGCTATTCAACATCTGGGAGCGGAAAGACCCCACATTTTCTTTTGCACGGATAATGCCATCGGCCAGCGCCTGTATATAATAAGTATGGCCAACACTGCCATCATCAGTTGCATCATAACTGGCACCCTCACCTGTACAAACCAATAAAGTGCCATCGGAAGCAAATGCAAGCGAACCAACCCCATGCGATTCATATAAAACAGGAGAGCCGGTAGTTTTTGTTTCTCCCAGCAAAATTGTTCGTGAAGCTAAAGTTGCTGTTAAATTTCCTCCACCGCTTGCTGTGGCATACCTTGTAAGCCTGCCGATAGTAGCTGAATAGTAATTATTGCTATTGGCATTATAAGGAGGCGTTCCAAAATTCATCAAGTGGTGCCGGTCAACCACGTACAAACAATATATCAAACCGTTTACATTAAAATCAGGATCGAGTGCAAAACCTATTAAGCCATGGTCCCTCCAATTTCCAACTTCCGGCGAAATATCCAGCACGGGCGTTGCCTGTTTTACATACGTTGTACCGTTCCAGTTACACACGTAAACCTTCCCTCCTTTTTCCCAGACAAAAAGTTTTGTACCATCACTGTTGAATGTTGTACCAACAGGCTGAACCCATCCCGAACCGATAGTGGTATAAGAAAATCCTGTTGGCAAAGTTTGGGCCAATGATAATTCTACTTTAAAAAAAAGAAAAAGTAGCAGCATCAACCTGGCAAAATTCCGCTTATTCATATGCCCTGGTTTTTTAATCATTTAATCAGAAGTTTCCTCCTTAGCGAAAGTTTTTCGATTTCAATAGTAAAAGATATTTAGATTATCTGTTGAGGTTTTTCAGTTTTCTAATAACGAATTTTAGGTATTGATTATTGCTGATATTTTTATTCTACTGAGATAAAACCGTTCAATTAAAAATACCAACACTTAAAGGTACTAATTGTTTTAAAAAATGATCCCTTTTCTGAATAATTTGTTGACCTGTATTGCTTAATACCCTATTTGCAGTATATCTCAATATTAGCCCCCTGGTACCACGTGGTCTGTAATGAATAAGAGCCTGACTCACCGGACAGCAACTGGTCTTTAAAAATTCATAAATTTGTTTTGTATTCATAATCCCCATTAACATGCAGTTAACATGACATTTTGTTTAAGAATATACCCGGTGATCCTTATATTTTCATTGTTGAATTCAACCTGTAATTCAGCAACTGAAAAAAATCTTGTTGAGGAAACCCAACACGATACCATTGCAATTGTAAACAAAAATCCTGCAAGTTCTGTAAAAGCAAAACTCAAAGAAACAGTGCTGAATGAAAAAACTGTTATTACAGGTAAAAGATTATCTGCCGCCCAAAAAGTTGATGCAGCCGGATATAAATCACTTTCAATAAAAATGATCGACAGCACTACCGGCGATGAAAACGGTTTCAGGTATCATGTTGTTGATACCTTATTATCGGACCAGAAAATAAAAGTATTGTTGATCGGGAGGGAATATGAATCAGAAAATTTTATCTGGATTACTATCTACGACGATCATGATAAATTGCTTGATCACAAAACAGTTTATTATGATAATGCAGAAGGTTTTTTATCTGTTGAAACGGTTATTAAGAATAACCAGTTAACCATTACTGCTTTTAATGAATATGCTGAACAGGAAAAAGATAAGAAAACAATTGAAGTATATCATTTGAATGAAAATAATAAGATCTGTTTGAAAGTAAATTGATCTGGAAATGATATTCCTAGTGTTAAATCAATCTTCTTAAAAAAATAAACCCCTGAAAATATCCGGGGTCATTCTATATCTTCAAAAGCACTCCAGCGGAGAAGCTATTCCAAAAATTTACCTAAGGCCTTTTCTTTATGGGTGCAACCACACCAAAACTATGGTAGAAATGATAGGCACTGTTTTCTGTAATGGCGACCCTGTATTGCGAATTCGCCGTTAGAAAAATATCATTCGTTATTTTGATCTGCATACCAGCACCAATCGGCATAAAAGCAGCATAATAACCTTTGTATTTAGACGCTCCAACACCCATTGTAAGAAAGGGGTTGATATAATATTTATCAGAAAGCAGTTTCAGGTTTCCTGTTGCAACAGCTTCCAATATTACTTTTTGTTGTGTTGTAGATAACTTATTGGGCACAGGGTATTCTCCAATAGATCCTGAAATGGTAGCCGCAAAATCCAGTTTATTGCTAAGTCCCTGCATGTAGCTGATCGCCAGGCCCGGGGTCATACGCCGTGATCTAGACCATTGCTTATCCCTGACCACATTGCCAAGGCCGCTGCTACGCATTTCGGCGGCAGTCTGAAAATCATTAAAAAAAAGGTGGATACCCAAAGATGGCAGCTTTTTGTACTCATTTTGACTATAGGTGACCGTACAAACAACCAGGGTGATGATTGAAAGAGTTAGTTTCTTCATATTTATCAGTTTAGTAAACGCAACAAAAATAACTGCTTAGATTGAAATGGTGAAATTATTTACACATATAGTTATCCATACCTGTGCATA
Source organism: Ferruginibacter sp. (assembly GCA_031385805.1). Taxonomy (GTDB): domain Bacteria; phylum Bacteroidota; class Bacteroidia; order Chitinophagales; family Chitinophagaceae; genus Ferruginibacter. Next base: position 9,562 of record JANNBU010000108.1, read on the forward strand.
GAAATATAATTAAACTGCTATTTATATAGTTTTTGATCTAAAACTTCCACTTTTACCCTGGTAAGTCCACGGCTTATATATCCAAGTTGTTTTGCTGCCGTACGGGTAAGATCTATTAATCTTTTCATATTGGGATGAAGGCGGTCATTGGTT
>JANNBU010000115.1:0-5031 GCA_031385805.1 Ferruginibacter sp.
CCTGCGGAATTTATTTTCTTCTATGAAAAGAGAGGGCTGGACAAAAGAACACATCAATACAGCCATTGACAGTTATATTGCCGACCTCCCCAATCGCGATGAATTTATCTACAAAAGAAAATACAAGGAATTCAATGCGGGTGATCTCAAAAAAGATAAATATGAAGAAGAGCTTGAACGCATGAATAAACTGCGTGCAGCTGTAAACGAATTTGACCGTTATCAAAATTTAATGCGAAATAAAAACCGTTATGATTTTGATGATATGATCAACTGGGTGATAAAAGCATTTGAAGAAAATAAAAACCTGCTGGCAAATTACCAGGAAAAATTTCAATACATACTGGTTGATGAATTCCAGGATACAAGCGGCACGCAAAACAAACTGGTACAACTCCTCATCAGTTATTGGGATAAACCAAATGTATTTGTAGTGGGGGATGATGACCAAAGCATCTACCGCTTCCAGGGAGCCAATGTGGAGAATATGATCGGCTTTGCAAATTCATATACAAAAGACCTGGAAACGATTGTGCTTACCAATAATTACCGCAGCACACAACCCATTCTTGATATTTCCAAAACGCTCATCAATAAAAATGATGAGCGATTGGTAAAACAAATTGATGGATTAAGCAAAGACCTGCTTTCATCCAATAAATTAATAAACCAGTTAACCAATCAACCAACCATCAGGGAATACAATTCAGTAAAAGAAGAAATGGCTGATATAACCAATAAGGTTCATGATTTGCTTGAACAAGGGGCCAGCCCCGGAAATATTGCCATTATTTATAAAGAGAACAGATACGGCGAAGAATTGGCAACTTATTTTCGTTTAAAGAATATCCCGGTCTTCAGTAAACGTAGTATTAATATTTTAGAACAACCTTTTGCAAAGAAAATAATACAGATCCTTCGCTACCTCAATGCAGAACACGATATTCCTTATGGTGGCGATGAAATACTTTTTGAAATACTTCACTATGATTTCTATAATATTCCAGCAATAGAAATTGCAAAACTTACGGTAGAGGTAAACAGCAAAAAATATAGCGGGGAGCAGGTTTCTATCAGGAAATTATTATCCGACAAAGCTAATGCGCCTGCACAAAATTTATTTGATAAAGGGATCAATGAGGGTCTAAAGCATATCAGTTTTGTTTTAGAACAATTGATCGCCGATGTATCAAATGTAACCCTGCAACAGTTGTATAGAAATATCACCCGCAATGCTGGTGTGCTAGGTTATATCATGCAATCAACAGATAAGATAACGCTGGTGCAGGTTCTTACAGCTTTGTTTGAATTTATAAAAGAAGAAAACAGCCGGAACTCCTCACTCAATCTCGCAGGGCTAATGGATATCATTGACCTGATGGAAAAGGAAGACCTGCCATTGCCAATGATCAGGGTTGCCGGCAGCGACAAAGGCGTAAACCTGTTAACAGCCCACGGCAGCAAGGGTCTTGAATTTGAATATGTTTTCTTTACGGGTGTAAATGCCTCTTCCTGGGAGAAAAAAAGAAAACCAGGTGGCGGTTATAAATTCCCCGATACCATGTTTTCTACCCAGCCCCGATCGAGCGATGAGGAGGAATTACGCCGGCTGTTTTATGTAGCATTAACAAGAGCTGAAACTCATTTATATATTTCTTTCGCCAAATTCAAAAACGATGGTAAAGAAATTGAACCATCCATGTTCATTGCTGAGATCCTGGAAGAACATGACCTGCCGGTAGAAAAGATCATGTTAACAGATGAACAACTAATGGATTTTGAACTATTACAGTTCAATGCACAAGCCCCCGAAATTGATAAAGCAGAAGAAGATTTTATAACCGGCCTGCTTGAAAAATTTGTGATGAATGTAACTGCATTAAATAATTACCTGAATTGTCCGCTTGGATTTTATTATAAGAACCTTATCCGTATTCCATCGGGCAAGAACGAAGCAACAGAATTTGGAAGTGCCATTCATTTTGCCTTAGAACGGCTGTTCAAAAGGATGCAGGATGGTAAACAGGAAAAATTTCCATCATCAGCAGAAATGATTACTGACTTTAAATGGTACATGAATCGTCACAGGGAAAATTTTACCAAGGAAGCTTTTGACAGGAGAATAGAATATGGGGATGAGGTATTGCGTAATTACTACGACAAATACATCAATACATTGAACAAAGTAGTGGCAGTAGAAAGAAATATCCGTGGGGTGGTTGTAAACGGTGTTCCCTTAAAAGGAAAATTAGATAAGCTTGAATTCAATGGCAAAGAAGTAAATGTGGTTGACTATAAAAGCGGTGACATTGATAAAGCCATTCCAAAAATGAAACCACCGGGCGATAAAGATCCCAACGGTGGCGATTACTGGCGACAGGCTGTATTTTATAAAATATTAGTAGATAATTATGAACAAAAAGACTGGAAGGTCATCAGCACAGAATTTGATTTTGTAGAACCAGACAAGAAAAAAGAATACCGCAAAGAAAAAATTGTTATCAATCCCCAGGATATTGAAACAGTAAAACATCAGATAAAAGATGTGTGGCAAAAAATACAGGACCGCCAGTTTTATACCGGCTGTGGAAAAGAAGATTGCCATTGGTGCAATTTTGTAAAAGACAATAAACTTGCTGTGGCTTTGCATGACCTGGAGGAAGAAGAAAATAGCTATTAGCCGGACAATTTTTGAGGGATAATTAATTTATATATTTCAAAGAAAACAAAATAACTGCTTACTTTGAATGTTTGAAGTGAGGTTTCTTGCTAACAGCTAACAGCTAACAGCTAATAGCTAGCAGCTTTTAAAAATTGCAATACCTTAGCATCATCAATGAAAAAAAATATACTTGTTTTCCTCAGCGCTGTCATCACTTGTTACTTTTTAATAACACTTAATTTCGGATGCGCACAAATAAGCGCCCCAACCGGCGGCGCAAGGGATTCCCTACCTCCCCGCCTGGTAAAAGCAAATCCGGAACCCAACACCCTTAATTTTAAAGGAAACAAAATAACCCTTTCATTCAATGAATATATCGAGTTGCAGGAATTACAAAGCAACCTCATCATTTCGCCATTACAGAAAACAAACCCTACGATCAATTACAACCTCAAAACGATCAGCATAAAATTCAAGGACACACTTTTACCCAATACAACCTATAGCATCAACTTTGGCAATTCCATCAGGGATGTTCATGAAAGCAATACACTAAAGGATTTTACTTATGTTTTCTCAACAGGAAATATCATCGATTCATTAACAATGGAAGGGAATGTAGTAATGGCAGAATCTGGAAAACCAGACAGCACGCTCATGGTAATGCTATACCGGAATACTGTTGACAGTGCCGTATTAAAAACAAAACCGGATTATATAACAAAACTTGACGGGCAGGGAAATTTTAAATTTAACCATTTACCAAATGCTGATTTTAATATTTATGTTTTAAAAGATGGTGATGGCAGAAAAACCTATAATTCAAAAACAGAAATATTTGCATTCGATGATAGTGTAGTATACAGTTCACAAACTAATATGTTTATCAGACTATTTGCTTATGCCGAACAAAAACCAGATAACAGTAAAACCACCGTACTAAAAGCAGCACCTGAAAAAAAATTAAAATACACTACCAATCTATCCCCCGGTCTGGCAGGGCAAATACAGGATCTTTTACAAACATTAGATCTTGCTTTTAATAATCCCTTAAAAAAATTCGATACCCTGAAACCAATACTGGCAGATACAAATTATAAACCGGTAAGTAATTTTACACTAACGATCGATAGTACCCGTAAAAATATATCCCTTGCAACGGCCTGGCAACCTGAATCAAACTATTATTTTATTCTTCCCAAAGAAACGGTGGAGGACTCCTTAGGAAATATTTTACCCAGGTCAGATACCATTCGCATCATTACCAAAAGAACAGAAGATTATGGAAGAATTGTATTAAGGTTTAGCAATATTGAACTGGCCAAACACCCCGTCATACAATTCTTAGAAGGCGACAATATTAAATTTTCCTATCCAATTATTGCAACAGAATGGAGTAATAAACTTTTTCCTCCCGGTGAATATACCATCCGTATCCTATACGACCTCAATAACAATGGCCTGTGGGATCCGGGAAATTATTCAAAGAAGATACAACCCGAAAAAGCCATAACACTTCCTCAAAAACTTGCTATCAGGGCAGATTGGGATAATGAGAGAGATATAAAACTATAAACAGCTATTAGCTTTTAGCCGTTAGCTCTTAGCAAAAAACAGCGGATAGTAGCTATTCTAAAAAATTGCCCGGCTAAAAGCTAATAGCTAACGGCTAAAAGCTAAATTTGCCCCATGATATTCTCTTCTTCCCTTTTAGAAAATGCGGTCAATGAATTTGCCAAACTCCCCGGTATTGGAAAAAAAACTGCCCTTCGGTTGGTGCTTCATCTTATAAAACAGGATGAGAACGAAGTTTCACATTTCAGCGATACCATTGCCGCTATGAGAAAAGAGATCAGGTTCTGCAAACGTTGTTATAATATTTCTGATAAAGAACTTTGCAATACCTGTAGCAATCCCATGCGCAAACAGGAAATGATCTGCGTGGTAGAAAACATCCGAGATGTGATTGCGATTGAAAGCACGCAGCAATTCAACGGAGTGTACCATGTTCTGGGCGGCATCATTTCACCATTGGATGGTGTTGGGCCCGACCAGTTGAATATAGAGCCGCTTGTAAAACGTGTAAACGAAGAACAAACGCAGGAAATTATTTTTGCCCTCAATCCGAATATACAGGGTGATACTACTGTTTATTATATAGGAAGAAAACTTAAAGGAATAAATGTAAAGATCACTACCATTGCCCGTGGTATTTCCTTTGGCGGCGAACTGGAATATGCAGATGAAATGACCCTTGCAAAAAGTATTACCAACAGGATTCCTGTGGAGAATTATATTACAACCGGTTAAGTTTCGGCCCGTCATTGCGAGGAACGAAGCAATCTAACCAGTTAGAAGTATGATGATTT
>JANNBU010000131.1:0-4130 GCA_031385805.1 Ferruginibacter sp.
CCCATTTTTTCTTCTTCAATATAAATACCCGGCTCGATCGTAAATACCATTCCTGCTTTTATGGGTAACAAAGAATGGCAATAAAGATCTGATGAAGAATATTCCGATAACGGTAGAAGATATAGAGGCGTTGATGAAGAAGTAATTTGGAAATGTACTAATTTGGAAATTTGGAAATGAAAAACTTATTTGGAGATCAAATAATTTCCGAATTTTAAAATTTCCCAATCAATTAATTTTCAAATTTCCCAATCGAATGAGACAGATCCCCAATTTATTTACGCTTCTTAACCTTGTATTCGGTTGTCTTGCAATCGTTGCAACATTACAGAATGGTATCGCTATACAATACAATCCCGAAGGAGCACAGTTTATAGATATACCTGAAAAGATATGGATGGCTTCCTTGTTTATCGGGCTTGCTGCGGTAGTAGATTTTTTGGATGGGTTTATTGCACGTCTATTCAGCGCTTCCTCGGAAATGGGCAAGCAATTAGATTCATTAGCCGATGTAGTTAGCTTCGGAGTGGCTCCTTCTATGATCATTTACCAGTTTCTGCGAATGAGTTATGCAAGGGAAGAAGTTGGTGTGGATGTATCAACATGGCTGTTATTGCCGGCATTTATCATTGCAGCAGCATCAGCTTACCGGCTGGCAAAATTCAACCTTGATCAATCGCAGCAATATGGGTTTAAAGGTGTACCCACACCTGCTGTTGGGCTACTGATCGCTTCTTTTCCGCTTATTTACTGGCATGGCGGTGATGATACTGCGATTTTCCTTTTATTAAATAAGTGGGCTCTTTATGCTGTGATCTTATTTGTATCATGGATCATGGTAAGCAATATCCCCATGATGGCAATGAAGTTCAAGAATTTTTCTTTTAAGAATAATTTATCCAAATTCATCCTGATCATTTTTTCCATCATTGCTGTATTGTTTTTGCAATGGATGGCTGTGCCGGTTATTTTTATCGCTTACATTATTTTATCTTTGGCCTTTAAAAATTAATGATCATGATATTTACAGCGCAGGTAAAAGTGATGCCACTCAAAGATCTGTTGGATCCCCAGGGGAAAGCAGTGTTAGGCGGGCTTCAGAATTTAGGACTGGATGCAGTGGCAGATGTGAGGATCGGTAAACATATTGACCTGCAGATAGAAGCAGCAAATAAAGAAGCTGCCTTAGCATTAGCATCCGATGCAGCAAAAAAATTACTGGCAAACCCGGTGATGGAAGTGTTTGAGATATCAATAAACCCCAACCCCTAAAGGGGCTTTTAGTTTATAATGATTTCACTTTATTTTAAAAAATGACAGCTTGAGTGAAAAAGAATTCAATTACAAAACGAATGTTGCAAATTACCCTTTTAGGGGGTTAGGGGGTATGCTCTACTTAATTCCTTCTCCCATAGGCAACCTCGCCGATATTACTTACAGGGCTATCGAAATATTAAAGACTGTTGATCTTATCCTTGCTGAAGATACACGTACATCATCAGTCTTATTAAATCATTACGGCATCAACAAACCACTCTCTCCTTATCACCAGCACAACGAACATAAAATTGTTGCTCATCTTACAGATCAAATGGCTGCAGGAAAAACCATTGCATTGATAACGGATGCAGGTACACCGGGTATCAGTGACCCCGCTTTCTTATTAGTAAGGGAATGTGTTAAGAATAATATTGTAGTAGAATGTCTGCCCGGTGCAACAGCTTTTGTACCTGCATTGGTAAATAGCGGGCTTCCGATAAACAGTTTTTGTTTTGAAGGATTTTTACCGTTAAAAAAAGGCAGGCAGACCATGTTAAAAAAACTGGCAACAGAAGATCGAACGATGGTTTTTTATGAAAGTCCCATGCGCCTTGTAAAAACATTGCAACATTTCATAGAATATTTTGGTGCAGAAAGACAATGTTGCGTAAGCCGTGAACTCACAAAAAAATTTGAAGAAAATAAAAGAGGAACCTTACAGGAAGTGCACGATCATTTTAATGCAAAAGCGGTAAAAGGAGAAATAGTAATTGTTGTAGCAGGCAAAAATTAAATTATCCGTAAAACACAACAACATCTTTTAATTCCTTCCTTTTTAAATCGGGAACCCAGCATTCATCTGCCGGATAGCCAACCGGGATCAATAAAAATGCTTTTTCATTGGCAGGCCTGTCCAGGATTTTACTTAAAAAATTCATGGGAGATGGTGTATGAGTAAGGGCTACCAATCCTGCGTTATGAATAGCAGCAAGCAAAAAACCGCAAGCCAGTCCGCAACTTTCATTTGCATAATAAGTATTTGTTTTATCACCGTTTGGGTCAAAATCATAACTTTTCTTAAAAACAATGATCAGGTATGGTGCTGTTTCTATAAATTCTTTTTTCCAGTCAGTTTGTAATGGCAATAAATCTTTTTTCCACTCCTCCGGCATTCTGCTATTATAACTTTCGAACTCTTCTTTTTCAGCTTCTATTCGTATTTCTTTTTTTAGTTCTGTATTACTTACCACACAAAATGTCCATGGTTGTTTATGCGCTCCACTTGGAGCTGTTGATGCTGTAAGAATGATATTTTCAATGACTTTTTTGTTTACTGGTTTGCTACTGTATTCACGGCACGATCTACGTTGATCCATCAAGGAATAAAAATTATTACTTCTGAAATTCATTTCCGCCTCATTGAAATGTTCTTTCACAAATAGCTCAAATGGAAATCCGTTTATCAGTTTTATTTTTTTCATAACTTGTGTTTAATATAATTCATAATTCAGTTTTACAACATTAAATAATTTGTATGAGAAAAAATGGGTTAATACTATTTTGGGTATTATCATATTTGAATACGGGTGCACAAGACCTTGCTTTTGGAAGAAAAATGGTTGATACGCTTACTGCTCCTTATTTCTGGGGCAGGGGTTATACAAATGATGGTATGGTTAAGGCTGCAGAATTTCTTGCCTCACAATTTAAATCCTATGGCCTTGAGCCGATGGAAGGGAGATCTTTTTTACAATATTTTTCATACCCTGTAAATACTTTCCCGGGGAAAATGGAAGTGAATATTAATGGTAAAGAACTAATGCCGGGCAAAGATTTTATTGTTGCTGCTGAATCGAAGGGATTAAAAGCAAAAGGTGAATTAGTGAAGAAAGACAGTGTAACATTTATCAACCGGGATGAAATGTTCATTGTACATTTAGATGATAAACTTACCTGGGATGTTTCATGCGAACTTGGAGGATATAGTAAAATAAATGTCGATAAAAAATCCATTTCAGGTGATCCGCTGAATTTTAAAGTAAATTATGAAAATAAATTTCTTCATTCATTTAAAACTGCCAATGTATGTGCCATGGTAAAAGGGACGTCAAAACCTGATTCATTTATTTTCATTACGGCACATTATGATCACTTAGGCGGAATGGGAAAGGAGACTTATTTTCCCGGGGCAAATGACAATGCCAGTGGCGTTTCTTTATTGCTTAACCTGGCGCATTACTATGCAAAACATCCGCAGCCTTATTCAATAGGTTTTATTCTTTTTGCGGGAGAAGAAGCAGGTTTGATCGGATCAAAATATTTCACAAAAAATCCGTTGATACCATTAAAGAAAATCCGTTTCCTTGTTAATACTGATCTTGCGGGTACAGGCGAAGAAGGGATCACTGTTGTAAATGCAACTGAATTTCCCAAAGAATTTGCCATGATGAATGCAGTGAATGATGAGGGAAAATTTCTTGTAAAGATCAATTCACGTGGCAAGGCTGCCAACAGCGACCATTATTTTTTTACCGAGAAAGGCGTTCCGGCATTTTTCTTTTATACACTTGGAGGTATCAAAGCATATCATGATGTATTTGATAGAGCGGAAACATTGCCGTTAAATGAGCATGAGGACCTGTTTAAACTATTAATAAAATTCAACCAAAAGTTAATGGGAAACTAAACATGGTAGAAATGTATGCCGTTTATCAGTTAAGTAGTTTTTAAAAGCCTTTTTTCCCGATTTTTACCAAATAAATATTAAGTATGAATCACAAACCAACTTTCTTATTCCTTATTTCCAATTTCGTATTTCTCATTTCCATAGCGCAACCCGATCGCTGGCAGCAAAAAGTAAAATACAACAT
>JANNBU010000135.1:0-1795 GCA_031385805.1 Ferruginibacter sp.
AAGTAGGAATATCATTTGCAAGAGCCAGTAACTGGTGGCCAAGGCAAATACCAAACAATGGTTTATCGGCAGCGAGTATTTGTTTAACCGTTTTTATTGCTTGAACAAGTGGTGCAGGATCGCCCGGTCCATTGCTGATAAAATATCCCGAAGGTTTGAATGCTGACATCTCTTCAAAACCCGTTTTCGCATTAAAAACTTTCACATGTGCACCTCTTTCTACCAGGCAATTCAATATATTTTTCTTGATACCAAAATCCAGCACAGCTACTTTTAATTTACTGTTTATATCACCTAATTGATATGTTTCTTTTGTACTTACAACAGAAGCAAGTTCAAGGCCATCCATAGAAGGCACAAGCTTCAATTGTTTTTTCAATACATCAATATTCATCTCATCAGAAGAAACAATACAATTCATAGCACCCTTTGTGCGTACATGCGCTACCAATGCCCTCGTATCAACTGCATCAATAGCTACCACATTTTGTTCTTCAAAATATTGCTGCATGGTTGTATCTGCCATAAAACGGCTATACTTCTCTTCAAGATTACGTCCAATAACAGCTTTAACTTTCACCCCATCACTTTCTACATCTGCAGCCTTAACACCATAGTTGCCAATGTGCACATTGTTCATGATAAGTACCTGTCCATAATAGCTGGGATCAGTAAAAACTTCCTGGTAGCCTGTCATGCCGGTATTGAAACATATTTCACCGGTGGCAACACCAATTTTGCCAAAAGCATTTCCGTGAATGATGGTTCCATCTTCGAGAATTAATACTGCAGGTTTGGTTGTAGGGAGCGTCATTAATTATAAAGGTTTTGCAAAATAAAGAATTCAATTCCGTTTTAAAAAAATAAAATTGCTCACATTTTTAAACTCCCCTCTCCTTAAGGAGAGGGGTCGGGGGTGAGGCCAATAAAAAAAGCCCCGATAAATAAATCGGAGCTTATATAAAAAATCAGTTTTCAAATTATGCTTCTGTATTTTCTTCAGTAGAAGTAGCTTCATCAGCTCCTGCAGCTTTCTTCTTAGCTCCACCGGCACGACGTGTTTTCTTAGCCGGTTCAGCAGCAGTTGCAGCGCTGATTCCCTTGCCATATATCTCGTTGAAGTCAACTAATTCTATCATAGCTACTTCAGCATTATCACCCTGGCGTGCGCCTAATTTGATGATACGTGTATATCCACCCGGACGAGCAGCTATTTTTGGAGCCACTACCGTAAACAATTCTTTTACAGCAGCTTTATCATTCAGGTAACTGAACACCAAACGGTGGTTGTGCATGATAACTTCTTTTGAATCCGTGTGCTTGGTCTTCGTTATCAATGGTTCGATGTAAGTACGCAAAGCTTTTGCTTTTGCCAATGTTGTAGTGATCCTTTTGTAAGTGATCAACTGGCAACCTAAGTTCATAAGCAAGGCCCTTCTGTGAGAAGCCGTTCTGCTTAAATTGTTGTTTTTGTTTCCGTGACGCATGACGTTGTTGTTTTAGTTTCACTTACACCGTGTCAGGAATTGTAAGCTACTTATGTTATAAAGTTCCTCCTGGTTCTCCCTTTAGGGGGCGGAGGGGGTTATTACTCATCATCCAGTTTCAGCTTGCTCAAATCCATCCCAAAACTTAAGCCTCTTTCCTGCAATACCTGGTCAATCTCACTCAAAGATTTCTGTCCAAAATTCCTGAACTTCATCAGGTCTTCCTGTTCGTATTGCACCAGTTCGCTCAATGAATTGATCTTGGCAGCTTTTAAGCAATTGAATGCACGTACTGAAAGATCCAAATC
>JANNBU010000221.1:0-2545 GCA_031385805.1 Ferruginibacter sp.
CAGGTCACCACCGCATCGCCGACTTTCACCGTGCGCACTTCACTGCCCACCGCCTCCACTATCCCGGCCGCTTCATGGCCCGGAATAGCTGGCAGTGGATGGGGATAACTCCCTTCCATAAAGTGCAAATCGCTATGGCAAAGCCCGCACGCAGCAGTGCGGATAAGCACTTCGCGCGGGCCCGGCTTCGCGATCATCACGTCTTCAATAATGAGCGGCTTACCGACTTCAATGAGGACGGCAGCTTTCATCAACGCGAAACCGCCACATCACCGCTCGACATGCTGGCCTTATCCGTCACACCGTATTTGCCGAATTCCAACCGGGCGATTGCGCGTGAGTGGACCTCATCCGAAAGGATGTTCCGTTTACCGGTAAAAAGGAGCAATTGGAGTTGATCTCACAATGTGCTGTTTTATGTAACACAGCCGAAATCCAAAAATCTGAAAAAGAAGCAAAAGAAATTGGGGATCCTTTGGAAATAGCCTTACTTAAATTTTCAAAAGATAAAGGCGAAGACATTGATAAAGTACGTAAAGACTTTTTAAAAAAAGACGAAGAACCTTTCTCCAGCGATACAAAAATTATGTCCACTTTGCATGAACATGATGGTAAGTTTTTTGTTTTTGCAAAAGGCGCTCCAGAGGAGTTATTGCTGAAGTGTACACAGATCTATGAAGATAGTGATGTGGCGATGGATACAGCAAAAAGAGAAGAATGGCTGTCAAAAGCAGAAAAATCTTCTGCATCCGGCCATCGCATGATTGCTATGGCATACCGGAAAACTGATAGCGTACCTTCTTCACTAACGGATGACCTGGTTTTTCTTGGGTTGGTTGGCATGATAGATCCGCCAAGACCTGAAGCGCAGGCTGCTATTAAAGATTGTAAAACAGCGGGTATTAAAGTAGTTATGATCACCGGTGATCATCCTTCCACTGCACATTTTATAGGAACCCAATTGGGTATATCAAAGGAAGAAGAAGTGCCCGTGATTGGAAAGGATATGAAGGAATATGAGGAGTTGAGTGAAGAAGAAAAAAAACATTGGATCAATACTTCAGTTTTTGCCCGCGTCAATCCAAAGCATAAGCTTGACCTGGTGAAAGTTTTCCAGGAAAAAGGGTATGTGGTGGGTATGACGGGTGATGGTGTAAATGATGCCCCGGCCATTAAGAAATCTGATATCGGAATTGCAATGGGTCTTCGGGGAACACAAGTGGCCCAGGAAGTTTCAGATATGGTATTGAAAGATGATTCCTTTTCATCTATTGTGGTAGCCATTAAACAGGGGCGTATTATTTTTGAGAACATTAAAAAATTTGTAACCTTTCTGCTCTCCTGTAACCTGAGTGAATTGCTTGTAATAGCTGTTGTGGCTGTTATGAATCTTCACTTCCAGTTATTGCCATTACAAATACTTTTTATAAACCTGATTACCGATCTGTTGCCCGCGCTTGCTTTGGGTGTAATCAAAGGACAGGCTGATATTATGAAACTTCCTCCCCGAAAATCATCCGAACCCATTATTGATAAAAATCGTTGGAAACTCATTTTCTTTTATGCAATAGTGATTGCATTAGCAAGCACAAGTGCCGTGCTTTTCAATCATTATGCATACCATAACGGCGAAGCCTGGGATACCGCCATGTGTAACAACATCCTCTTTTTTACCCTTATTATTTGCCAGCTTTTTCATGTTTTTAATATGGGGAGCGGACCATTTTTTAAAAACGAGGTCATTAAGAATAAATATGTCTGGTTTTCTGTAGCAGGAAGCCTGATCATTTTGATTGGCGCTATTCAAATACCCTATGTGCGCCAGGCATTGAATGTAATACCCATGACATTGAACGAATGGATGATCATTTTTTCTGCGGCTGTTTCTTCCGTTATCATAATACAGGCAGCGAAATCTTTAAAACTTTTTAAAAATAAAGTACAACATCATCAAATTAAAGTATGATAAGCAATTTTATAAAATGGGCTTTAAAGAACCGCATGGTTGTTCTGCTGATAGCAGCAGCAGTAACAGTCTATGGATTTTATTCTGTAAAGAATACAAAGGTAGATGCCATACCCGACCTGTCTGAAAACCAGGTGATCATATTTACAGAATGGATGGGCAGAAGCCCGCAGATCATGGAAGACCAGGTTACGTACCCGTTAGTAAGCAATTTGCAGGGCATCCCAAAAATAAAAAACATCCGTGCCAATTCGATGTTCGGGATGAGTTTTGTGTTTGTGATTTTTGAAGATGAAGTTGATATTTATTGGGCCCGTACCAGGGTATTGGAACGGCTTAATTATGCTCAGCGTCTTCTACCTCCGGGGGTTGTTCCCACATTGGGGCCGGATGGCACCGGTTTGGGACATATTTTCTGGTACACTTTAGATGCGCCTTCGCTTGATCTGGGAGAACTACGGGCCATGCAGGACTGGTATATCAAATTTGCATTGCAAACAGTATCCGGTGTAAGTGAAGTAGCATCTTTTGGTGGTTTTCAGAAACAATACCAGATTGTAATTGATCCGCATAAGCTAA
>JANNBU010000285.1:0-2478 GCA_031385805.1 Ferruginibacter sp.
CTGTTGGCGCCAACCGGCATACGGGCCTGTCCCCTGCTGTTCTTATTAAATAAGTTCTGATCCAATTGCAACCACAAAAATGCAAGTGAATGCGGACTGTTGTTTTTATACGTGATCGTAACGCTGCCGCTGATCTCATTCTTATTGTCATCCAATGAAACATTTACCTGGTAATCTGCTTTATTTTGCCAGTAACCAATATTTGGTTCACCGGTTGCAGCCCGGCTGATGTTTACAGATGACGGGTAAAACACGGGAGAAAATAAATTATGCGGATCATACTTCGTTTCTATGACAGGATCCTGCTGTGCAAAAGCAGAAAATATTATGTTGAGAAAACAGCATAGGAAAAATACTTTTCTGAGCATACAATAAAATTAATAATTGAAGGTAAACTAAAAGTATAGCTGAAAAAAGTCTTATAAAAAAGTGACCTGAATGGTTGCTATAAAGGCTAAGTGAGCATATTAAGAGATGCTTTCCCGAAATAATCGGGGCAAGCTTTACCTCAGCATAACAAGTATCCTATTTCCAATCCCGCAATAGTTTTTTCCCTTCTACCTTAATTGAAGGATCATCTTCTGTATGATTGGGAAGCGTTAACATGTAATTGAGATATGCAATGGCTTTTTCTTTCTTACCGTTTTCCTTATAAGCCTTTGCCATTTCAAAATAATTTAAAAGGAACCCGGGTGCAATTGACCTTGTTTTTTCAAACGCAATGATAGATTCTTTGAGTGTAGCTTTTGGCATACCGCCATACAACAATTTTACTGCAGCCTTTTCTATTAAACTGAGGTTATTTACTTCGTAATGCCACCTGCCCAGAATATGCCATGCGATGAAATTTTGCGGATCATTCTTAATGGCCAGGTCTACATACTTTTTTACTTCCCTGGCATTCTCAATTTTTTCTTTGCCGGTCCTTGCAAGGGAACTTCTTCCCAATACCATTGCCATAGCACAATTTGCTGACGAACTGTTGGGATTTATCTTTAATGCAATACCGGCATAAGTTTTAGCAGCACTGTAATAATCATCCCTCACTTTGGTAATGGACTGCCGTTTTGCAATGCGGCTGCACAATTCACTGCATTTGCTGAGTGCATAAATATTTAACGGCTGGATCTTTAATACTTCCCTGAATTTATGAAAAGATGCCAACTCATCGGGAACTGCTTCCAGCCGGTCGGCTTCTTTCACAAGACTGTTCACATCCTGTGCAACAGCCAAGAAAAAAGGATACAGTATAAAAGAAAAAACGAGTAGCCACTTCATTATTAAAATGCTTTTGAATAACTAACGCCAACACGGCCAATAAAATTCCTTATTGGCGGATGTAATTTGTTAATGTTGATGTTAATATTGGTGATACGGTTATCAAGTAAATAAATATCTTCTGTAATATTCTGTGCCAGTGTTTCCAGCAATGCAACAGGATCTATCATGTGTTTTTTTATGGTATCATATATGGCTACATAGTTTATGGTTTGATGTATAGAAGTTATTTTTCCTCCTGCATCAAATTGTACTGAAACATCTATTTCAAAATCTGTACCGGTAATGGCCTCTTCATCATGTAATCCATGATGTGCAAAAAAAGCCAGTTTATTTAAATGAATGGTGAACATCAATGTAATCCTTTTTCGCTGAGGTATCTTTCTGCATCCAACGCTGCCATACAGCCGCTTCCGGCAGCCGTAACAGCCTGGCGGTATATCTTATCCTGCACATCACCGGAAGCAAAAACTCCCGCAACATTTGTTTTGCTGGTACCCGGTACCGTTTTCAAGTAACCGGCATCATCCATATCCAACCAGCCTTTAAAAATATCGCTGTTGGGTGTATGACCGATAGCCACGAAAAAAGCACTTAATACGATCTCCTGTTTTTCGCCGGTTTTATTATTGGCGATCCTTATCCCTTCAACCTTTTTCTCACCCAGCACCTCGTCAATTTCGCTATCCCAGTAAATTTTAATGTTGGCTGTTTTTAAAACCCTTTCCTGCATTACTTTACTGGCACGCATTTCATGCCTTCTTATGATCATGTGAACATGGCTGCATATCTTAGACAAATACAAAGCTTCTTCCGCTGCAGTATCACCTGCACCGACAATCGCCACTTCTTTTCCTTTGAAGAAAAAACCATCGCAAACCGCACAGGCACTCACACCATACCCATTCAGTCTTTGTTCGCTTTCTATGCCAAGCCATTTTGCCGAAGCTCCGGTACTGATGATAACCGAATCTGCCTCGATCCATTTTTCTTCATCAATTTCTACTTTCAACGGATGCGATGAAAAATCAACATTTGTTGCAAGGCCATACCTGATATCGGCACCCATACGTTTTGCCTGGTTCTCAAAATGAACCATCATTTCGGGGCCCTGTATACCATCGGGATAGCCGGGGTAATTTTCTACATCAGTGGTTATGGTTAACTGCCCACCGGGCTGAATGCCCTGGTATAAAACCG
>JANNBU010000301.1:0-15226 GCA_031385805.1 Ferruginibacter sp.
CTGTGTTGAACCATTGCGGACTGTTTGGAACACAGGCCTGGTTCAAAATAGAATAAACGAGTTCATCATAAAATATGGTTGCATCATTTTCAGATGCAAAATAATTATAGCGTTCGCCCCATACACGCCAGCAGTGCGCCATGCGATGTGCAACCTGCTTAGCAGTACTTTCTCTCCCGGTAGATCCATCTGCCTGGGGTACGCCAGCTTTCCTGAAATATTTTTGTGCTAAAATATCTGTAGCAATCTGGCTCCACTGTTTCGGTACCTCTACATTATCCATTTGAAATACCACTTCACCGGTGGGATTCTTAATAACTGATGTCCGGTAATCATATTCGAACATATCAAATGGGCTCACCCCGTCTTTGGTGAACTGGCGGTTGAACTGCAGACGCTGCGCCGATTGCTTTTTGGTTGACATAATATTTTATATAATTGGTTAGTAAGTTATGAAATTGTTAAGCCCCCGTGGAGGAGAACGAAAGTATCTTTTGTAAATCAACTTTCATATTCCTTAATTTCCCCATACTGTGGACAAAAAATGTGTATATTTTCATAAGTCAAATGCAGATTGATTTTGCTGAGTTTTGCACCTTTTGTGGAAAGAAAAAATTTTTTAACCGGGTAATTATGTTGTAATAATTAAAGAAGTTGTTCTTATAGTACAGCATGGCGCTAAAGCTTATCTTTATTTAAATTAAAGTGTTAAATGCGAACAGTCATACAAAGGGTAATGAAGGCGGATGTAGCGATTGACGGTAAGATAAAATCCTCTATAGACAAGGGTTTACTGGTATTGGTAGGTATCGAAGACAGTGATAGCGGGGATGATATAGAATGGCTTAGCAACAAAATAGTAAACCTCCGGATTTTTGATGATGAAAATAAAGTACCTAATATTTCAGTAAAAGATATTGATGCTGATATATTACTCATCAGCCAGTTTACTTTACATGCTGCAACAAAAAAAGGGAACAGACCAGGTTATATAAAAGCAAGTAAGCCAGATGTTGCCATTCCTATTTATGAAGCATTCATCAAACAGCTTAAAATCGATCTGGGAAAAGAGATTTATACAGGCGAGTTTGGTGCAGATATGAAAGTGTCTTTATTAAATGATGGGCCGGTGACGATATGGATTGATACGAAGAATAAGGAATAAAAGCCCCTCTATCTCCCCGAAGGAGAGAAGATGTAGTAGATAGTGGCGAAGATTATGTTTTGCAACAGCCAGGTTTGTGTTTTGGTAAAGAGATTAATACGAAGAAAAAATGTTACTAAATAAAATTATTATTTTGAATTAAATTTTGATTGAGATTATGCTCCCTCTTCTTTGGAGAGGGCTGGGGTGAGGTATAAAAAATAAAATTATGAATGATATTACTTTAAATGAAGCGCAGGAAAAAGTTGACCACTGGATAAAAACCATCGGCGTAAAATATTTCAGCGAGCTAACCAACCTGGGAATATTAATGGAAGAAGTTGGAGAGTTGTCAAGATTGATGGTACGCAAGTATGGTGAACAATCTTTTAAAGAATCAGATAAAAATAAAGAAATAGGTGATGAAATGGCTGATGTATTGTGGGTATTGATTTGTCTCGCCAATCAAACAGGCGTCAACCTTACAGACGCTTTGCAGAAAAATTTTGAAAAGAAAACTTTAAGAGATTCGGAGAGGCATAAACAAAATGACAAACTGCTTTAGAATTATAAATTGCTTGTAATAATAGCTGTTACCATTATAATATCAAATCATACATCAAAAAATCTTACATCAATAAATCATACATCCATTGACCTCCGCATTCTTCACTTACAACAAACCCAAAGTCATCCAGGCTTTGCGTTATCATTTCATCAGCCGAAAAGAAATTAAAGTGATGATGGTACTGGTAAATGTTTTTGCCATTTTATCTGCAGCACTTTTCTTTTTTAAAAAAATATCACCGTTCGCATTTTTAATAAGTTCAGTATTGTGGTTTTTAATGATGATCGTTTTCTGGTTTCTTTTGCCAACCATTATTTATAAAAGAGCAAAAACTTTTAAAGATCGCTTCAGGGCAATATTGGGAGATGAACAATTTACCATTGAAAACGATCGTGGCAGCCGTAGCTGGGAATGGAAGGATTTTAGTACCTGGATGGAAAGCCCGCATTTCTTTCATTTATACTTTAATCCCCGTTCTTTTTTTATTATACCAAAAGAAGCTTTTGAAGGAGATGATGAACATGCAGCGAGAAAGATACTCACAAATAAGATCAAGAAATAAATATGATGGAACCGGTTTTTTATTGAATATTGAACATTGATAGTTGATTATTGAAAATTAATACTCAATACTCAATATTCAATGCACAATCGATGTTTCTGTATCAGAGCATCTTTTCCATCACATGATGCGGTACACCTACTTCAATAAATTCATTGCCTCTTACTTTGTATCCGAACCGCTCATAAAAACCTATGGCCGTATTCCTGGCATGCATCATTAAACATTTATATCCTTTATCCCTGGCAAGATTTTCCATAAAAGACATCAAAGAAGCACCTATACCTTTACCCTGCAGGTTGTTTTGTACTGCCATTTGCCTGATACGCATCGTTTGGTTATCAACAACAGTCAACAGGCAACATCCAAGCATATCATCATCATCAAAAGCTGCAATGAGCAGATCATCTTTTTCCCTTTCAAGTTCCTCAAATGAAAAACTAAGACCCAGTGGTTGTCGCAGGATCTGTTGCCTCAACGCAATCATTTTTTTGTACTCCCCGGTCCCGTGATCAATTTGTTTTAAACCCATTTCAAAAGATTTTACTTGTTATTTGCTTAAGTTAAGGGAAGAAGATTCTACAATATACATCATTTTTCAGTCTTTTTTTTGGCTCCCCTCAAAAATAAATTCTTTGCCGTTATACTGGTTTTATTACATTTTCCGGTTCAATTTCAGTTAATATTTTCCTGTATTTAGTATTTCTTTGTAATTAGATCAAAAAGTATATTTTTGCACTTGTATTAACTAAATTTTACTATCATGTCAGACATTGCAACAAGAGTTAAAAAGATCATTGTTGACAAATTAGGTGTTGATGAAGCGGAAGTTACACCGGAAGCTTCATTCACAAATGATTTAGGTGCCGATAGCTTGGACACCGTTGAATTAATTATGGAATTTGAAAAAGAATTTAATATTTCTATTCCTGATGAGCAGGCCGAGACAATTACCACTGTCGGCCAGGCCGTATCTTATTTGGAAGAAAATGCCAAGTAATTCATCAATTTAATTATCACAGGCAAATTGTATGGCTTTAAAGAGAGTAGTAGTTACCGGATTGGGTGCCCTTACTCCATTGGGTAAAACCGTCAATGAATATTGGCAGAGTTTAACTGATGGTGTTAGCGGTTGCGATAACATCAAACAATTCGACGTTACAAAATTTAAAACCCGGTTTGCCTGTGAAGTTAAAAACTTTGAACCCACCGATTACCTCGACCGAAAAGAATCCCGTAAAATGGACCGGTATTGTCAGTTTGCACTTGTTGCAAGTGATGAAGCCGTTAAAGATGCAGGTATCTCCAAAGAGAACGTAAACCCCGACAGGGTAGGCGTGATCTTTGCCAGCGGTATCGGCGGATTGATCACCTTCCAGGAAGAAGTGATCAACTTTGCTTCCGGCGATGGTACGCCACGTTTCAATCCTTTTTTCATTCCCAAGATGATCCTCGATATTGCCGCGGGGCAAATATCCATGCGCCATGGTTTCCGTGGGCCAAATTTTGCCGTGGTTAGTGCTTGTGCATCATCTACCAATGCGATCATCGACGCCTTTGATAATATCCGTTTGAATAAAGCCGATATCATCATTACCGGTGGAAGTGAAGCAGTGATCAGTGCTGCAGGTGTTGGAGGATTCAATGCCATGAAGGCACTCAGTGAAAGAAATGATTCTCCACAAACTGCCAGCCGCCCTTTCGATAAAGACAGAGATGGTTTTGTTATGGGAGAAGGATCGGGTGTTTTGATCCTTGAAAGCCTGGACCATGCACTGGCTCGTGGTGCAAAGATCTATTGCGAAATTGCCGGCGGCGGTGCTACTGCCGACGCACATCATATTACTGCACCGCATCCCGATGGATTGGGCGCAAAAGCTGTTATGCATGCAACTTTAAAGGATGCAGGCATGAAACCGGAAGATATTGATTACATTAATGTACACGGCACTTCAACACCTTTGGGAGATATTGCTGAAACAAAAGCGATCCTGAGTGTATTTGGAGATCACGCCTATAATTTAAATATCAGTTCTACAAAAAGCATGACCGGGCATTGCCTGGGTGCAGCCGGCGCTTTGGAAGCCCTGGCATGTATCATGGCTGTTACAAGGGATATCATACCGCCAACGATCAATCATTTTACAGATGATCCGGACCTGGATCCCAAACTGAATTTTACCTTTAATAAAGCACAGAAGAAAGTTGTAAATGCTGCTTTGAGCAATACTTTTGGTTTTGGCGGTCACAACGCTTCGGTGATCGTTAAAAAGTATTTACCTTAATAATCCACCAGGGAAAATTTACTTTATAAGTGAAATGTGACATTCGTTTTATTTAAAACAAATAGTCTAATTTCGATTAAAACAATTATCCTGCTTTGCAATTTCTAAAAACTTTTTTTGCGGACAACCTTAAAAAGAAAGAGTTCAAAAAGCAACTCAACAATGTACTCGGTTTTACACCGGGTGATGTTTCCCTGTATAAAACAGCTTTGAGCCACCGTTCCGTAAGGGAAGGGGCAGACGAAAATAATGAACGCCTTGAATTCCTGGGCGATGCTGTATTGAGTTCCATCATTGCTCATTACCTGTTTAGAAAATATCCATATAAAGGCGAAGGTTTTTTAACCGAGATGAGAAGTAAAATGGTGAACAGGCAAAAGCTGAATGAGATCGCTTTGAAAATGGGTTTGAAGAAAATTACTTTTTACAATAAGTTCGACAATGCTTTAAAGATATCACAGATATTCGGCAACACATTAGAAGCATTGATCGGTGCAGTTTTCCTTGATAAGGGATATAAAAAAACACAGCGGTGGGTAGAAGAATATATTATTTACCCCCACTTATTTACCGATGACCTGGAAAGTGTGGAAATTAATATTAAGAACAAATTATACGGTTGGGCAAATAAGAATGGCAAAGCGCTTGAATTTGAAACACTGGACGAAAAATTTGAAAATGGCCGCAGGTTATTTACGATCGGCGCTACCGTTGACGGAGAACTGGTTTCACAGGCCAAAGGATATAATAAAAAAGATGCCAGCCAGATTGCGGCGCAGATGGCGGTGGATAAGCTAGGGCTGTAAACGTTTAAAGGTTTAAAATCGTTTAAAGGTTTAACGTTATTAAACCTAACCCTTAGACCTTTAAACCATTAAACGACTTAAACGATGACATTCGGAATTCTCGGAAGCGGCAGCTGGGGTACTGCACTGGCAAAAATTTTAACAGACAACGGTAATAAAATATACTGGTGGAACCGTAGTGAAACTGCGATCGAACAATTCAAAACCCGCCATCACAATCCTCAATATTTATCATCTGCACATTTCGATATCAATAAACTTCAGCTTACATCTAAAGTAGAAGAAGTAATAAAAAATTCAGACATCATTGTTATTGCTATTCCTTCTGCCTTTACCATTGAAGTATTATCATCATTGGATGAAAATATTTTCCAGGGAAAAAAAATTATTTCTGCGATAAAAGGAATTTTACCGGATCAGAATGTTTTATTGAACGACTACCTGAAGGATAACTTTAATGTAGCAGTAGAAAATTATTTCACCGTATTGGGCCCTTGCCATGCCGAAGAAGTTGCTGCAGAAAAATTATCTTATCTCACATTCACAGGAGTAGATGAAAAAAGTACGCTTGAGATTTCCAGCTGCTTTAAAACAGCTTACATAAATACCATTCAAAACAAAGACATCTATGGTGTTCAGTATGCAGCTGTTTTAAAAAATATTTATGCAGTAGGTTCTGGTATTGCACACGGATTAGATTATGGTGATAATTTTTTAAGCGTACTTATTGCAAACAGCGCTGATGAAATGGCGGGTTTTCTCCGTAAAGCAGGCATCATCAATGCAGAAGTTGGTTATATCGAACATAAGAAATCAGCCGGGTTACAACATGGCCATAACAACTATGCAACATCAGTTTATCTCGGCGATCTCCTGGTCACCTGTTATTCACTATTCAGCCGCAACCGTACTTTCGGGAATATGATCGGCAAAGGCTATTCTGTTAAAGCGGCACAATTAGAAATGAGTATGGTCGCCGAAGGCTATAATGCCAGCAAGTGTATGCACATCATCAATCAAAGTATTGGGGCAGATATGCCGATCGCCGAAACCATTTATCAGATATTATGGCAGCATATCCCGGCTAATGAGGGTTTTAAGGAAATAGAGGCTAGCCTGGTGTAACAATTGTTGTAGCTTTACAGGAGAAATAAAACAATGCCACTATCATTTACAAATTTCAGCGGAACGGCCATACTGGTCATGGTTTGTTGCTTAACCGCAATAGAATTGATAAAGTATTTTAGAAAACAGTTGCATCACTCAAAAAAACAGATCTGCTGCAATTCCATCGGCAAATAATTTTCCTTCCCTCGTTAATATCAATTTATCATCTCGCTGCTCTAATTTTTTACTTTCAAAAAACTTCCTGCTTTCTTTTAATATTTTTTCATGATGATTGTTTCCAAAATCTGAACTTATCTTTCGCAGGTCCAATCCTTCCGTCGTTCTCAAAGAGGTCATGATGTATTCATTCAATTGCTGTGTTTGAGTAAGTATTTCTTCTTCAAAAGGAATAATATCTTTTGAAAGTGATTGTATGTATAATGAGTTGTTTGCAATGTTCCAGCGCCTGGTTTTTTTTCCATCAAATGAATGAGCAGAAGGACCGAAACCATAGTAAGCCTTACCCTGCCAATAACTGCTGTTGTGCTTACTTCGCATACCGGGTTTTGCATAATTACTTATTTCATAATGATCATAACCTTGTTGCTGCATGAGGTCCATTAACAATAAAAATTGTGTGGCCTGTTTTTCCGGGTCAACCGGTAAGGAGGTTTTTTGATGGATCATTTTATCCAAAACAGTTTTCGGTTCTACCGTTAAAGCATAACAGGAAATATGAGGGATATTTTTTTTGAAAATAATATCCAGGTTTCTTTTCAGGTCATCATCACTTAATAAAGGAGAACCATAAATAAGGTCAACGGAAAAATTTGTAAAACCTGCTTGCTGTATTTTATCAATACTATTCAATGATTCAGTTGCATTGTGTGCCCGGTTCATCCAAAGTAATTCGGCTGCTGAAAATGACTGAACACCTAAGCTCAACCTGTTTATGCCGACATCTTTCCATTGATCAAGAATTAATGTATTAATATCATCTGGATTTGCTTCTAATGTTATTTCTGCAGTTGTGTTTATGGTGAATTTTCTATGAATGCCTTCAAAAATTGTCTTCAATTCATCTGCTGATAACAAACTGGGCGTGCCGCCACCAATATAGATCGTATCAATTTGTTCATCATCGGCTGTAAGAAGTGCCGTCAATAAAATTTCTTTATTCAACGCTGCAATAAGATCACTCTTTTGTTTTAAGGAAGTGGAGAAATGAAAATTGCAATATGTACATGCCTGTTTGCAAAATGGAATATGAATATAAATGCCCGCCAAAGATTATAGATTTAAGGTGTAATATCTATTAAAATATCAGTTTCATGCCTGAATAGATTTCCCAAATTGGCACTAATTTATTGTTCCAAATATTGTAAGAAAATATTGGAACACAGAGGCACGGAGACACAGAGGCACGGAATTGGTATGATTTTTATCTATTTGTTCTTCTCTGTGTCCCTGTGCCTCTGTGTCTCCGTGTTTCAAAATAATTAATTAAAAATGAATAATGTAGATTCTAAATATAAAGTTGGGAACAATATATATACTTCCAATAGCATAACATGCTAGATTTACTTTTAGTATTTTTGATTTATTTACTGCATGAACCCAATCTGCACAAATTTTATTAAAAGGTTGTTTGTAATATTTACCTGTTGCAGTATTGCCATGCAGTTATGTGCACAACAAATTCCCGGTTCTAAAAATAATTTTTCATTAAATATTACATTCATCGACAAAGATAGTTCCTTTGATCCGCAGGTATTGAAACTTCAGACTGCCTTTAGCAATGAACCTGCGGCATTGAATTATGTGAACAAATTACCAGTACTGCTCGCCACAAAGGGTTATCCTGTTGCATCTGTTGACAGCAGCTGGTCAAAAGAATCTGTCATCTTCCTGCAGGTTTATCTTGGCAATAAATATAACTGGATACAACTCACCCCGGTTAATATTGAAAAAAAAGCATTGGATGAAAGTGGTTTTCTGGAAAAGAATTTTTTAAACAAACCCATCAACATTTCACAATTGCAAATATTGCAGCAACGCATGCTGAATTATTTTGAAAGAGAAGGTTACCCGTTTGCATCCGTTTACCTCGACAGCGTTCAAATAAATGACGATAAAATAAATGCGCAATTAAAAGCCGACAAGGGAATTTTGTATCATATAGATAGTATCAGGGTATTTGGTAAGGTAAGTCTGAGCAAAAAATTCCTGCAACATTATCTTAATATAGCCAATGGCAGCACATACAACCGCGAAAGACTGCAGCAGGTTGATAAGCGTATGCAGGAGCTTCCTTATTTAACGGCGGTACAACCTTCCGATCTTACTATGCTGGGAGCCGGTTCAGTATTGAACCTATATGTGCAGCCTAAACGAAGCAGCCAGGTAAATTTTTTAATAGGTTTCCTGCCGGCTTCGGGAGGAACAGGTAAACTACAGTTGACCGGTGATGTAAACCTTGACCTGAAGAATTTACTGGGAACCGGCGAAGGAATATTATTAAAATGGCAGCAGTTGCAGAAAAAATCACCGAGGCTGAACCTGGGATACAATCAACCCTATATTTTTAATACGGCTTTTGGATTTGATTTTTTATTCGACCTGTTTAAAAAAGATTCCAGCTTCCTGCAAATAAATGCACAGGTTGGATTGCAATTCACATTAGCGGCAAATCAAACAGGTAAAATATTTGTGCAATGGCAAAATAACAGTTTACTGGCTGGTGCTGTTGATACGAATATTATTAAAGCTTCCAAAAAACTACCAGCCAATATTGATGTGAATTCTGCCAATGTAGGATTGAATTATGAATGGATAAAAACAAACTACCGCTTTAATCCACGTGCCGGTAATGAAATAAATATTATAGCTACAGTGGGAATAAAAAATGTAAAACAAAACAGCGATATCATCAATATCAAAGACCCGTCTTTCAATTATGCTTCCCTGTATGATTCAATAAAACCGCGGAGTTACCAGTTAAAAGTAAAACTTGCTGCTGCACATTATTTTCCGCTTGGTAAAGCATCAACAGTTAAAGCAGCCATACATACAGGACTTTACAGCAGCCCGGGCATTTTTCGCAATGAACTTTTTCAGATTGGCGGATATAAATTATTGAGGGGTTTTGATGAAGAAAGTATTTATGCAACCAGGTATGGGGTCATTACCGCGGAATACAGGAATCTCATTACATTGAACTCCTATTTATTCTTATTTGCAGATGCAGGGCTTGTCAAAAACAAATATCAATCTGTAAATGTAAATAACCAGTTCATCGGCGCAGGGATCGGAATTGTTTATGAAACAAAATTCGGTTTACTTAATCTCAGTTATGCACTTGGCAAAAGGGATGACATTAAATTTAATATCAGGGAAGCATCCAAATTACATTTTGGTTACATCAATTACTTTTAATGGTTTGCCTTTTGAAAACTATTTTTGCAGAAGAAATTATTACATGATGTTGAACCGGTTTCTTTTTGTAGGCGCTTTATGCTTCTTTATTAATCTTTGTGCCGGTGCGCAGCAAAAAGATTCATTGACCATTTTAAAAGACAGCACAGGAATTAGTGACAGTACAAAAGTTACCGATAGTACGAAGCTAAACGACAGCACACAAATAAATGATACCTCCGGTGCTGCTTTACCTGTAATTACGTATAAAGATTCGGGCCTCAACAAAATTTTCAACAACAATACTTATTTGAATAGTAAGGAGAAGCCGCAGGCTTTTATTCAAAGTCCCCGGAAACCAAATTCAAAAGATGTTATTTTTTATTCATTGGTCATCATTGTCTTTTTATTTGCGATCCTGAAATTTTTATATCCACGTTATTTCAGCAATTTATTCAGGGTTTTTTTTAATACCTCTTTAAGGCAGAGCCAGCTTACCGATCAGTTATTGCAGGCAAAACTACCATCCTTGTTTTATAATATTTTCTTTATACTCATCGGAGGATGGTACCTGTACCTGCTTTTGAACTTTTTTGAAAAAGCAGGCAACTATGCCGTCTGGCAGCTATTATTGATCTGTGCCGCAAGCCTGGCAACCATTTACCTGGTAAAATTCTGCATCCTTAAATTTACCGGATGGATCACCGGGTATAAGCAGGAAGCCGACACCTATATTTTTATCATTTTCCTCATCAATAAGATCGTGGCAATTTGCCTCATTCCTTTGATCGTGATCATAGCATTTTCCGATAAGCAATTAGTGGATGTTGCCATACTTGTATCATTTATTGTAATCGTTGTAATGATACTGATGCGTTTTCTCAGGTCATATAGTTTACTCCAGAACAGGTTAAAAGTTAGCAGGTTTCATTTTTTCATTTATATAGCCGGTATAGAAATAATACCGCTATTGGTAATTTACAAACTGGCTTTGATTTTTATGAGTAAAAGTTTGTAATTTTGCAAATCCATTGGAGATATAGGTATGATTAAAAACGATTTAAAAAAGATTGTTGCTTCAAAAAAACAAGCTAAGAAAGTACTTATTACCCAACCCAAACCGGAAGGAATAAAGTCACCGTATTATGACCTGGCCATTAAATATGGCCTTAGCCTTGATTTTCACCCATTCATTGTGGTAGAAGGGATACCGGCAAAAGATTTCCGCAAACAAAAGATCGACATTGCTGCCTATACTGCTGTAATTTTTACCAGCCGTAATACGATTGATCATTTCTTCCGTATCTGCGATGAAATGAAAATTACCGTATCACAGGAAACCAAATACTTCTGTATTACCGAAGCCGTGGCTTTATACCTCCAGAAATTTATCCTTTACCGTAAGCGTAAAGTGTTTTATGGCGCCGATGGTGTAAATAAAAGTTTATTCGACGTTATCAATAAACACAAAGACAATGAAAAGTTTTTATATCCTTGTTCAGAATCGTTCGACAGCGAGATCACCAACTGGCTAAAAAACCACAATTGCGGTTTTGCAACACCGGTATTGTATAAGATCATCAGCAATGATATCAGGGAAGTAATGGCACGTAATTATGATATCATCTGTTTTTTTACACCGGGTGGTGTGAAAAGCCTCATGGAAAATTTCCCTCACTTCAAACAAAACGGAACCAGGATCGGCGCTTTTGGTGCCAATACTTTCAAAGCTGCTGAAGATGCCGGTTTAACCCTCGATATCAAAGCCCCGTTACCACAGGCGCCCAGCATGATCAGCGCATTGGATAATTTTCTTTCTTCAGAAAAAAAGAAATAATTTTTAGACTTTTAGCTTCAGTTTAAATTAATACGTCATTGCGAGGAACGAAGCAATCTAGCCTGTATTTTACTAATCTAATAATATAGATTGCTTCGTTCCTCGCAATGACGAGTCAACTTCTGCATTTTCGGTTTTCGAAATTAATTGCAATCGCATTTGTCTAATTTTAGCAAATGGCCCCAACATTCAGCAATCATTTAATTCACGAAAGCAGCCCTTACCTGTTGCAGCATGCACACAATCCTGTAGAATGGTATCCATGGGGAGAAGAAGCACTTGGCAAGGCAAAGGAACTCAACCTGCCTATATTGGTAAGCATTGGTTATGCAGCTTGTCATTGGTGCCATGTGATGGAAAGGGAAAGTTTTCAAGATGAAACAGTGGCTGCTTATATGAATGAACATTTCATCAATATAAAAATTGACAGGGAAGAACGGCCCGACCTGGATCATATTTACATGGATGCAGTGCAGGCAATAGCCGGAAACGGCGGCTGGCCGCTGAATGTGTTTCTTACAACCGAGGCAAAACCGTTTTATGGGGGTACTTATTTCCCACCGCAAAAAGCATATAACCGCCCTTCCTGGAAAGATGTATTGGCTAATATTCATGATGCATGGGAAAACCGCCGGGAAGAATTAATAGCGCAGGCAGATAAACTTGTTGAGCATATCAGTTTATCGGGCAATTTATTGGGGAAAAATAGTGTGATACCCACAGATGATTCAGCGCCTTTGTTTTCCAAAGAACAATGCAATAGCATGGCAGAAAATATATTAAGAACTGCTGATACCGTTTATGGCGGGTTTGGCGCTGCGCCTAAGTTTCCGCAAACTTTTACCATACAATATCTTTTAGCATACGGCTATTTTTTTAAACATGAAAGATCGCTGACACATGCTGAATTTTCCCTGCAACAAATGTTGAATGGAGGTATTTATGATCACCTGGCTGGTGGATTAGCAAGATACAGTACAGATAGCCGCTGGCTTGCCCCTCATTTTGAAAAAATGTTATACGATAATGCTTTACTGGTAAGTGTTTTGGCCGATGCATATCAAATTACCAATAATAAAATATATGAGCATGCGATTCATAAAACACTGGGCTTTTTTATCAATGAGATGAAACATCCCGATGGAGGTTTTTTTGCAGCATTAGATGCCGATAGCGAAGGAGAGGAAGGCAAATTTTATGTGTGGGATGAAAAAGAGATCGGCCATATCCTGGGAGCAGATGCAGGATTATATTGCAAATGGTTCGGGGTATCGGAAAATGGAAATTGGGAAGGAAAAAATATATTGAACATTGCAGCAAATGAAAAAATATTTGCTGCAGAAAATCATATCAGCGTTGAGGTATTGCAAACTTTAATAAGCCGGGGCAATGAAAAATTATTGAAAGAAAGAAATAAACGCATAAAGCCAATCACAGATGATAAGATCATACTTGGCTGGAATGCATTATTGCTTACTGCTTTTTGTAAATCAGCTGCTGCATTGGGGAATGAAAATTATAAAGAAGAAGCCATTTCGCTTTTTGATTTTATAAAAGAAAAATTCAGCAAGGATGGAATGATCCGTTTTCATACCTATAAAAATAATGAAGCAAAACATCCGGCATTTTTAGACGACTATGCTTATATGATCCAGTGCTGCATTCATTTACAGGAGATCACAGCCAACCAGGAATATTTAATGGAAGCAAAAAGAATAACGGAATATGTGATCGAAAATTTTGAAAATACAGCGAATGGATTTTTTTATTTTACACACAGGAACCAGTCAGACATCATTACCAGGAAAGTAGAATTTTATGATGGTGCCGTGCCTTCGGGCAATAGCATCATGGCAGAAAATTTGTTTTATCTTTCTGTTATATTTGAAAAAAATGATTGGCTGCTAAAAGCAGAAAATTTAACAAAGAATATGTTGGATATAGTTGTTAAATATCCGGCTTCATTTGCGATCTGGGGTTCACTCGTTTTAAAACAGTTTATTGGAATAAATGAGATTGTGGTAACAGGTAAAAACCTATTTGAAATTCAAAAAGAATTATTGCGCCTGTATATTCCCAACAAGGTTTTTCAAAGTGCTGATAAAGAGACGGCATTTCCATTATTGCAGCACAAAAACTATGAGGGAAACGCTTTAATTTACATTTGTAAAAACTACCAATGCCTTGCTCCTGTGGATAAGATCAGTATGTTGAAAACTGTTATAGAAAAAAGCTATTAATTAACAATAAAGTTCACAATATTTAGATAATTTAGCCGTTTAAGACTATTGGAACTGATATTTCTGTGAAAAAAATTCGTTATGAAGAACCTCAAAATGATAATAATTCAAAATAATCATTACATTTGCCCATTACCCACAAAGTTTATAAAAATGACTAATCGGTTATTCTGCCTGATAGCCTTGGTAGCTATCGCTTCTACTTCAAGTAGTTGTAAAAAAAATAAGTCTAAATCGTTGCCGAATGACGGTCAGCTTCATGGCGTAGCACCCGCTTCCCGCTGGAGTTTACCTAAGCCTCCTGGTATGGTTTTCATCCCTTCAGGAACATTTCACATGGGTCCAAGTGATGAAGATGTGAATTATGCGTATACAGCCCGTAACAAGGCGGTATCGATCAGTGGCTTCTGGATGGATGCAACTGAGATCACCAACAATGAATATCGCCAGTTTACAAAATGGGTAACGGATTCAATTGCTGCCAAACTGATGGGGTTTGTTAAACAAGGCGCAGATGGCAATGAGTATATCGACTGGAAAAAAGCCAATGCAATCAAATGGGGCGATAAGTCAACCATTGAAAAAATTGATGCGATCATCGTAACGCCGGATAACCGTATTTTCGGTAAGAAAGAGTTAGATGCTAAAAAGATCGTTTACCAATCTGAAACTTTTGACTACAAAGCTGCCGCACAAAACAGGGATGTTACTATTCCCCGTTCAGCATTTATTGTAAAACAGCAAATCGCTGTATATCCTGATTCACTTTGCTGGGTTAGAGATTTCGCTTATTCATACAATGAGCCAATGGCTAAAAAATATTTCAATCACCCTGCTTTTGGAAATTACCCGGTGGTTGGCGTATCCTGGAAACAGGCCACAGCATTCTGCGAATGGCGCACACATTATTTAAATTCTTATCTCCAGGGAAAGAAAAGGTCTCCTGAATCTGATTTCAGGTTGCCAAATGAAGCACAATGGGAATATGCCGCAAGAGGTGGCCGTTCACAAATGTCTTATCCATGGGGTGGTCCTTACTTGAGGAATAAAAAAGGTTGTTTGCTTGCAAACTTTAAACCTGGTCGTGGTAATTATCCTGAAGATGGTGGTTTCTATACTGTAAGAGCCGATGCTTATTGGCCAAATGATTACGGTTTGTATAATATGGCTGGTAATGTAGCTGAATGGACAATATCATTATATTATGAAGGTAGTTACAACTTCCAGCATGATATGAACCCAGATATACGTTGGGAAGCTAAA
>JANNBU010000316.1:0-7061 GCA_031385805.1 Ferruginibacter sp.
AAGTAATGGAAAAAACACCGCATGTTATATTGGTAGGTGCAGGAGCCCAGCAATTTGCGCTTGAAAACGGGTTTAACCTGGAAAGTACTGAACTATCAGCTGATGCAAAAAAAGCATACATAGAATGGTTGAAAAGCAGTGAATACAACCCAGTTATCAATATAGAAAACCTGCCTGTCCGGCAGGCAGGTAAAAAAGCAAACGGTACTTTTGCCCCAAACTTTTTTGAAGATGGTTCAGCCAATCATGATACAATGGGATTGGTAGCAATGGATATCACTGGAAATTTATCCGGTGCAGTCACTACCAGCGGCATGGCTTTTAAAGTGCACGGCCGTGTAGGCGACTCTCCTATTATTGGTGCAGGATTGTTTGTTGACAATGAAATTGGCGCTGCAACCAGCAGCGGTGTGGGTGAAGAAGTGATCCGTATTTGTGGAACACATTTGGTGGTAGAATTCATGCGCCAGGGTTATTCACCGGAACTCGCTTGTAAAAAAGCAGTAGAAAGAATTGTTAAACGGGATAAAGAAAAAGCAAAAACATTGCAGGTTGGTTTTTTAGCAATGAATATAAAAGGGCAATATGGTGCTTATGCTATACAAAAGGGATTTGTGTTTTCGGTGAAGAGTGATAAAGAAAATGTAGTACATCCTTCAAAGTTTCTATTGCCCTAAATCCCTAAAGGGACTTTGGGATTCAAAAATCAAAGCTTATTTATAAAAAAGAAGTTCATGAGTGTAAAGTCTGCAAAAGCCCCTTTAGGGGTTTGGGGCAAGAATTTCAAATTGGAAGTTATTGGCTTTAACATTGAAAGCTGCATTATTGCACAATCTGCCGGTGCCGACCGAATCGAACTATGCGACAACCCCGGAGATGGTGGCACCACTCCTTCTTATGGATTTATAAAAGCAGCCAGGCAGCAATTAAATATTGATCTATACCCTATCATCCGTCCACGTGGGGGTGATTTTTTATATAGCGATGATGAGTTTGAAATAATAAAGGCAGATATTATGGTCTGCAAACAATTGGGATGTGATGGTGTAGTCATTGGTATGCTGAATGCAGATGGAACAGTTGATAAAAAACGTTGTGCAATATTAGCAGAACTGGCTTATCCATTAGGAATAACTTTTCACCGGGCATTTGACAGAACAGCAGATCCATTTAAAGCACTGGAAGATATCATTGAAATTGGTTGTGAAAGAATTCTTACATCTGGACAAAGACCAAATGCATTGGATGGGTCAGACTTAATTAAAAAATTAATTGAACAATCAAATGACAGGATCATCATCATGCCTGGAAGCGGCGTTCGTTCCGATAATGTTATTGAACTTGCTAAAAAAACCGGCGCAACAGAATTTCATACTTCGGCAAGGATATTTTTAGATAGTAAAATGAATTATTTTAATACAGCGATGAATGAAAATCTAAAATCTGTTGCGGCAGATAAAGATGAAATTAAGAAAATAGTTGGAGCACTTAAATCAGTAACTTAAAGTTCAATATAACATGCGAATGCTGTATTTGTCATGCTGAGGAACGAAGCATCTCTTCTTGGTTTGTTTGAAAATCTAAATCGTACATCTTGAAAGTGACAGAAACATTATATTATGTTTACATTTTAACCAACAAAATCAAAACTGTTTTATACACTGGTGTAACCAATAATTTGGAACAAAGGATTATAGGACATTATATTGACAGGATAGATAAAAAACATTTCACAGGGAAATACAATTGCCATTTTTTGATTTTTTATGAATCTTATAAATATGTCAATGATGCAATTGCCAGGGAAAAGGAAATCAAAGGTTGGTTGAGGATAAAAAAAGAAAAGCTTATAGAAAATTTCAATCCGGGCTGGAAATTTTTGAATGAAAAATTGCTGGGAGAGTGGCCACCGACGGGCATTTATCATAGAAAAGATATTTAGCAGAGATGCTTCGTTCCCTGCCTACCGGCAGGCAGGCTCAGCATGACAGGATCTCTACTATTAATAAGTATTTCGATGAAAAAAGAATCAATCTTATTATTCATGGCATTTATATCCATATCGTTATATGGACAAACCATTTCTATTGATCTAAACCGCAACTGGCAATTCAAAAAGCAAACCGAAAATAAATGGTACAAAGCCACTGTGCCCGGTACTGTACACACCGATTTGCTTGTCAACAAACTCATACCTGATCCTTATTTCAGGGATAATGAAAGTAAATTACAATGGATCGATAAAACTGATTGGGAATACAGAACTGTTTTTAATATTGATACAAAAACATTCAGTAAAAAAAATATTGAATTGATTTTTGATGGACTTGATACCTATGCTGATGTATACCTGAATGGTAAATTAATTTTGCAGGCAGAAAATATGTTTCGTGGATGGACAGTGAATGTAAAACCTTTTATCAACAGAATAAATAATCAATTGCTGATCAAATTTTCGTCAGCACAAAATAAGGTTGATAGCATTGCAAAATCAAAACTACGATTGGTTTTGCCTGATAATAACCGGGTGTATGTGCGTAAAGCTCAGTTCCATTTTGGATGGGATTGGGGCCCAAAGTTTGTGGGTTGTGGGATTTGGAAAAATGTAAAACTAAATGCGGGTGATTATAAGAAATCATTCATAAGAAATTATGATCTAATCAGTGAAGTAAAACTTATTCAGCAAAAAGATTCTATCGGCACTTCTTTTTCTTTTGAAAAAGATGGTAAACCCATTTATGTCAAAGGAGCCAACTGGATCCCTGCAGATGTTTTTTTACCCATGATAAAAAAAGAAGATTACTATAGAATGCTGAAAAGCGCCAAAGACGCCAATATGAATATGTTGCGTGTTTGGGGTGGCGGTATATATGAAGCAGATGAATTCTATGATCTCTGTGATAAACTAGGCATCATGGTTTGGCAGGATTTCATGTTTGCCGGAGGTATGATACCGGGCGATGATGCATTTTTCAATAATGTAAAAGAAGAAGTAAAATACCAAGTCGAAAGATTAAGGCATCACCCTTGTATTGTTTTGTGGTGTGGAAATAATGAAATTGATGAAGCATGGCATAACTGGGGATGGCAAACCCAGTTCAACTTGCATGGAAAGGATTCAGCCAAAGTATGGAATGATTATAAACGAATGTTCCAGGATAGCTTACCAAAATGGGTAAACGAATTTGATGGAACCAGGCCATTTATATCTTCCTCTCCTATGCACGGATGGGGAAGAAAAGAAAGTTTAACAGAAGGCGACAGCCATTACTGGGGACTTTGGTGGGGTTTGGAAGATTGGGAAACATTTGAGCATAAAACAGGAAGGTTTGTAAGTGAATATGGAATGCAGGCAATGCCGAACATGAATACGATTAATAGTTTTACTGATCCTGCAGACAGGTATTTGAATTCACCTGTTATAAAAGCACATCAAAAAGCAAATGATGGGTTTAAAAAAATAGATCACTACCTGACCCGTTATTTTATCGATTCAAATAAATTGAAAAGGCTTTCATTAGAAGATTATACTTACCTCACACAATGCATGCAATATTATATTTTAAAGAACAGTATTGCTGTTCATCGAAGCAAATACCCGGCAAATATGGGAACACTACTTTGGCAGTTAAATGATTGCTGGCCTGTTGCAAGCTGGAGTATCACAGATTACAGCCGCAAGCCAAAAGCTGCATGGTATGCGGTTAAGGAAGCATACAGGGATGATATAATGCCGGTTAAAGACGCTGTATATCCAAAGGATCTGAAATTGGAGAAACCATCTTTTATCATTAAAGCTCTTGGTGAAGGTTTCTTTACAATTCAAAGCAATGTGGATGCAAAATATGTTTACTTATATAAGGCCGGAGCAGAGTTTGAATTTGAAATATCAACTAATTATTTCGATTTAAAAGCAGGAGAAATAAAAAAAATATCTCTACCCGGGAGATATTTTACTTATAAAGAAATCCCTTATATAAAAATTAAATCTTTGTATGATATACTTTCCCGGTAACTAATAATATAAAATGATGAAACACATTATCGCAATATCAATATTCTTTATTTCGCTGCCTGCATTTTCACAAACAGCTGAAAACATCATCATCATTACAACCGATGGTTTCCGCTGGCAGGAAATTTTTACAGGAATGGACAGCAGCATTGCCAATAATAAAAAATTCAACCAGGACGATAGCGCTTACCTCTTTAAAAAATACTGGGCTGATAACCCGGCAGAAAGAAGAAAAAGATTAATGCCATTTCTCTGGAATTCAATTGAAAAGAACGGGCAGATATATGGTAACAGGAATTTGAATAATAAGGTAGATAATGCCAACCCTTATTGGTTCTCTTATCCAGGATACAATGAGATATTTACCGGGTATCCTGATACAGCGATCAACAGTAATTCCTATCCACCCAATCCGCATACCAACCTGCTGGAGTTTTTAAATAAGCAACCGAAATATAAAAATAAAATAGCTGCATTTGGTGCATGGAATGCATTTGACAGAATATTGAATGAAGAAAGAAGTAAGGTTCCTGTTTACTCAGCGTTTGATCTGTTCGGCGGAACAAAACCATCCGCTAATGAAAAAATGATAAACAGGCTATCAAAAGATTCCTATAAACCATTTGGAGAAGAGGAATGCTTAGATGTTTTTACACATTATGCTGCACTCGAATATTTACAGAATAAAAAACCGAAAGTGTTATATATATCTTATGGAGAGACTGATGAATGGGCGCACAGCGGGCATTACAAAGATTATCTTGATGCAGCAAACATGGTTGATAAATGGATTAATGACCTATGGAATTTTATACAATCTAACCCGTTCTATAAAAATAAAACTGCCATATTTATTACAGTTGATCATGGAAGAGGAATAAAAGAAGAATGGACAAGCCATAACAATAAAATCAAAGATGCTTATCAAATATGGTTTGCCGCAATGGGGCCGGGTATAAAAGCAAAAGGAGAAGTAAAGGCAACACAACAATTATATCAAAAACAATTTGCTCAAACGATCGCA
Source organism: Ferruginibacter sp. (assembly GCA_031385805.1). Classification (GTDB taxonomy): domain Bacteria; phylum Bacteroidota; class Bacteroidia; order Chitinophagales; family Chitinophagaceae; genus Ferruginibacter. The sequence continues at coordinate 5,040 of JANNBU010000316.1, forward strand.
GGTTTACTGGGATTAAAATTTAGCTGCGAACATCCTGTCGGAGAAAAAATGGAACTTAACAGGGATTGATATTCAGCAAACATTTCAATAAGGCAACCTGGTTTCCGGCACGAACAAAATTATGTCCTTCATATTTTGCACCATAATAACTGTCATCATTAATATGATCGGTTAGAAAACGAATGGCCTGCATGTAGATCATGAATTTTCCGGCAAAGTGAAAATATTTTTTCTCCAATTCACTAAGCTCCCCTCCCATTTCCGACAGGTAACCGATTATTATAGCATCATAAAATTCTTTTCTCACTTCAATTTTTGAATAATCACTTTCTTCCTCGTTTACCGGGCTCAGGTAAGTCCTCATCATATCTCCCACATCGCTGATAAAATAACCCGGCATTACTGTGTCAAGGTCTATCACACACAATCCTTTACCGGCAACATTAAATAACACATTGCTGATCTTTGTATCATGATGTGTACATCTGGTCTTAAAATTCTGTTTGCAATATTCAAATTCAGCAACTATATATTTTTGACTTATTATAAATGTTACCAGCTTTTGGGACTGAATGATCCTTTGTTTATTTCCGTTTTGCAACGCATTTTCAAATTGCCGGTAACGGAGTGAGAGATCGTGAAAATCGGGCAACGTTATTTTTAATACTGATGCATTAAGACCAGATAACAATTTAGTAAACATTCCAAATTGCTTCGCTGCTTCATAAGCCTGTCCTGGTTTTTCAACCACATTCACTGTATGGGAGCCATCAACAAATGGGAATAGCCGGAAATAGCCATTCCTCACTTTTACCAGCTCAGTTCCATCAATTGCCGGGCAGGGATTTATAAATAAATAAGTGGGAAAATATTCTTTTAAATGTTTTCCGATCAACTTTATATTATAAGCAATGTCTTCCGGATGTTCAAAGACATTGTGATTGATCCCTTGAAGAATATATTTTATTTTATTATTTTCAATTAGCCAGGTAGAGTTTATCAGTCCGGTTCCAAACTGTTTTACCATACAGTCACTCTCGTTAAAACCAAATTGTTTCAATGCTGTTTTTAGCATAATTATTTAACTTGTCTGAAATTTGATCTGATATTTAAAGTATGAAATTAAGGGAAGAAATTTTAAAAGAACATTCAAAAGCGCAATGTAGTAAAATTGTGAAATGGGTAGGAAATGACCAAAAACGTTTTGATGAGTTGTTTCATTTATTCCTGAACGATATTTACAGGGTAACACAAAGGGCCGCCTGGCCCGTGAGTTATTGTGTAATTGCTCAACCCGGATTAATAGCAAAGAACTGGAGAAAACTTATCAGTAACCTGAAGAAACCAATCCTTCATGATTCAATTAAACGAAACAGCATTCGGCTGTTGCAAAATTTGGAAATACCAGAAAAGTATCATGGGGAAATAATGGATATCTGTTTTAAGTATCTTGAATCACCTGCAGAAGCACTTGCTATTAAGGTATTTTCCATGACTGTATTGGGAAATCTTGCAAAAAAATATCCGGATATTATACCCGAGTTAAAACTATTAATTGGGGAACAGATTCCCCATCAAACTGCAGGATTTGTAAGCAGGGCAAAGACGACCTTAAAGAAGCTTGGCAATTAAAGTTTTTTACATGGCTGCTTCTTATTCTAAGCCCAACCCCTGCCAGCTTTGCGACTGAAGCATTAACTTTTCTATTTTCTAAATTCAATTAAGAAAATATTGGCACAGTTTTCCCTGTATAATATAAAATCACAATACGATTAAATGAGGTTGATTCACTTAAATTAATATCTCCTTTATTTACAGTCGTACAATTACCCCTCTTTTTAAGAAGAGGATAGCGAATACCTTCCTCCTTGAAATAAAAAGACTTCACAATGTTTTTTTATTTAATAATTGTTTTTGCGGGGAGTTTTAATTAATTATAATGAAACCAGAACAACCTGCTCCTCTTAAAATCCTGCTTGCAGAAGACGATCCTGACGACCGTTTTTTCTTTGAGAAAGCACT
>JANNBU010000328.1:0-14950 GCA_031385805.1 Ferruginibacter sp.
AAGTAATCTAACAGTTAAAGTACACAGATTGCTTCGTTCCCCGCAATGACGTCAAAAGTTTATTTTTCCAAATTACTTTTTTATTATATTTATTCACACTTACATTTGTGTATGCGAATTTTTATTATAGGCTTTATGGGCACCGGTAAATCTCATTGGGGTAAACAATGGGCCGAAGTAAATAATATGCAGTTCTTCGACCTCGATACCCTGATCGAAACAGAAGAACAGGCATCTGTAGTTGATATTTTTGAAAAAGCAGGCGAAGATTATTTCCGTGTTAAAGAAGCAAGCATGCTAAGAGACCTTATTAAGAACGATAACTGTATCATTTCCTGCGGCGGCGGCGCTCCCTGTTTTTATGAGAACATGCAATACATGAATGAAAATGGCATTACTGTTTATTTAGCTGCAACGCCGGCTTATATTTTGCAAAATGTACTTTTAGAAAAAGAAAAAAGGCCGGTGATAAAAAATATCAACGAGGCAGAGCTCTTATTCTTTATTGAGCAAAAACTAAAAGAAAGATTTCCTTTTTACACGCAGGCCAATCTAACATTGAATGCCGAAACGCTGGATACAAATAGTTTGGCATCAATCATGTCTTAACCTGTAGAAAAAAATAAAAAATTGAGACACAGAGGTACGAAGACACAGCATTTTTAATTAATATTTTTTTTCTTCTCCGTGCCTCTGTGCCACCGTGTCTTTGTGTTCCAAAACATTTCATTTATGCACAAAGGATTTTTAAAAATTGCAGCCATCACAGGATTATTGTCGGTTGTATTAGGCGCATTTGCAGCACACTCATTAAAAAACATGGTAAGCAATCATGCGATCGCAACCTTTGAAACAGCTGTGCGTTACCAGTTCTATCATGTATTTGCATTACTGGCTGTTGGAATATTGTACAAAGATCTTCCATTTAAAACAATGCTTTGGGCAGGCCGTTTTTTTATTGCCGGTATTATTTTATTCAGTGGCTCGCTGTATGCATTGGCATTCGTGCAGGCTGCTGTAAGACCAGGCTATAACTGGATCGGGGCCATCACTCCTTTTGGGGGTGTTTGTTTTATTACCGGATGGTTGTTGATGTTCATTTCTTTTTTTCGAAAAAATTAATCATTGAACTTCCGGTACAACCTTGTTATGGTGCCATGGTTATTCTCAATTGAAAATTCAATATCAACATCTTCCATTCTTTTTTTCATATTCTTCAAACCATTTCCAAACTGGCGTAATTTTTCCAGGTCTATTCCGTGTCCATTATCATGTATCACTAAAGAAAGCCCATCGGGTTCTTCCTGTAAAATTATTTTTACTTCAGTTGCCCCTGAATGTTTTACAATATTGTTAAGGGTTTCTTTTACAACTAAAAAAACATTTCTTCTTATTTCTCCCGCTACTTCCAGCTCTGGTAAATGTTCAGGGATAGAAATATTACATACGATGCCTGTATTGTCAAAATAGTCCAACGCATAACTGCGGATGTATGCAACCATATTACCCAGGGTATCATTACTGCTGCTCATACTCCAGATGATGGCATTCATTTTATTGAGTAATTCATCTGCTGAAGCAGATATTTTTTCAATTTCGGGCATAACCGTATCACCCATTTTGGTTTTGGCTAGTTCACTGAATAGCCTGATGGTGGTCATACCCGCCCCCAGGTCGTCATGCATATCTGCACTGATACGGTTTCGTTCTTCCTGTTGCGCTTTGATAACTGCCAGTTGGGTTTCAAAGCCTTTCTTTTCCACTTCTAATTTCATTGCCTCCTGCTCCTTTGTTTTTCCGATCAGCTCACTCCTGTTTTTATAAGTTAACCCGAGTAGAAAGAAAAATACGGCCATGATGATACTGATCTCAAAATAAAACAAGGCAGATTTTAAAAGAACAGGGCTGCCTACCTGCAAAAAGATAATTACAAGCGATATGATTGAAAAGAATATCTGTGCAGCGCTTCCTATGGCCAGGTATTGCATTAACCTGTCTTTATCTCTCAAACCAAGTACAATAAAAACAGCGCCAACTACCATCGCCAGTATTTTCATGATATTCTCAATGACCTTTCCGAGTAAAATATCACCTGTTGCAAAATGTACATAACTAAATACCAGCATCAGCAATACCAACACCCGGATCTCTATTTTAAATAAGTTGTCAAGCCTGGTATGTTTGTTTTTTGTATCCAGGAACTTCCTGATAAAAAACAGGTAAAAGATCGTACCAACGATCAGCAAAGCCAGATCTAAATAACTCCTGAAAAATGCGGTGAACCAACCGGGTCTTTTACTCAGGTATGCAGAAAAGAAGATCAAAAAGAACATACAGGTGGAAAACAAAAAAAAGTATAAAAACTCAGTTCTGTTATTTAAAAAATAATTTACCAGGGTAAATAAGATCATCATAAGCAATATGCCACACAAAATATAACTGGCGATCCTGCTGTCACGTAAAGTGTTGCTTAGCTCCAGCTTATAAGTTTCCAGGTATTCGGGTTTTATGATAACAGCATTTACCTTGTTAAAATCCGTTTTGGAAAACTCGAGTTGCAACAGGTAATTCACTGTATGATAAGGCGGAATGGTTAAGTAAGCAAACCCTGTACTGCCATTTGAATTTTCAACTTTTTTTAATCCCCCCCCGGGATCTTTTTCATACAGGTCTATCTCATTATATGGCATACCTGGGTAAAAATAAAAATCAGCAGTTGTTCCCATTCTGTTTTGAAGGGCAAATTCGAGGAAAACCGGTCTCGTAATAAGGTGCCTCGGTATTTTATTTTTATAACTGAAACCGGGAAGCGGTACAAATTTTGAAAAGGGGATATTGCTTACAGATGTATGGGTAATGCTATCAATATAGATCAGCGTGTTTTTTTCAATGACCGAAACATTGTTAACTGAATCGATCCTGACAACCAAACTGTCCGGCATAGTTTGGGCAAATGCACCTGCAAACAGGAAACAGGTCAATGGTACAAAAAAAATTTTTTTCAAAACAGCCGGTTTACTGTCAAACCTACATAAATTCGTTGAAAGTACATACACTTGTCATCCCGGGCGCTGCCGGGTTGTTATACTAATGCCGGGCAAATGCTTCGCTGTTGCTCAGCATGACAATTTGATTTTATATCTTTGCTACCAATGGCCAATAAAACAAAATCACAAAAAACCAAACCGGAATCCGGTAAGCCGGATACACTTAAGCAGGAAAAACAAGTTGACATCAAAGTAAAAGAATTGCTTAAAGATGAACGAACCCATAAAATTGCGGGCAGCATTTGCCTGCTGATGTCAATTTTATTTTTTATCGCATTCACTTCTTATTTATTTACCTGGGATGAGGACCAGGATAAAGTATTTCAACAGGGATATCGTTTATTATTAGGCACCGATACAAAAGTGTCTAACCTGATGGGCACGTTTGGTGCCTATACCGCCCACTTTTTTATTTATAAAGGTTTTGGTATTGCTTCATACCTTATCTGCACATTATTTTTTGTTATTGGTGTGAATTTGTTTTTTGGGAAAAAAGTTTTTTCCATTATTAAAAATTTAAAATACCTCATCATTGGTTTACCACTGATCAGTATTACCGCATCGGTTATCATGAATGGTAATGCATTTCCCTGGGGTGGCGCTGTTGGAGATATGGGTAAGGACTGGATGTATAAAACCATTGGACAGATCGGTACCATTGGAATTATAGCCGTATCATTTTTAGCATATATCATCTGGCGGTTTAACCCCGATTTTAAAATACCATTTCGTGCAAAAAATGATGAGGCAGCTGAAGCAGCAGCGGCTGCTGAAATGCTTAGTACAGCAAAAGAAGAATGGCCCGATGAAGTAGGAACGATCGAAGCAGACCTGAAAGGAAATACCATGAGGGGTGATGCAGGAATACTCAATATCCCTGATCAGGCTAATCCTGCACTCAATCATGATCTAAACATTGTAGAAAAAGAAATACCGGAAGAAGTTAAAAAACCGGAACCGGTAAAGCCCGAAAAAGATCCGCTGGAAATGAACGGAACAAGTAAACCAGAGCAGGTCATACCACAAAAAAATAAACCGGTTGCAAATATTCCATCCGGATTGGAACTGGAAATTAAAACCGTAGAAGAAAAACCGGTGGATGAAAAGATGACTGTTGAAAAAGTGCAGCAGTTAAAACCTTATGACCCGATACTTGACCTCAGGGATTATAAATTCCCATCGCTTGACCTGCTGGAAAACCATGGAAGCGAAAAAATTGTGCAGGATGCCACTGAACTGGAGAATAATAAGAACCAGATCATTAATACGCTGAAAAATTATGATATACATATTCAGCGTATATCGGCAACCGTTGGCCCCACAGTTACTTTGTATGAAATTATTCCCGCAGCCGGTGTACGTATATCAAGAATAAAAAACCTGGAAGATGATATTGCACTCAGCCTCGCTGCCCTTGGAATACGTATCATTGCGCCTATTCCTGGCAAGGGAACCATTGGTATAGAAGTACCCAATGCAAAAAAGACATTGGTAAGCATGAAAACTTTGTTGTCGTCTGAAAGGTTTTTAAAAAATCAATTTTCATTACCAATAGCTATTGGTAAAAAAATTGACAATGAAAATTTCATTGTTGACCTTACCAATATGCCCCACTTACTAATGGCGGGTGCTACCGGCCAGGGTAAATCTGTTGGATTGAATGCGATCCTGGTTTCATTGCTTTATTCAAAACATCCGTCGCAACTTAAGTTTGTATTGGTTGATCCTAAGAAAGTAGAGTTAAGTATTTACCGCACCATTGAAAAACATTTTTTGGCAAAACTTCCGGGAGAAGAAGATGCCATCATTACAGATACCAAAAAAGTTATTCATACACTCAATGCCATGTGTATTGAAATGGATAATCGTTACGACCTGTTGAAGGAAGCAGGCTGCAGGAATATCAGGGAATACAATGAAAAATTCATAGCACGCAGGTTAAGCCCGGAAAAAGGGCACCAGTTCTTACCATTCATCGTATTGGTGGTAGATGAATTTGCCGACCTCATCATGACAGCGGGTAAAGAAGTGGAAATGCCGATTGCACGGTTGGCACAACTTGCCAGGGCAATCGGTATTCATCTCATCATTGCAACACAAAGGCCATCGGTGAATATCATCACTGGTACCATTAAAGCAAACTTCCCGGCACGTATTGCATTTAAAGTAAGCAGTAAAATAGACAGTCGTACGATTTTAGATGCCGGTGGCGCAGAGCAGTTGATCGGCAAAGGAGATATGCTCATCAGTTATAATGGCGAGATTGTGCGTTTGCAGTGTGCGTTTGTAGATACACCTGAAGTAGATAAGATCGTAGACTTTATTGGAGCCCAGCGTGGATACCCTGATGCATTCCTGCTACCGGAATACGTGGATGAAAAAGAAATGGAAGGAAGGGATTTTGACGTTAATGACAAGGATTCATTGTTTGAAGACGCTGCCCGTTTAATTGTAACCAGCCAGAGCGGCAGTACTTCCTTGTTGCAAAGAAGAATGAAACTTGGTTATAACCGTGCCGGAAGGCTGATGGATCAATTGGAAGCTGCGGGTATCGTTGGCCCAACCCAGGGTAGCAAGACAAGAGATGTATTGATAAAAACCGATGCAGACCTTCAGCAGCATTTGAGTGCGATCATGTAATATTTTTTATAACACGAATTGAAGCCACGAATTACACAAATTAAAAAAGTAACTATCTTGTTTAATTCGTGTAATTCGTTTTAATAATTCGTGTTTTTATTTATCGAATCATGTCTAAATTTTTAATCGTTGGCCTTGGAAATGCTGGTGATGAATATGCACATACCAGGCACAATATCGGTTTTGATGTGGTGAATGCATTTGTATTGAAGCATGGGGGAATGTTTAAGGTTGACAGGCTTGCTTTTGCTGCAGAAGTAAAATGGAAAGGAAAAATGTTTGTATGCATTTGTCCGACTACATTTATGAACCTCAGTGGCCGGGCTTTTAAATTTTGGTTGGATAAAGAGAAGGTTGCATTGGATCATACACTCACGATCGTGGATGATCTTGCTTTACCATTGGATAAGCTTCGTTTGAGAGGTAGTGGAAGTGATGCCGGGCATAATGGGCTGAAAGATATTCAGAATATATTGGGTACCGATGCCTATCCGAAGCTGAGATTTGGTATCGGGAACAAATTTCCCAAAGGAATGCAATCAGATTTTGTACTGGGTAAGTGGCAAAAAGAAGAAATCCCTGTGGTGAACTATAAAATTCAAAAATCAGTAGAGATAATTGAAAGCTTTGCCAGCACTGGCTTAGAGATGACAATGAGCCGGGTAAATAACCTTAGTTATACCCCAACAGAATAAATAAAACGTATATTGTTTTTTTAATGTGTTTTTCTTTATTTTCGTTGTTCGAACCTAAACCTATTTTAAAAACTTACGTTGCCATGAAGATTATATGTATTGGACGAAATTATGCGGATCACGCCAAGGAACTTGGCAACGATTTACCCGATGAGCCAGTAGTATTTATGAAACCCAAAAGTGCCTTATTACAGGCACATACCCCTTTTTATTACCCGGAATTTACCAATGAACTTCATTACGAAGCCGAACTCGTTTTAAGGGTTTGCAAAAATGGAAAATATATACAGGAAAGGCATGCGGCTAATTATTTCAATGGTATAACTGTGGGTATAGATTTCACTGCAAGGGATATACAGGATGAATGTAAAAAGAAGGGTTTACCATGGGAAAAAGCCAAAGCCTTTGACAATTCTGCTGCAGTTGGTAAATTCATCGATACAACACCCGGCATGAACATGAAAAATATCAGTTTTTCATTAAAGAAAAATGAAGAACTCATGCAAAGCGGTAATTCGGGGAATATGATATTTAGTTTTGATACGATCATCGCCCATATATCCAATTACTTTTCATTGAATATCGGCGACCTGATATTTACTGGCACCCCGGCCGGAGTAGGTGAATGTGTTGTTGGCGACGAACTGGAATTATTTATGGATGATAAAAGCCAGTTGAAAATGGAGATCAAGTAAATGTAAAATATTAAATGTAAAAGTTGAAATGCTTTTTACTTTTTTAACTGATCCCTTTTCGAATTAGAAAAGGGATTTTTATTTTGATCTATCCAGCATCCAGTATCCAGCATCTCTTCCAACCTGTCAACCTTCCTGCTTTATAAATAATATTGCTTGAAAATTTGGAAATGGAAGAAACTTCAAACAATCAGAGTCTTATTTCCAAATTAGCACATTTCCAAATCAATATTTTGACAAATACCTGCTCATCATGTCGGGTTCTAAGGAATATCATTAATATGGCTCCATGCAGAACGAAGCATGTTTGTTTTTTTATCCATATCACAGATCAGTTGTTTTCTTGAATACTTGTGAACAGCAAATTTATTCCCGGTTAATTGTTCATTTTCTTCCAACTGCCGCAGGCATACAAAACAGCGGCTGAAAATTCCAATGGAAATGATGTTTAAAAATTTGCGTACATTTTTTTGTGGAAAACCAAGTTCAAACGCATGTTGATAATATTCATGCAGGTCTGATTGGAAGAACGCACGAATATCTTGTATGTTTTTTGTTTCTGTCAACAATGTTTTGATGCCAGCTTCCCGGTCTTTGTACACGTCAAAAATATCATTGGAAAGTTGCATCAATCCTCCCAGGTTGTATAATAATTTTAATTCTTCAGCAGAGGCTGCGGGAGAAAATGCACTGCGATAAAAGATCACAGAACTTCCACCCTTAAAAAATGTTAAGTCTGTCAATTCTTCTTTTGTAATGGCATTTTTTTGTTTTTTGCTTTCAACCTGTGCTTTATAAACTTCTCTGAGAGTTCCCTGCATTCGTTTTTTATCGGGTACATGTTGCAATGCATTTTTATAGAACAGGTCAAATAATAGCTGGTTCGATCTTTTTGCTGCTAATCCGTTCTCAGGATCTATCAGTTTTTCAATAGCATCATCCGATAAATAATCCTTATCAAAAAAATCATCAAATAAACCTGTCATGGCGCCCTGGCTGGTACTTGCCTGTCTTTCGGGCAATGTCATATTGCTTCCCCTCAATGCACAGAAAGCTTCTCCAAGGATAGCCGGTACAGCCAGACCGTAATAGCGATTTATTTTTTCAACATCACGTTGATCAAGCGAACCATCATTTTTTGAAAAGGCATTTTGCAGGACAGGATGAACATTTTGTTGCAGGAATTTTTTCTGTACAGCAATGTATTTTATCACCCGGTAAATATTTACCGGTAAACATATCCCTTTATAAAATTTATTGTTTTTTTTCATTGAAGCATGCTGGAGATTAAAAAAGCACCCTATGATCATTCGACATAAAAATCGATCAGTGATCCAAAATAGTTTTCATTCCATCCTTCAGTGATATTGTCAAAATCAGCATCAGGGATATTGGTATGCCTTAGTTCGGCAGAAGTTCCTGCTTTTGCTGCATGTAAGATAATGGTAACGATTGAAGGTTCATCCTGTTCACCAAAATACCATTCCTGTACGATCTTTTTCCCGGGGATAAATTCCAGATTCTTTCCCACAATACTTCCATCCCAAAGCGAAAATTCGACACCCGGCACCAAAGGCATAACTGCTTCCTCACCGCTCCATAGCCTGATGGTAGCTTCATTGGTCAAAGCATTGTACACATCTTCCGGTGGGGCATCAATGGTATAATATTTTTTATAATCCTTCATCGTGAGTGGATAATTAACATTTATTGAAATCAGTATTCCTGTAAATTTGAATACAATTTTTGGTTTAAAAAATAGTTTATTAAAAAGTATAACTAAAATCCATGTTTAAAATATGAAAGTTTTAAAATTTCGGGCCTTGATAATGCCCCTGATCATGCAGGTGATTTTTATAAGCAACAGTTTTTCCCAGTACAAGGAATATAAATTAAATGCAAAGGGTGATACCATCAATGCTGTTAACAGGGAAGGGCAAAAACTGGGAAAATGGGTTGTAGAAATTCCCGAGATAAGGGGAGAACCGGGCTATGTAGAAGAAGGGGTTTATAAGAAGGGAGTTAAACATGGTTACTGGCGCAGGTACAGCCTCCAGGGCGATCTGATTGGAGTTGAACATTTTATTTTGGGTGGCAAAGACGGCTTGCAACAATATTTTACTTATCTCGGCGACCTGGTAAGAGAAGAAAACTGGAAAGGTTATAACCCCGATGCACCTTATGATACGATTGCTGTTTATGGCACAGGAAGCGGCGAGATCATTGATTATAAAATTGTAAAAGCCGAACCCTATAGTGTAAAGGATGGAGAATGGAAATATTATGAACCAGGTTCGGGCAGGCTATTAAGAACAGAGCAATGGGCCAGGAATAACCTGGTTTTACCCGAGGCAGCAAAAAAAGAAGTAACAAGTAGCGACAAACCTAAGAAAATTGACAAAACTGCCGAAATGCTTGAATGGGAACGGAAGAATAAAGGAAAGAAAAAAGCACTGCGTGATGGCAGGACAGGATTGTAATAAAAAAGCATTGGCAAAGTTTTAAACTTTGCCAATGCTTTTTTTATAATTCAACGATCAATTATTGTTTGATCAGTTTATCATTGTAAATAATTACGCCATTTTCATCAACAATATGCAGGATATAAATACCCCTGTTTAAACTACTTACTCCTTCAATTATCTTCCTGGTACTGCCCTTGGAAATATTTAATTGTGTTGAAAGTACCTGTCTGCCCGCCATATCAAATAAACGGTTGTTTACAACCTGGTTTTTTGTACTCAGGAAATCAACTGTAATATTTGTATTAAATGGATTTGCTAAAACAGAAACATCTGTTTGAACGATATTTAATTTAAATGTAACCGTAACCGAATATTTTGAAGTGCCATCAAAATCAACCTGTTTGATCCTGTAATAATTTACACCCGGAACAGGCCTTGGATCATAACCGGCATAATTTTTTGTACTGCCGCCATTTCCTTTGCTTGGCGTTGTTGTTACAACCGACCAGCTGATACCGCCATCGGTACTTCTTTCTATATCAAAATATTTATTATTTATTTCTGAAGCAGTTGACCAGTCGATAGCTACACCCGTTCCTTTCTGGCGTGCTGTAACGCCTAAGAACTCAACAGGTGCCGGACCACCGGTTGGGCAGGTTGCCAGTTTCAGGTCATCAATAGCAAAATCATTACCACAACCATTCACAGTGCCGTCAGATAAAAAGAACCTCATCCTTTTTACTACAAATGTACCGGTTGTTGGTAAAGTGAATACGCCACCGGCTTGTACCCATATTGGAGTGGCAGTTTGCGGAAGCGGAGCTGTTGTTACGGGAGAATTTATCAATGGGATCCAGTTGTTATTTTCATCCCTGTATTCGGCTCTGATCGTAATAGCTGGTAGTATAGGAGTAGGCGAACAAGTACCTGGTATTTGAACATTCATAAAGAAAAAACTCACCGAGTAGAAACCAGCGGGGTATCCAAGTGTTCTTGTTACTCCCTTCCTGTAAAATCTTTCAGTCTTTCCATTAATGACAAGCATTTTGCCATTTACATCACCCGGGGTATGATCCTCGAATTTATGCCAGTTGGTATTCTGGTCAGTCCAATTGATACTGCGATAAGTTCCATCACCTGTCAAAGGGCCGGTTGCCTGGAAATTCAGGTTTACCACATTAGGTTCGCTTGTAGCAACGGTACCGGTACCAAAATCTTCAGACCAGATAACAAGTTCACTCGGACAATAAATCTGTGCAGATATCTTTTCAGAGATCAGGTTAAAAACAAGAAAAGAAACCAGGAACATCATAAACGGGATAACCCTGGCATTAAATAGTGAAATTTTTTTCATAATAATTCGGTTTGTGAGTAAACAAAAATGATTGATGAGGATATTATGGAATAGTTACACTAGAAAATATACATACCTGTACAGATGTACTTTTAAAGAGATAGTGATATTGGTGGGGATTGGATCGCTGAAAAAAGACTACAGGCATGGAACCTGTTTATTTCTCAGTACATAAAAATAGACAAAGATTCTTATATATTGGTTGCATTTAATAAAAAAAGTTGGATAATTCCTTATCCAACTTTTTTAGTTATATATTAAAGTATTATTTTATTTCTTTTTGCATCGGGTTTGCATTATTGCCACCTGCACCTCTCGGGGCATTTCCCCTCGATTTAAACAGTTGAAACTTACTGGGTTCTGTAAAATTGGGCCAGCTATTATTCTTCTCATTTATATCGGCTGTTTCCCTCATCGGGTCCAGTTTTATGGAGGCTACTTCCTTATCTTTTAAGAAGGTTTTGGTAACCTTATTTTCGTTCCTGCGCCATACGTAAACTGGTATACGATCTACCTGTTTGCTGCCGTCCTTAAATGTCCATTCTATAATGATCGGCATTACCAGGCCACCTACATTGCTGAAAGTAAGTTCATACAGGTTCTTTACTCCTGCGATCTGCGTTTTCTGTTCAGGAGTCAATACTTCTGTTGTTGATGCCGGGATGGTTACTGTTGTAGCAGCAGTATCAACTTTGGCAAGCCCACGGTCGTACCTCCAGTAAAAATCACGGAGCGACAGATCTGCATCGGTTTCAAAGACGATGTTCTTGTCTTCCCTGTTCCTGATCTTGGATATATCATCAAAACTATTCTGTATCGGTTTGGCTACAGTTTGTGTAACAGTACGTTCCTGGCTATTAGGCGATGTAGTTAGTTCAGTGCTGAGGTTAGCCCATTTTACCGTATCCAACGAAATATCACAAGGCTCAGTTCCATAGAACCAGCCCCTCCAATACCAATCCAGGTCTTCGCCGCTGGCATCTTCCATGGTACGAAAAAGGTCTGCAGGGGTTGGATGTTTGAATGCCCATCTCCTTGCATATTCTTTGAATGCATAATCAAAGAGTTCCCTGCCCATGATTGTTTCACGAAGGATATTTAAACCCGTAGCCGGTTTGCTGTAGGCATTCGGTCCAAACTGGATGATATTCTCACTGTTTGTCATGATGGGCTCCAGTTGATCTTTCGGCAGTTTCATATAATCTATGATCTTATACGCCGGGCCTTTTGAAACAGGAAATTTGTTATCAAATAATTCTTCGGTAAGGTATTCTACAAATGAATTCAATCCTTCATCCATCCAGGTCCATTGCCTTTCATCGCTGTTGATAATCATGGGGAAAAAGTTATGGCCCACTTCATGTATCACCACACCCAGCATTCCGTTTTTAGTTCCTTCGCTGTACGTACTGTTATTACTGTAATTACCGGCGGCATCTTTTTCGCAACGGCCAAAGTTGAAACAGATCATGGGGTATTCCATGCCGTTAGCAGCTTCCAGGCTTTGTGCAACAGGGTATGGATATGGGATGGTGAATTTTGAATAACTCTTAATAGTGTGAGCAACAGTTTTTGTGCTGTACTTGCGGTAGAGGGCATACGCTTCTTTTCCGTAAGCACTCATGCACATTACTTTTTTACCTTCTACATAAGCGGGCATCGCATCCCAGATAAATTTACGGCTGCTGCCCCAGGCAAAATCCCTTACCATATCTGCTTTGAATATCCAGGTTTTCTTTTGCGTGGATTTCTGTTTTTCTTTTGCCTTTGCTTCATCTAATGTTACGATCTCTGTTACATCTTTGGCATTCTGAGCAGTTTGCCAGCGGGCAAACTCTTTGGCGGAAAGAACCTGCTGGTAATTTTGTCCCTGGCCGGTTGACATAACCACATGGTCTGCAGGTACGGTCATAGCTACTTTATAATTTCCAAAAACAAGTGCAAACTCACCCGATCCTACAAACTGGTGGTTCTGCCATCCCTGGAAATCGCTGTATACACATAAGCGGGGAAACCACTGGGTCATGGTGTAAAGATCATTGCCATCTTCGGCGAAATTTTCATAACCACCACGGCCACCATATTTGGTTCTTTCAATGATATTATAATTCCAGTCTATTTTAAAAATGAATTGTTGCCCGGGTTTTAAAGTGAATGGAAGTTCAACCCTCATCATTGTTTTGTTGATCGTGTACTTCAAAGCCTTGCCGGTAGCATCAGTAATTTTAGTGATGTTATCGCCATACTCCTTATCTTTTTTTCCGCCAAAACGGGCAATATCATCTTCACTAAGGTTCTTTTGCATGAAATTACTTCCCTGGTAACCTGAGTTATTTACAGAACTATGCTGGTTCTCATCAAGCTGTATACACAGGTAGGTTAAATTATCAGGCGAATTGTTGTAATAGGTAAGGGTTTCTTTTCCATTTAACCGGCGGTTCGGTTCATCCAGTTCGCAAACAATATCATAATCACAACGTTGTTGCCAGTATTTTGGACCGGGTGCACCACTTGCAGTACGATATTCATTGGGCGTAGGTAAAATGGTTCCAAGTTGTTCAAACCGGTTACCGTGGTTGCTGCCGGGATTATTTTTTATATCCTGTGCATAGCCACAAATTACAAACGCAAATAATAGTGTGAAAGCAAATACTTTTTTCATGTTGATATTTTAGAATTGTTACTGACTATCGAAGGTATTTTAATTTATTTTAGAATGTTACCATTGATTTTTCCTTTCAACCCGGCCATCTCATAAAAGCCATATAAGCAGCAGATAATAATGCGGCCGCCGATAACGACCAAACCCACCATTTACGCTGAACGCCTGCTTTATTCATTAACAGAAATGCTGCTGTTAAAATTAAACTAACCACCACGATCTGCCCAATCTCTAAACCGATATTAAAACCAAGCAATGGTATGGCAATGCTTTGATCTTTTGCCAGCATGAAACGGATGCTGTTTGCAAATCCAAGCCCATGTATCAATCCAAAGAAAAGAGCCAAAAAATAATTCAGCCTCAGCGAAACCGGGTCATAATTTTTTTGCAACAAATTAAAAATGGCCGTTACGATGATGGTAACCGGTATTAAAAACTCAACCAGGTTACTGTTCACCCTTACGAGGTCGTACACACTTAATGCCAGTGTAAGTGAGTGCCCGATCGTAAAAGCCGTTATCAAGACCAGTACCTGTTTCCAGTTCTGCATAAGATAAATGGCTGCCAATGCTACGATAAAAAGGATATGGTCCAGCGCATCCCAACTGATGATATGCTGCCAGCCCAAATCAAAATAAAATGTAAAATCATTCATAACAGCAGGTGGCCTTGGTGCTTTATCTTATGTTTGCTGCTCAAATATCTGTAAACTGAACCTGAATTGAAAATATCTTAGCTAAATGGTGCCAATATTATATAAATGGTTTTTGGTTGCTTCACTGGGCTTGTTTGCGGGTTCATCCCCCATGCATCCATTGTATGTAAGTGTTATAGAAATTGAACACAATCCAAAAGATAAAACACTGGAAGTAAGTTGTAAGATATTCACCGATGATTTTGAAAAAACATTGCGAATGGCCTATAATGTTCGTGTTGACCTGCTGGATCCCAGGGGAAAAGAAGCCATGAATAAATTAGTGAATGATTATGTGCAGAAACACCTAAGCATTAGCCTTGAAGGTAAAAATGCGACAATGCGTTTTATAGGCTATGAGCAAATTGAAGAAGGTATTTATAGTTATTACCAGGTGGATAATGTGAATGCATTTAAAAATATTTCCATCACAGATAAAATCTTATACGAATACAAGAAAGAGCAGATGGGGTTGATACATGTAACAGTAAATGGAAATCGAAAAAGTTCAAAACTTAATAACCCGGATGAGAAAGTTTCTTTTGTGTTTTAATACGCCTCACCCCAGCCCTCTCCGAAGGACTACTGTGTGGACACATTTTTTGAGAACATTTGATACATACGCCATCCTTCATACATATGGTAGAACTTAGCTAATCCTTTTTGTAAAACAATAGGGCCAGGCTTTCTTTGAGATA
>JANNBU010000345.1:0-39276 GCA_031385805.1 Ferruginibacter sp.
TATGAAGTGAAGGCAGGCTTTGAAGTATAGTATAATTTTCGATCAATAATAAGGCAACCTTTTTACATTTAATATTTTACATTCAATATTCATCTGTTTATAAAAATTATACAAAATTCAGATGCCGGTACTGTTTTCCCAGAATCACTTTATCATCTGTACCCAACCATTTATTCAGCACCGTTGCATACACATTCTTGAAATCCACTTTATGTTTCAGGTCTCCTTCATTCAGGTCTGAAAGATCGGGCAATGC
Source organism: Ferruginibacter sp. (assembly GCA_031385805.1). GTDB lineage: Bacteria > Bacteroidota > Bacteroidia > Chitinophagales > Chitinophagaceae > Ferruginibacter. The sequence goes on from JANNBU010000345.1 coordinate 257, forward strand.
ATTCAACATTCCTTTTTCTTTTAACCCGCCACTGATAAAGAACATATTGTTTGCCGTGCCATGATCGGTGCCATTGCTGCCATTCTGTGATACCCTTCTGCCAAACTCGGAAAAGGTCATCATTAATACATCCTGAAAACGGTTGTTCTTTTTAAGGTCGCCGGTAAATGCTTTTACAGCATCATTCAATTCAGTGAACAATCTTTTTTGTTGTGCCTCCTGGTTTACATGCGTATCAAAACTTCCAAGCGATACATAATATACTTTGGTATTGATATCAGATTGAATAAGTGATGAAATGGTTTTCAGGTTTTTTCCTAATTCAGTGTTTGGATAAGTTGCTGATGAAGGATGCAGTTTGCTCTGCTGAAATATATAATCGGCACTGCTCAGTGTTTCACTCATTGTTTTGTATAAATAATCAACCGTTTCTTCCGTTGCCTGGTGTGATGCATTGATGTCTTTATAATACTTTTCATTGCTGCTGCTGTATAATCTCCGTGGATCTTTGAAAGCCAGGCCCGAACGTTCATTGCCTTTTAATGCAAGGCTGAGCACATCATCAATTTCCAGGGCCTGTGTAGATTTATCGCAACCCTTACACTGTGCATCAAGGTAACGGCCAAGCCAGCCCGTACTTACATACTCATTGCTGTCACTGGCACTTTGCCAAATATCCATGCTGCGAAAATGTGATCGGTCAGGGTTTGGGTAACCAACACTGTTCAGTATTGCCAGGCTACCATCATCATACAATCCTTTGAAACTTTCAAGCGCAGGGTTTAACCCAACTTCGTCCGTTAGAATAACCGATTTATTTTTTTCAATGCTGATCTTCGGGCGTTCTTTGTAATAAATATCATTGGTAATTGGAATAACGGTATTCAACCCATCATTACCGCCGCTGAATTGGATCACCACTACCACTTTATTTCCCGGCGGTACCATCACCGGCTTCTCAAATGCTTTTAAAAATTTAGGAAGCATCAGTGAGGCCGTTGCCAATGAGCCGAGTTGTATGAATTCCTTGCGTCTAATTATCATAAACCAATGTTGAATGCTCCAAATTGAATTAATAAATCACGAGCATAATGAATTTTTAATTATTAATTATTAATTATTAATTAACATAACTGGTATTCCGGTGTACTCATTAAATTCACGATCGCACTCTTAATAAAATTTTCCCTGCTATCTGCATTTATATATTTATCAAGTACAGTTGCAGGTATTCTGCTTCCCGTTTGCAAAACCGTATCAGCAATTTTTTTTGACAGGTCTTCCTTTTTAATGCTTTCAAATATCTTTGTAACCATTGTCCAGTCTATGGAAGCAGTTCCGCCCCTGTCTGCATAAGCTTTGTTCTTTTTTATACGCACCTGTTCCTCCATCATTTGTCCCATGTTCACATCATCATCTGTTTTGGGCCTGATGCTGATGGATTCTTTTGCAGTTAATACCTGTGGTATCTGCAGGCGTACCATCAGTGTGCTGCTGTCGATCCAACTCTTTCCTCCCGGCCAGCCTGCTACATTTGGCGGATAAAACAATATTTGTCCCAACACTCTTTGAAATAATAACTGGGCATTGTCATTGTCTAACTGAAGTGGCAACAACCTTCTTATTCCAGCAAGCAATTCAATGGGTGATTTAATTTTTGTGCCGATATTTTTTTTATCGTAAAACCAATCAGCAGTAAAAATATCTTCCAGCAGTTTTGCTATATCATAGTTGTTGTTGTAAAATTGTTTGCTGAGCCACTGAAGTTTTTCTTCATCTCCCGATAGCCATCGGGATTCATTTACGAAATAGCGGTATATTTTTTTCGTGATATAGTTTGCTGTTTGCTGTTTTTCCAATAAAATATTCAGGATATCATCTCCTGTAAAATTTCCCGTTTTGCCCAGAAATGTTTTACTGCCATCATCATGCAGTTGTTTTCTAAATACAAACTCACCCTTGAAATTAAATCCCCATCCTGTAAAAGCCCGGGCAGCTTCTTTTACATCATTCTCTGTATAATTACCCCGACCCATGGTAAATAATTCCATTACTTCACGGGCAAAATTTTCATTGGGATGTGATTTTTTGTTCTGCTGGTTATTTAAGAATTGTAACATGGATGGCGACTTGCTCACAGCTTTCAACATTTCTCCAAAATTGCCCAGTGCATTTGTGCGTATGATATGAAGCATGTTCTGTTGAAAATAAATATTTATTACTCTGCAGGCAAAATGGCCATGCCAGAACAGGCTCATCTTTTCACGCAGTTGTGCTTCGCTGTTGATCATTTCATCGAGCCAGCGGATGTTGAGATTCTTCAGATCATCTCTGGATTGTTCTCTAAGCTTCCTTCTCTTTTCGGGATCGCCCAATGTTTTCTGCATATCAGATACATCTTTCATCTCTTTGTAAAATTCATTGGCAGGAGTTTGCGCCACTTCTATCTTAGCAGGTTGTTTGGAAGATGTTTTTAATAATAGTTGCCACAGATCTTTTTGTGAAATGCTATCTAATGATGCGGCTTGTTCTGCCATGGGGCCAAAGGCTGCCCGCCAAAGAAGTTGTTGATTTTTTAAACGATTGGAAATTACCATACAATAAATTTAGCGAAGAACCAGGTTAAGACTGTAAAATACAAGGAACGTTTAACGAACATTTTCAACACGGTATTCCGGCAGGCGGTATGATGTTATTGTGAATTTTCTATATGCAGACTGCATTTGCGATACTTTCAGCGGGTACCAAACTATGCATTTCTGAAAAAATTGAGTAAATTTATGATCGCTTTGATCTTACAGTCATATCCGTATTATATTATCTGCTCAAATTTGAAAATATGAAAAAGATTCTACCCTTTTTGTTTGTGTTGATTGGATTGAATGCTAAGGCACAGATTGTAAATATTCCCGATCCGAATTTTAAAAATGCATTGCTGAATTATAGCCCCGTAATTGACTTAAATTTTGATGGTGAAATACAAATAACTGAAGCGGCGGCAACAACGAGTTTAAATATTGAATCTGAAAATATATCTGACCTAACGGGAATAGCTTATTTCACTAATCTTACTCATCTTTATTGTCCCAATAATAATCTTACTTCACTGGACGTAAGTGCTCTTTCCAATCTATATTCACTTTATTGCTATAATAATCTCTTATCTTCTTTGAACTTGAATAATTGTGCGGGGTTGAATGTGTTGAATTGTTCAAACATGATGGGTAATGTCAATAACAATCAACTAACAAGTCTTGATCTTAGCGGAGTTCCTAACCTATTATTTCTTACATGCGATGGAAACCCATTAACTTCTTTAAATCCAAGCAGCTGCACTCTTATTCAACAAATAACCTGTCGTAATAATCAATTAACAAGTTTAAATGTATCGGGGCTTTCGTCTCTAACACATGTTACTTGTACCGGTAACATGCTTACGAACGTAAATGTGAGTGGATGCACTGCTTTATTTTACCTGGATTGCCAGAATAATCAAATCGCCAGTTTGGATCTCAGTACATGTAACCAGTTTCAACAGCTTTTATGCAGCAATAACCAAATATCAACTATTAATCTAACAGGAGTTACCGGTCTTACACATTTACTTTGCCAGCAGAACGTGCTTACCAGCCTGAATGTAAGTGGTTGCCCTAATTTGGCTTACCTGGATTGTCGTTTAAATCAACTTACATCATTGAACGTCAAGAATGGTCCGGGAACTTTTGCCGCCTTTAGTGCATGGGACAATCCAACCTTACAATATGTTTGTGCCGATGAAGCGGAAATGAGTTTTGTTCAAAATCATTTTATTCAAAATAATATGCTGAACGTAAATATAAATCCATATTGCAGCTTTACACCCGGCGGGTCATACAATACCATCAACGGCACAGTAAGAATCGATAACAATAATAACGGCTGTGATGCAAGTGATCCGGTAATACCAGAATTAATTGTAAAGATCAATGACGGAACCAATATAGGATATACTTCATCCAATTCATTGGGTGTTTATTCATTTTATACAAATGCAGGCAATTATACCATAACCCCACAAACAGCCAATCCTTATTTTACCATTACGCCGGCTTCTGCTTCTATAAATTTTGCAACGGCAGGTGGTAATGTGCAGGCAGCTGATTTTTGTTTTGCTCCGAATGGCGTTCATCCCGACCTGGAAATTTCTGTTATCGCATTATCTGTTGCAAGGCCGGGTTTTGATGCCTCGTACCAGCTTGTCTATAAAAATAAAGGCACAACAACTTTATCGGGCAATGTGGAATTGATCTTTGATGACGCCAGGGTAAACCTGATGAATGCAAATCCTGTTGCTGCAACCCAAAGCACTAATTTATTAACCTGGACATATTCCAACCTGGCTCCGTTTGAATCACGTACGATCGATATTAAATTCAACTTGTTACCACCTCCCTCTAATAATATAAATGACACGTTGAATTTAACTGCCAATATTACTCCGTTGGCTGGAGATGGAACACCCGGAGATAATGGTTTTATCACGCGACAGGTAATACTGGGTTCATTTGATCCCAATGACAAGAGTTGCCTCGAAGGCGCTGGTATCCTTGTTACCGATGTTGGAGATTATGTACACTACCTTGTCCGCTTCCAGAATACAGGAACAGATACTGCATTTAATGTGGTGATCAAAGATTTACTAACAAATAAATTTAACTGGAACAGTTTTGAAGTAACCAAGACAAGCCATTCATTTGTTTTAAGACAAACCAACAACAATAAATTAGAATTCATTTTTGAAAACATCAACCTGCCGGATTCAAATATAAATGAACCTTTAAGTCATGGATTCATTGCTTTCAAAATAAAAACGATCCCAACCCTTGTGGTCGGTGATTCCATTAAAAACAGCGCTTCCATTTATTTTGATTTTAATTTGCCCGTAATTACCAATACGGCTACTTCTTATATTGTCAGCATTATTATTGTTCCCATTTCAATAGAATATTTCAAAGGATCTATTCAGTCGGGCAATCACTTTCTTAGCTGGAAAGCAGCTTGTACGAGTTTGCAGGCAATATTTGATGTTGAAAGAAGTACAGACGGCAGAAAATATACCAGCCTGACAAGCATAACAGCCAGCAATACCCGCTGCCTGCAACCATTTGATTTTACAGATAACAATCCTGCAGCAGGCATAAACTATTACCGCATTAAAATGACGGATGTGGATGGTAAAATTTCTTATAGTACCGTGATCGCATTACTAAATAAGAAAACAGGTTTTGAAATTGTGAACCTGTTGCCAAACCCGGTTACCAATGGTACTGCATTATTGAATATTACTTCTGCTGAAAAACAAATAATAAACATTAAGGTATCAGATGTTTCGGGGAAAATTGTGCAGTCAATGGATCAATCTGTAATTTCCGGGTTCACGAATATCAATATGAATTTCAGCAAACTCGCTGCCGGTATCTATACCATTAGCATTTATACAAATGATGGTGAAAGAAAAACAAAACAGTTTATTAAAAAATAAACCCGATGACGATCAGGGTATTTAAATATCTATCACCAATCAGTATTTACCTGTTGGCGCTGGTTGCTTTTTCATCACAGGGATGGTTTACCTGGTTGCCCATGATCTATGCCTGGATATTATTGCCATTCATTGAACTTTTTATGCAGCCCGATAACAGCAATATGGAAGCTGCAGAAGAAGAACTCGCCAAACATAACAGTTGGTACGATTACATGCTTTACATCATTGTGATCTGTCAATACGGTATCCTGTTTTATTTTTTACGATCAATGGCCCAACCGGGATTAACATGGTGGGAGATCACCGGGCGGATATTCAGCATGGGATTATTATGCGGAACTTTTGGCATCAATGTGGCACATGAACTTGGCCACCGGATAAATAAATATGAACAATTTTTAGCAAAAGCATTACTGGCAACATCCCTTTACATTCATTTTTTTATTGAACACAACAAAGGCCATCATAAGAATGTAGCAACGCCTGAAGATCCCAGCTCGGCACGATACAATGAACCTGTTTATACTTTTTATTTCCGCACCATTATTTTTTCATACCTCTCTGCCTGGAAAATTGCAAACAATGATTGTGTTAAAAGAAATATTAATCCTTTCAGCCTGAAAAATGAAATGATACAGGCCCATATCATTCAAATAGCATTATTGGGTATCATTTATTTTTTCTTTGGATGGATGACCTGCCTGTATTTCGTTGCCGCAGCAGCCATTGGCATTGCTTTGCTGGAAACGGTTAATTATATTGAACATTATGGCTTACAAAGAAAATTAATTGAAACAGGAAAATACGAAAGAGCGATGCCGCATCATAGCTGGAACAGCAATCATTCTTTGGGCAGGATCATGCTTTTTGAATTAAGCCGGCACAGCGATCATCATTATATTGCCAGCCGTAAATATCAAATACTACAGCACCATGAAGATGCACCGCAATTGCCAACGGGATACCCGGGAAGTATGATATTGGCAATGATACCACCCGCCTGGTTTTATATAATGAATAGGAAGATAAAAGCAATGCATTCATGAATGATACTTTGGCAAAATTTCGAACTTTGCCAAAGTATCATTCAATCTTCGCAGCACCAAAATAACCATGCAGCACTTTCGGCAAATGAATGCCATCTGCAGCCTGGTTATTCTCAAGCAATGCAGCAACAATACGTGGCAGCGCCAGTGAAGATCCATTCAATGAATGTAATAATTGTGTTTTGCCATGCTCATCCCTGTCTGCCGACGAGGCAGGCTTATACCTGATCTTCATGCGATTTGTCTGGAAGGTTTCAAAATTACTTACAGAACTTACTTCCAGCCATTTTTGCTGTGCAGCACTGTACACTTCAAAATCATACGTAAGTGCAGAAGTGAATCCCATATCGCCGCCGCATAGCCGCAAAATACGATAGGGCAATTCCAGGAACTGCAGGAGTCGTTCAATGTGTAAAACCATTTCTTCGAGCACTGCATAACTATGTTGCGGGTGAACCAGCTGGATGATCTCTACCTTATCAAACTGGTGAACGCGGTTCAACCCACGTACATCAGCGCCAAAACTACCCGCTTCTCTTCTGAAGCAGGGCGTATAAGCTGTCATCTTTATGGGCAGGTCTGCTTCTTTTACAATTTCATTGTTGTAGATATTGGTAACAGGCACTTCAGCCGTTGGTATCAGGTAAAACCCGTCGGCAGTTATGTGATACATTTGCCCTTCCTTATCCGGCAACTGGCCCGTACCGTAAGCAGTGGTTTCGTTTACCATCAATGGCGGTAAATATTCTGTATAACCGGCTTCCGTATTATAGTCCAGGAAATATTGTATCAGGGAACGTTGCAATTTGGCTCCCTTTCCTTTATACAACGGAAATCCGCTACCGGTAAGTTTTGCACCGGTCTCGAAATCTATCAGGTCATACTGTTTGATGAGTTCCCAATGCGGTTGGACATTTGCAGGCAGCGTTGGTTTTGTTCCGCCTTCCCTCACCATAACATTTTCTTCCGGGGTTTTGCCCGCAGGTACAGATTCATGCGGAAGATTTGGCAACAACAGTATTTTACCGGTAAAATTTTCTTCCAGTGATGCAAGTATCCCGTTCTTTTCACTCAATTCATTTTTTAAAGATGCTACCTGCTGCTTTTTTTGTTCGGCAGTTTCTTTATCGCCTTTAGCCATCAGCATTCCTATTTCTTTGGACGTTGAATTGAGAGTTGCTTGTAAATTTTCTGTTTCCGCTTTTTGCTGGCGCAATGATTCATCCAATTGCAGCAATTCATCCACCAGGCCAATATTATTGAAATTTCTTACCGCCAATCTTTCTTTAACCTGTGCGGCATTTTGTCTTATATAATTTATCTGTAACATCTGTTTGGCAAAATTTTTAATTCATTTAAGATGGCAAATATAAACCTCAAAAGCTTATTCCCTACATTTGCGGCATGCAACACACGGAAGAAGACCTGCAGGTACGGTGGTTGAAGCTTCGCATAAAGCTAAAAGAACGCTTCGATATAAAACCCGACATGAACGGGGTCTTATTATTGATCGGCGTGCAGGAACTTGGCCAGGGCCCACAGGAATTCAGCAAAGAACAAAAACAGGACCTGATGCATATTGCAGTCTGTACCATCCTTTCGGCCAGCGGTTACTATATTTTTGATGGTAAGGATGAGGAGGGCTGGCCACATTTTACGCAGGCAAAGGCATTGCCGGAATTAGACATGATAGAACAGGAGAATTTTTTAAAGGATCACGTGTTGCTTTATTTTAATAACCTGGATTTTTAATGCAGGATACAATGATTCTCATTAGTTTTGCCAAAAAATAAATTTCATTTTTTATATTCAGAATCTCAAATAAAAATTAATATGTTTAAAAAAATCACGCTCATTTTTTCAATCGCAATCGTATGTTCATTGCTTTCAGTTAACAATGGTTTTGCACAGGCAAAAAAAACCGTTACAAAAACTAAATCTACAGTAAAAAGAGCTGTAGCGGTAAAGCCCATAGCAGTAAAACCTGTGGCGGTTGTAACAAAAGATAATGCTGTTCGTGTAAAGATCACTACCGATTCGGGCATATTGATCGTAAAATTGTATGATTCCACTCCATTACACCGCGATAATTTTTTGAAGCTGGTTAAAGAAGGTTTTTACGACAGCCTGATGTTTCACAGGGTAATTGCAGAATTTATGATCCAGGGCGGAGATCCGTTGAGCAAGCATGCTGTTGCCGGTGAGATGCTGGGAAATGGCGGTGGTGATATGCAACGTATCCCTGCGGAATTTAAAAGATCGCTGATCCATAAAAAGGGAGCACTGGCAGCAGCAAGAGATGGCAACCCGCAAAAAGCAAGCAGCGCCTGCCAATTTTATCTCGTAGATGGAAAAAAGTATTCCGATGCAGAATTAAACAACCTTGAAATGGGTAAGGGAATAAAATACACAGCAGAGCAAAGAAATATGTATAAAACAGTTGGTGGTGTGCCATTCCTTGACCAGGACTATACTGTATTCGGTGAAGTTGAAAGTGGAATGGAAGTTATAGGCAAAATTACCAATGTTCAAAAAGACGGGAGCAACAGGCCCATGGGTGATATCAGGATGTCTATTGAGATAGTGAAGTAGTTTATTGGTTTGTAAAACAATAAAAAAATTCGGTAAATTGCAGCATCATTTTTTAAATCAATCAAAAATATTTTTAGATGAATTATCCAGCCAATCTCAGGTACACAAAAGATCATGAATGGGTTTTATTAGATGGCAATACAGCAACAATTGGTATAACTGATTTTGCACAACATGAGTTGGGAGATATTGTTTATGTTGACATTAATACCAAAGGAAAAAAATTATCAGCTGAAGAAATTTTTGGAACAGTGGAAGCCGTAAAAACAGTGAGCGACCTTTTTTTACCTGCTTCCGGTACGGTTGCCGAGATCAATCCTTTGCTTGATGCAAAACCCGAACTGGTAAACAGTGATCCTTACGGCGATGGTTGGATGATAAAAATGACTGTAGATAACCCGGACGATATTGAAAAACTGATGTCTGCCGAAGCTTATACAGCATTGGTAGGATAAGCAGGTAACTGCAGCGTACCTCTTCACATTTTATTATGGAAAAAAACCTTCGTCCTTCTTCCTTAGGCGATATTGGATTAAAAAAATTTGCACCTGCCATTGCATTTTTTATTGCAGTGCTCATCTTAGTCATACTTCCCGGAGAAAGTTTGCCAACCGAGCATGAGTGGATGGAAATAGCGTTTTTGGATAAGTGGGTACATTCTCTCATGTTTGCCCTGCTAACCTTTTTATTCCTGTTGCCGGTAGCACAATCTTCCCTGTTCAGGCAACAAAAACGGCATTATTTCATCCGCATCTGTTTATCAGCCTTTATCTGGGGATTGACTACAGAATACATCCAGGGGTTTTATATCCCCACCCGTTCATTCGACCTGGTTGATTGGGCCGCAGACAGTATTGGAGTTTTAACAGCATTTATATACTGCCGGAGGTTTCATAGCCGTTAAATGCTTTATCAGCTTGTTTCTTATTAATTAACTACATACATTTGTATATATGCTAGATGTTGAAAACATGGAGTACAACACCACCCGCAATCATTTAATCATGAGAGAATATGGCAGACATATTCAAAAAATGGTGGAATACCTGTTGACTATCAAAGATAAAGAAGAAAGACAGCGTAATGCTTATGCTGTTATTGAGTTGATGGGATTTCTAAATCCCCACCTTAAGAATGTTGAAGATTTCCGCCATAAATTATGGGACCATCTTTTCCTGATAAGCGATTTTACATTGGATGTAGAAAGCCCTTATCCTATACCTACCAGGGAAACTTTGAAAGCAAGGCCCGAAAGGTTGAAGTATCCCAAAAAATATCCCAAATTCAATCACCTGGGGAAAAATATTGAGGTAGTTATAGACAAAGCTTTGAAAGAAGAAAACCCTGAGAAAAAACAGGGCTTCGCCAATGCCATTGCCTATTACATGAAACTTACTTACAGTAACTGGCACAAAGAACTGGTACATGATGATTCCATCCAGAGCGAACTGAGCAGCATAACCAAAGGTGAACTTGAATTCAATAACCGCCCGTTTGTAAAACACAGAACCGAACAGGAAAGAGATGATTATGGTGGCGGACGCAATCAATACCGCAAAAACTATGGTGCCAGGGATAACCGCGGAGGTTCCGGAGGAAGCAGGGATGGCGGACGTGACAACAGAGGCGGTAGTGGCGGTGGACGTGATAACAGGAATAACAACAACCGCAATTTTAAAAAGCGATATTAATAAAGTGATCTTAATAAATATTAAAAACCTGGTGTTATCAAAGCATCAGGTTTTTTATTTACGTTTGTTGAAATATTAAATAAGGAATGAGCATATTTGAAGTAAGAGGAGTAAAAAAACTTTCAGGAGAAATTACACCACAGGGTGCAAAGAATGAAGCATTGCAGATCATCAGTGCCGTACTGCTTACTTCCGATGAAGTTGTGATCAACAATATTCCTGACATCATTGATGTAAACCTGCTTATAGAGTTATTGCAGGAAATGAATGTAAAGATCAACCGCATCGACAGGCATACCTGTAGCTTTAAAGCAGATGATGTGAATGTAGAATATTTACAAAGTGAATCATATCATAAAAAAAGCGGGCGGCTAAGGGGATCCGTAATGCTCGCCGGGCCATTGCTTGCAAGATTTAAAAAAGCATACTTACCAAAACCGGGCGGTGACAAGATCGGCAGGCGCAGGTTGGATACGCATATCATTGGTTTTGAAAAATTAGGCGCATCCTTTAATTATGATGAGCACACAGGTTTTTTTAAATTAGAAGCATCGGAACTGAAAGGAACATATATTTTGCTTGATGAGCCAAGCGTAACCGGTACCGCAAATATTTTAATGGCCGCAGTATTGGCAAATGGTACTACTACTATTTACAATGCTGCATGCGAGCCTTATATTCAGCAACTTTGTAAAATGCTGGTACGCATGGGTGCAAAAATAGAAGGTATCTCCAGCAACATGCTCATCATTCATGGAGTGGAAAAATTATCTGGCACCACTCACAAAATGTTGCCCGACATGATCGAAGTAGGCAGTTTCATTGGCCTTGCCGCAATGACGCAAAGTGATATCACTATTAAAAATGCAGGCATTGCTGCACTGGGTATGATCCCTGAAAAGTTTCAGCAGCTCGGTATCAAAATGAATTTTATTGGTGATGACATACATATTCCTGCACAGGAAAATTATACCGTAACCAAATACTTAGACGGTGCCATACTCAGTATATACGATCACCCGTGGCCCGGCTTTACCCCCGATCTGCTCAGCATCATCATTGTTACGGCCATACAGGCAAATGGAAGCGTACTCATTCACCAGAAAATGTTTGAAAGCCGCTTGTTCTTTGTAGATAAATTAATTGAAATGGGTGCGCAAATTATTTTATGCGATCCGCATCGTGCCGTAGTGATCGGTTTGGAAAGAGAACAACAGTTACGTGGCATAACGATGAGCAGCCCGGATATACGTGCCGGCGTTGCATTGCTGATCGCTGCACTGAGTGCACAAGGTAAAAGTACCATACAAAATATAGAACAGATCGATCGTGGTTATCAGTTGATAGATGAGCGGTTGAGAAACTTGGGAGCGGATATTAAAAGGATTGATTAGTACCCCGTTTCTCGTCTCTTGTTTCTCGTTAAGACCGTTTCTCGTCTCTTGTTTCTCGTTAAACGTTTCTCGTTGGTTTATTCGATTTAAACTTCATCCGAAAAAGAAAAAAACTTCAATTTGAAAATAACGAGAGACGAGAAACAAGAAACGGTTTACCAGAAACGTTCTTAAATAATTTAATTCAGCTTTTGCCTAATTTATTATTTCTTTGCTTATGAATTCCATCCACCAGAAAATATTAATTATTACCGCACCATCGGGAGCGGGCAAAACTTCTATTACCAGGCACCTGATGAAAGTTTTCCCGGTGCTGGAGTTTTCTGTTTCTGCCGCCACACGCCATGCAAGGGGCAATGAAAAAGATGGGGTGGATTATTATTTTATTACCCTGGAAGATTTCAAACAAAAGATACAAAACAAGGATTTTGCTGAATGGGAAATGGTTTATGAAGGGAAATATTATGGCACTTTAAAATCTGAATTGAAAAGAATATGGAACCGCGATAAGGTTCCGGTACTTGATATTGATGTAAAAGGCGCTATTCACATCCAACAACAATATCCAGAAAATACCCTCAGCATTTTTGTAGAACCACCTTCCGTAAATGAATTAAAGAACCGCCTGGAAAGCCGGGGTACGGAAACAGCAGAATCACTCGCCGCCCGTGTTAGTAAAGCCTCTTATGAACTTTCTTTTAAAGAACATTTTAATGAAAGTGTTGTAAATGACAATCTTGAAAGGGCCTGTGCAGATGCTGCCGGTCTCGTAGATAAATTTCTTAAAAACTGATCCCTGCTTAATAAAAAACCTGTTTTAGCCGTTTTTCTTATTTTTATACCATGGATTGGATCGCACTACTTGCCATTTTTGCTTCATTAATGCTGATTGGATTTTTTTCCGGAATTGAAATTGCTTTCGTTTCAGGCAATAAACTATCCATTGAATTAAACAGGAAACAAGGTACGGCAAGTGGCCGGACCTGGGGTTATTTTGCCGATAAGCCAACCAGGTTCATAGGCACCATATTGGTTGCTGTTAATATTGTAATGGTTATTTACGGCCTGTTGGTGGGTGATATGCTTTTTCCCATCTGGAAATGGATCGAAACCAGACTGCCGGCTGCTTCGGCTGCTTATGTAAAATATATAAAACTATTGGTTGAAACGGTTTTATCTACCGCCATTATCTTATTTGTTGAATTCCTGAGTAAGGCATATTTCCGGGCGAGGAACAACAGTATTTTAAGTTCAGATTTCATCAGTTATCTCTCCCGTTTTTTTTACTGGTTACTATCTGCATTGGCAGCATTTTTTGTAAACATTGCCGAATGGATGTTGCAATATGTTTTTAATGTAAAACTGAACGATAAGAAAGAAGCTTTCAGTAAAGTTGATCTGGAACATTTTATCCAGCAAACAAAAAATCATGATGAAGAAGAAAGCTCGGAACTGAATAAAGAATTATTTGAAAATGCTTTATCACTAAGCGAAGTAAAACTGCGTGAATGCCTGATACCGCGGAAAGAAATTGAAAGTATTGACTGCAATACAAGTGTTGAAAAAGTAAAAGAGCGTTTTATAGAAACAAAACTCAGCAAGCTGGTAGTATTTGAAAACAATATTGATACGATCGTTGGATATGTTCACCAGCTTGACATGTTCAAACAACCGGCTTCTTTAAGAGAAGTTCTACACCCCATCCCAACCGTTCCCGAAAGCATGAGTGCAACCGATCTCATGAATAAATTCAGTAAGGAAAGAAAAAGTATTGCATGGGTAATTGATGAATTTGGCGGAACGGCCGGTATTGTTACCATGGAAGATATACTGGAAGAGATCTTTGGGGAAATAGAAGATGAATATGATGTTGCCGAAGAATTTGTTGACAAGCAGATCGCCAGCAATGAATATATTTTTAGTGGAAGGATGGAACTTGACCTGATCGCAGAAAAATATGATCTTCATTTTAGTGGTGATGAAGGAGCAGAAACATTATCAGGTTACATTATTCAAAACCATGAAGCTATCCCCAAACAAAAAGAACGCATCATTGTTGGCAATTACGAATTTGATATTTTGAGTGTAAGCGATACCCGGATTGAAACTGTAAAAGTAAAAGTGCTGAAATAAATACACAATGACCATTGCCGTTCACATCAGTTTTTCCGGTACCAACGATGATCCTTCCAAAAATTTCAACTATCGCTGTTGTACCATCCTGGCAGAAAAATATCCCGGGCATCATTTTATTTTCATTTTTGATAAACCATTCAGCCCTTTACTCATCACGCAAAAAAATATAACCGCTGTTTTACTTTCGCCACAAATAAAGAACAGGTTGCTGGGGCATTACTGGTATAATTTTAAAATACCTGCCTTGCTCAATAAATACCATGCAGGTATTTTTATCAGCAACGGCATCAACAGCAGCATCCGTACAACTGTGAAGCAATGTCTTTTTTTAAAGGACCTTTCCTTTTTACAAAAGCAAAACCTGTTTTCCCGGAGCGATACATGGTATTTAAAAAAATATTTTAAAAAGTTTATTGCAAAAGCTGCTTGTATAGCTGTACCAAATCATGCTACCAGTATTGCATTGGCAGGATACTTTACTGCTGCAAAAGATAAAATACATGTTATAGGTTATGGCCTGCCGGAAGCTGTTCATAATATTGGATATGATAAAATGCAGGATACCAGGAATAAATATTCGGAAGGAAAAGAATTTTTTGTGTGTTATCTTACAAATGCTTCTGTTGCAAATACCACCATCCTGCTAAAAGCATTTTCGGCTTTTAAAAAACGACAGCTTTCAAACATGCAATTGCTGCTGGTATTATCACCGGCACAAAAGGAAAATAGGGTTAAGGATCTTTCAACCTATAAATACCGGGATGAGGTAAAAATAATATTCCAGGAAAATGAGCAATTGCTTATTGAGATCACTGTAGCAGCTTATGCAGCAATTTATCTACCTGCAATGGAGATCATGGAAGGAGAAGGATTATTAGCCATTAAGAACAATATACCATTGATAACTACCAGTAATGAATTCTGTAAAAGTTTATACAATGATGCAGCTTTGTACGCAAAAATTGATGAGAAGAACATAGCAGAAAAAATGATGCTGCTCTATAAAAATGAGAACCTGAGAAATGACCTCGGAAATATCGGGAAATTAGTAGGATCAATTTACTCGTGGGATAATACTGCAGCTAATTTATGGCAGGTATTACAGGAACCTGTAGACCAATAAACACTTAACTTTGCAACTCAAAAAAAGACGGATGTTTTTATGCAGAAATCGACGATAACAATTGATGTGATGCTTGATCAGAATAAGATACCCCAGCAAATACTTTGGGAGGCAAGTGACAGCAGTGCAGAAATGAAACAAAAGGCAAAAGCCATGTGCCTGGCTTTTTGGGATGCAGGAGATAAATCGGCACTACGAATAGACCTTTGGACAAAAGACATGATGGTTGATGAAATGGGCGATTTTTTTTACCAGATGCTTGCAACCATGGCCGATACATTTAAAAGGGCAACAAACCAGGAAGCCTTGTCAGAAGAGATGAAGGTATTTGCAAAAGGGTTTATTGAAAAATTCAGGGTAGAATTAGCTAAGGAGCAATAGGAAGGCTGTTAGCTTTTAGCCGTTAGCTATTAACAAGCATTCTCAAAATTTTGATCTTTGTATTTTTACTAATAGCTAACAGCTTATAGCTTGCAGCTAAATCACAAACTTTAAAGTATAACACAATGGCATTAGAACAACAAATCATGGCCGAAATGAAAGAAGCCATGAAATCAAAAAACGAAGCAGTATTGCGTAGCCTCCGGGCTATCAAAGCAGAGATCATCAAAGCTAAAACAGAACCGGGTGCCGGCGGTGAAATTGATGAAGCAACTGAACAAAAATTTTTACAGAAGATGATGAAGCAGCGCCGGGATTCCTTAGAAATATTTGATAAACAGGGAAGAGAAGATCTTGCTTCAAAAGAAAGAGAAGAAATGGCAGTCATTGAAAAATTCTTACCAAAGCAAATGACAGAAGCAGAAATAAAAGAAGCTGTTGGTAAAATAATTGTTGATACAGGAGCCGTCACAGCGGCTGATATGGGTAAGGTTATGGGAGTTGCATCCAAACAACTTGCAGGAAAAGCCGATGGAAAAACAATTAGTGCTATTGTAAAGGAATTGCTGCAGTAATTTTTCAAAAAGACAGTTATGGCAATTGATGCATTTTTTTTACTCCTCATGATCCTTGCTTGCATCAAAGGCTATCAAAAGGGGTTGATAATAGCGCTGTTTTCCATTATAGCATTTATTGGGGGACTTGCAGCTGCATTAAAATTGTCGGCCATAGTTGCGGCAAAGCTATCTGCAAGTACCAATGTTTCGGCAAAA
Source organism: Ferruginibacter sp. (assembly GCA_031385805.1). Taxonomy (GTDB): domain Bacteria; phylum Bacteroidota; class Bacteroidia; order Chitinophagales; family Chitinophagaceae; genus Ferruginibacter. The sequence continues at coordinate 16,917 of JANNBU010000345.1, forward strand.
TGGCTCCCGGTAATTTCCTTTGTATTGGTATTTTTAATTGTAGTATTGCTTGTAAACCTGGGAGCTAAAATGTTGCAAAAATCAGTTGAACTGGTCATGCTTGGGTGGGTAAACAGGATCGGTGGAATTATTTTCTATGTATTATTATACAGTATTGTGCTGAGTATTTTCCTATTCTATGCGGTACAGTTACATTTAATAAAAAACGATACCATTACAGCATCCCGATGTTATTCATTCATAAAGCCATTGGGCCCGGGCATTATTGATAAACTGGGCATTATTATACCCTTTTTTAAGGATATGTTTAGCCAGTTACAACATTTTTTTGATGCTGTTTCCAATAAAATATAGCATTAATTTGAGTCATTATCTTACTTTAATGTAATTTTAGAGCGTTAGCCAATACCCTTGGGTATAGCATTACAAAATTCACACGTTAATATCAGCATGAGCTACGAAATAAAACAAGACGGGAAATTTAAATTCATAGAAGAAGGTGAGGGTGAAACACTCATGTTATTGCATGGCTTATTTGGCGCCCTTAGCAATTTTAATGACCTGATCGGGTATTTCCGTAATACACATAAAGTAGTGGTGCCTATACTTCCTTTACTTGATCTTGACCTGCTTCATACATCCGTTGGGGGGTTGCAGAAATTCGTGAACAGGTTTGTTGAGCAACGGGGCTACAAGGATATTCATTTAATGGGAAATTCTTTGGGTGGTCATGTAGCGTTGATATATATATTGAAAAATCCCGACCGTATAAAGTCGCTCATCTTATCCGGTAGCTCCGGTTTGTTTGAAAATGGTATGGGTGATACTTATCCAAAACGGGGAGATAAAGAATACATCCGCAATAAAACTGCGCTTACATTCTATGATCCGGCCATGGCAACAGAAGAATTGGTAAATGAAGTGTTTGAAATTACCAACAACCGCTTAAAAGTTATAAAAATAATAGCCCTTGCAAAAAGCGCTATCCGCAATAACCTTGGAGAAGAGATCAGCCAGGTAAAACAACCAACCTGTTTGATCTGGGGTAATAATGATACCATTACACCACCATTTGTGGGAAAAGAATTTCACAGGCTGATCCCAAACAGTGAATTACATTTTATTGATAAGTGTGGTCATGCACCTATGATGGAAGTTCCGGATGAATTCAATAAAATTTTAGACGGCTTTCTCACAAAATTAAGATCGCCTGCGGCAGCGGTTTAAAGTTTTATCGTGTCTGTACTTTATTGTATCCATAATAAATTCCAATACTAAACATTGAATATGTTAACCGCAAACCTGATCAATAATAATATACCCCGGCTGCAGCCACAGGACTCAGTTAGCAAAGCATTGCAGCTGATAAGTGATTTTAAAGTAACACATTTGCCCGTTGTATCTGAAAATAAATTTTTAGGATTGATCAGTGAAGAAGACCTGCTGGATGCTGAAGAACAAAAGACAACCATCGAATTTTTACAACAACATTTTACACAAGCAGCAGTTTATGATACAGCACATTTCCTGATCGCTGTAAGTTGCAGCATACAGTTTGACACAAATGTGGTACCTGTTATAAACCAGGAAAATGATTTTAAAGGAGTAATAACCACTACAGACCTGTTAAAGACCCTTGGAAATTTTTCCGGTGCCAATGAGATCGGCGGTATCATTGTTTTGGAAATAGAAAGATCTCAATTTTCTATTTCCGAAATAAGCCGTATCGTAGAAAGTAATGACTGTACGATCCTGCACTTAAATACAACTGTACACCCCGAATCAGGGATACTTACCATAACATTACATATCAATAAAAGGGAGATAGCAACAGTAGTGTCAACATTTGAGCGTTATGATTATCATGTGAATTTTCAATTCGGGATTGAGAATTTTGAAAATGAAATTGACAACAATTACCGTCATTTCATGCATTATCTTGATATATGATCTTGTTATCACTGACTGCTGGTACTAATTAATACGAAATGGTTTTTTTAAAAAAAAATATCTGAAGCAAAGCAGTGCGGTATGACAAAATTTAAATTTATTCTTCCTGCCTGCTTTGCCTTTTTTTTCATTCACTCATCTGTTGCACAAAAACCGGCTTCCGTTCCCGGTTTTTTTGAGGAGGTATCAAAAATGACGAAGTCAGATTCAACTGTAAAACTGAAGGTTACGACTATTCATATTATTGGTAATAAAAAAACGAAAAACTATATCATACAGCGTGAGATACCTTTCAAAGAAGGTGATTCATTGATCATTTCACGGTTACTTGATACACTTGAGCAAACCCGTTACCAGGTTTACAATATCAATTTATTTTCTGAGGTAGAAGTAACCCCTGTAATTATTTCTGCACATGAATTAGCAGTAAATGTAAAAGTGGTGGAGAAATGGTATGTATATCCCACTCCACAGTTTCAACTGATAGACAGGAATTTTAATGATTGGTGGAAAACCTTTAACGCGGATTTTAACCGGGTGGTTTACGGTGTAAAATTTGCCCATTATAATTTTAGTGGCCGGGGCGACCAGCTACGTATATTCCTTCTGAATGGTTATAGCAGGAATATTTCTTTCAGTTACAGCGCCCCTTATAGTAATGCAAAACTAACAGAAGGTTTCAGGGTTTCGGGTGGCTATACAGAAAACCGGGAATTTGCATTCAAAACAACCACTAATAACAAAGTGGTTAATTTTAAAAGGCCCGGGTTTGTAAGAAACAGTTTATTTGCAAGTCTTTCATACCAGTTCCGCAAAGGATTTTTTAAACGACATGTTTTTACACTTTCCTATACTTACACAAATCTTAAATACCGCATTTTAGATCCAGTATTCAATCCCGATTATTTTAACAGCAGTAAATCGTATGCAGGAATTACAGACCTGTCATATTCATTTGTATATTCAAATACTGATAATGTAAATTACCCGCTTAAAGGAAAGGTCTATGGATTTACAGCATTAAAAAGAGGGTTAGGGTTAACCGGCGGAATAAATATGCTTTCACTTTCAGGAGTTTATAGTAAATACTTCCCTTATCCAAAAAAATGGTATAATGTCGTTCAGTTTTATACAAAAATAATTTTACCGTTTGAGCAGGCTTATATTAACAGGCGTTCGATAGGTTATTCAGATTTTTACCTGAGAGGATTGGAGTATTATGTAATAGATGGAGTAGCGGCTGCAGTGGCAAAATATACGCTGAAGAAAAAATTATTTGCTTTTCATATAAATGTGCCATTTAATATAAAGGCTGTACCAAGAATCCCATTTGCGTTTTTTGCCAAAACTTATGCAGATGCCGGTTACAGTTATATAAAGAAAGATTTTAACACAAGATTGAACAACAGGTTCCTTTATACAGGTGGATTTGGTGTTGATATCCTTTCATTGTATGATGCGAATATAAATCTTGAATACAGTTTTAATCAATTAGGTGAAAACGGTATATTTTTACATGCCAGAGTCGGATTTTAAATAACCGGAATCTAGTCAGATCAATATTATGAAAATAGCAATATACAGTCGTGGAATAGAAAACAACCAGATACAGGATATCGGGCTGCTAATAAGTGAACTGGTAAGCCACGGTGCTGAGCCTGTTTTTTTCCAGGATTTTTTTAACCAGTTTTATTCAGCAATAAATATTGAGGGGAAATATTCTACATTCAGTTCGGGCGAAGACATGGATGCAAATATAGATTGTATGATAAGTCTTGGTGGCGATGGGACATTACTCGATACCGTTACACTTGTAAAAGATTCAGGTATTCCCATTTTGGGTGTAAATTATGGAAGGCTTGGTTTCCTGGCCAATATCGGTAAAGAAGAATTGCATACCGCATTTGATGCACTGGCAAACCGGAAATATGTGCTCGATAAAAGAACCCTTATTCACCTGGATGCAAATATTCCACTCTTCGGAGAAACCCCTTATGCACTCAATGAATTTTCACTGCACAAAAAAGATACTTCGCCCATGATAAAAATTCACACTTACCTGAATGGTGAATTTTTAAATACTTATTGGGCGGATGGATTGATCGTTGCTACACCAACAGGTTCTACGGGTTATTCGCTTAGTTGCAACGGCCCGGTTGTTTTTCCTGATAGCGCCAGTTTTGTAATAACGCCGGTTGCACCGCATAACCTGAATATCAGGCCCATCATTGTTCCGGATAATACCATTGTATCATTTGAAGTAGAAGGACGCACCGATGGGTTTTTATGTACCATGGACAGCAGGCGTGAGATCGTAACAAAAGAAATTCAACTGGCAGTGAAAAAAGAAAATTTTGGCATTAACCTTATACGCCTGAATGAAAATAATTTCTTACAAACACTACGTAACAAATTATCCTGGGGATTGGATAAACGGAACTAAGCATTTCGTTTAAATCGTTTAAAGGTTTAAGACGTTTAAGGGTTGTACTTAAATATCGAACGACTTAAACTATTTAAACGACTTAAACCTTTAAACGGCCGGATGCCTAAACCAAAAAAAATACAAATTATCTTTTTAATATACTGGGTTTTGCTCCTGTATATTATTGCTGCCCTGGTATGGTGGTTTATTGCACTGAGCCGGCAAAATGAGCAAATGGAAGTTTTAAAAATCCATCAACTTAAGAAAGACGATATTGGTTACCAGGTACAATACTCAAAGATAGAAGCAGAAAAAAAAAGAAAAACTGCCCAGTATATTGGTGAAGGATCTATATTTTTTTTATTGATCGTTGCAGGAGCCATATTTGTTTACAGGGTTGTAAACCGGGAACTAAAACTGAGCACACAACAGCAAAATTTCATGATAGCCATCACACATGAATTAAAAACACCCATTGCAGTTTCAAAACTTAACCTGGAAACCCTGCAATTAAGAAAGCTCGATGAAGCACAGCAACAACGGCTTATAAATAATACATTGCAGGAAACAAACAGGCTCAACAACCTGTGTAATAATATGCTTATCTCATCACAGATTGAGGCTGGCGGTTACCGGGCCGCCAGTGAAGAGATAAATATCAGTGAACTGATACAAACCTGTATAAATGACTTCAGGATCCGTTTTCCTCAAAGAATTATTCAGTCACAGGTTGAAAATGACCTGTTTATAAACGGTGATATTCTCCTGTTACAGATGGCCATGAATAACCTGGTAGATAATGCCATAAAATATTCTCCCAAAGAAAGTACAGTATCAGTGTCCGTTTTACGAAACACACCCAATATTGAAATACACGTAAAAGATGAGGGCCCGGGTATTGAACCCGGAGAAAAGAAAAAAATATTTGAAAAATTTTATCGCCTCGGTAATGAAGCCACCAAACGTGCAAAAGGTACCGGGCTTGGTTTGTATCTTACACATAAAATTGTTTCAACACACAAGGGCAAAATATCAATTAAAGACAATTCGGTAAAAGGGAGCATATTTGTACTTGAATTAAAAGAGGTTTAAATTTTTATTATGGCCGAAAGAAAATTTTCAATATTATTAGTTGAAGATGAAGAGAACCTGCATGAAGCACTCAAGTTGAACCTTGAACTGGAAAACTATGATGTAACCGGAACTTACGATGGGGCAAATGCTTTAAAGCTTGTTCAGCAGGAACATTTTGATATGATCATCCTCGATGTCATGTTACCCGAAATTGACGGGATAACCGTTTGTGAAACCATCAGGTTGAATAACCAGGATATCCCGATTTTAATATTAAGTGCAAAGAACAGCAGTGCCGACAGGGTGCTGGGTTTAAAAAAAGGTGCAGATGATTATCTTACAAAACCATTCAACCTGGAAGAATTGTTGCTAAGGGTAAACAAGCTCATTAAAAAAGCTGAGCTGCTTTCTACGAAACAACCATTGCCGGATGTGTATGAATTTGGTAAAAACAAAATAGATTTTAAAGCCCTTGAATGTTATAGTAAAGACGGGACAAAGATCACCCTAACCAAAAAGGAAACGATGTTGCTTAAATTATTAATCGAAAATAAGAATGAAGTTGTAACAAGGGAAAAGATATTACAATCTGTGTGGGGGTACAATGTCTATCCAACCACCAGGACCATTGATAATTTCATTTTGAATTTCAGAAAATATTTTGAAACCGACAGCCGCAACCCGGTTCATTTTCATTCTGTAAGAAGTGTAGGCTATAAGTTTACAGATGCCTGATATCATGAGTGTTTACCTGTTGAATAATGTCATGGGCATTGTGATAGAATTCGGTCATTTTTTCATTTCTTTCAAATGGCGTGTATAGTTGCCACTCAATTTCCTGTAACAATTGCTGCAGTTGTAATGCCGTATCATTGCTAATATTCCTTTTATCCATGATGGCAGCAATATTTTTTGTATTGATCTCTGCCGGGTCAACAGAAAGTTTATTTGCCAAATAATTTTTCAGTTCTGTATTCAGCAATGAATAAAAACCGGTGCAATTATCCCGGTATAAACATTCCTCCGTTTTTTCAAGTGGGTTTTGCTGGTTTATCGCGGATACTTCAATGATGGTATTCAGTTTTGAAACTTCTTCTTCATTTATTGCTGCTACTATATTTGTTGATGTTACTGACCTCTTATCTTTACGCAACCAAATGATCAACCCGATCATCATAACAACAGCTATGAATTCAATGATCCACCAACGGTTGTTAAAAATTTTATTTATCCCCGAAACCGTTTCTTTATTATTTGAAGGTAAAGATGCAAGCGTAACCGGGCCCGTTGCTTTGGTTACCGTGAATGGAATGTCTTTTGCAATGGCAGTTTTATATGTGGCGGTATTCGGATCAAAATAACTGAATTGAACAGCCGGTATGATATAATTGCCAGGCGCATTTACGGAAAAATTATATTCAAAAGTTTTATTACCGCGGACAGGAACACTCAGTTTATCCAGCTCCTCTGAAGTTTTAGGGTCGTATGGTTCTATGCCTGCAGGCCATTCCAACACAGGAGCTGTAAGCAGTTGAAGGTTGCCGTTTCCACTGATCTTTACAACCAGTTTACCCGATTCATTTGCAGGAAAATTTTCTTTTTGTAATTGCGCTTCTATAGAGAACTCTCCAACCGCACCAGCAAATGAAGTTGGTTTATTTGTTTCAGGTAATGGTTTTACAAGAATGGTAACTGGTTTACTTTTCAAATTCACTGTTTGATTTATCATTCCTTCCGGTGGAACCGTTGCATCTGCAAAATCTTCAAATAACCCGTACCCATTATTGTTACGTTGATTTGCATAATCATCTTTTATGAACTGGATATTGTTTTCAAGCTCAGCTTCTTCAAGTTCAATATTGCCAGGTTGCAAAGGATAAAGCTGTGCTTTGCGTATTATATAAACATTGTATTCCCTGCCATTCAGTTTTTGCCGTGTATAACCCGATATATCCGGCCTGGTGAGATCAATAACAGAAAAGCCATTGAAAGAAGGATTCTGTGTAAGTTTGCTTTCACTTTTTAACCTTGTAAATAATTTATAAGTTGCTACAATTGGTTCGCCAACAAAGCAACTTGTTTTATCAGTCTCCAACCTAAGTTGCATATTTTTATTTGCTTTCTCTGTTACATTTTCGCCTTTTCGTAAAACATAATCAGTAAAATCAGTGGATGATCTTTCTTCTGCAAATGGATCAAAATTAGAAAAAGGATTTGCAGCCATACTATTAGCCGGGCTATTAGCTGATACTGTATTTTTTACCAATAATTTTGTACTATTGGTTTTATACAATTTTCCGGCAATATTAATTGTAGCTGCTTCAATGCTGATATTACCGGTTTGTCTGGGTTTTAAAATAAAACTTAGCGCTACATAACGTGTTACATTACCATTAACAGAACTCATACCGGTTTCCTGGTTCGGTCCGCTTAATACAACGAAGTTTTTAAAGGAAGGAGGAGTTATGTGTTGAATAGCATTACTATTCTGTACAATGATCTTTAGTGTTGCATATTGATCCTTATTGATCTGTGCAGGAGAAATTTCCTGGGAAATATTTACCTGGGCATTGGTATATAACATAGCCAGGCAACAAAACAAAAGCAACAATATTTTTTGTAAAAATAGGTTCATATATCTCACGCATCAGCAACTGCAAATTTAAACTATCTGTTTTTGCAGATCCACCATATAAAGTTTAAAAGGTTTTAAGGAACTGTTAATTATGCCGAAGTGAACAGTAAAACAGGCCAAGGTATTTTCTGTCGGCATAATACCATCTAAGATTTTCTCATAGTCTTTGGACTATTTTGCAAATCAAGATGGTATTATAGGTCTCCCAGTTGCGGACGAACAACAATTTCTTCCACTACAGCCTGCGGAGATAAATTGCTTGTAGCTAAAACCATTGCAGCAATATCATCGGACTCCATGATGCGCCCGTTGCTGTTATCAAAATTACCCCACGAACCTGTTAATACAGCTCCCGGAAAAACAGCAGTTACTTTTATACCTGTTGCTTTAAGTTCGTGCCGCAGGTTTTGTGAAAATCCATTAAGGGCAAATTTGCTGATGCTGTAACCACCACCACCATCATAAGCATGTAAGGAAGCTATTGAACACATGTTAAAAATATGTCCGCCACCCTTTTTGATCATGGCAGGCACCAATTTTCTTGTTAGATGATAAGCGCTGTAGAGGTTTGTATGCATCATCAACTCCAGGTTATCTTCGGGTTCATCAATTGTATTCCCGGGTAAATATACTCCTGCATTATTAACGAGGATATCCGGAACTCCATGATGAAGGCACCAATCGGCAAATGAAATAACCTGTGATTTTTCTGAAAGGTCAACTGATTTCACTTTAATTTTTACAGATGGGAATTGGGTCTGTATCTCCAATGCTGTTTCATTCAACTGATCAATGTTCCTGGCACATAAAAAAAGATTGTATCCGCAGGAAGCAAATTTTATGGCAATTGCTTTTCCGATCCCTTTATTAGCACCCGTAATAACTACATTCATCAAAATAAATTTAATAATTAATAGTCCTATTTTTGCGGCGATCCTGTCATGCTGAGGAACGAAGCATGACACAAAGTTAAACAACCATTATTTTAAAACGGCTCATTCATGCCTTTATACAAACATCTTTTTTTTGACCTTGATCATACGCTATGGGATTTTGATGCCAATGCAAAAACCACACTTAGTGATATATATATTGAATTTGAACTTCATGTAAAAGTAACCCCGGTATTTGATGATTTTTATAAAAGATATATTTACCACAATGAGCTCTTATGGGATAGGTATCAGAAAGGGCTCATCAGCGCAGATGAATTAAAATGGAAACGCATGTGGCGAACATTGCTTGATTTTAAAATAGGAGATGAAACGCTTTCAAAAGCCTTAAGCGCCCGGTTTCTCGATATCTTACCTACCAAAAAAGAAGTATTCCCATATACCATGGAGATCCTTCATTATCTCAAAGAAAAAAGATACCATATTCATCTCATCACGAACGGGTTTGAAAAAACGCAATGGAGCAAGATCAGGAACAGTGGCCTTGATAAATACATTACCCATGTTATCACTTCGGAAGGAAGCAACAGCCTGAAACCTAAAAAAGAAATATTTGAATTTGCCCTTCAAAAAGCAAAAGCCAACCTACATGAATCCATCATGATCGGAGATAATTTAGATGCAGATATACAGGGAGCTATGAATGCAGGAATGGATACGGTTTTTGTAAATCACATCAATGCCACTACAGGTATAAAACCTACTTACACCATTACCCATCTCGATCAACTGGAAAGTATTTTTTAAGGATATTATATTTGACTACAATTGTGCTATTGAATCAAATTTTTTAAGATCGAAGATCCTACTCCCCTCTCCTTCGGAGAGGGGCTGGGGGTGAGGCAAAAAAAAACTTCTGATTTATCAGAAGGTTACAAGATCTTTTCTAAAGCAATCAGAGATTAGCTGTCTTTGATTTGTCTTTTTTACAATGTGATTTAGAAGACTTTGAACAGCAGGATTTTCCCTTTGAACATTTCTTGCCTTTTTTACAATTTCCGTTATGAGCAAAAGAAGTTCCGGCAAAAAGCAAGGCTGCTGTAGCTAATAAAAATACTTTTTTCATTTTAATAATTTTGTATGATTAATCAACATAAAAATAAAGCTAAAATCATTAAACCAACCACAGGTTTTGTTAAAGTATTAAATAGTTGCAATAACTGTAACACCACCCTGCACTACTTCATTTAACCCTACATTTATCTTTGTACCCACCGGTAGCAAAAGATCTACCCTGCTCCCAAACTTTATAAAGCCCATTTCTACTCCCTGTTCTACTTTTTGCCCCACTTCAAGGTAATTAATGATCCTTTTTGCAACGGCGCCGGCTATTTGTTTTACCAATACTTCAAAATCATTTTTGCGTATCACAACAGAATGCCGTTCATTTTCTGTAGATGATTTCGGATGCCAGGCAACTAAGAATTTCCCTTTATGATACTGATTATAAATAACCTCACCGCTGATAGGATTCCTATTTACATGTACATTGAGCGGGCTCATAAAAATGGATACCTGCAATCTTTTATCTTTAAAATATTCGGGGTCCACTGTTTCTTCTATCACAACAACTTTGCCATCCGCGGGTGCAATTACCTGGTTATTATTGATCGTTAATTTCCGTGAAGGGATGCGAAAAAAGGAAACGATCAAGAGTAAAAAAATGAAACTTATGATAAAGATTATCGTGCAAAGCCATAATAAAGATGCTCCCAACAGCCAGAACAATAAAAGATTCAATGCTCCCAAAATAAGTGTAGCTACCGCAATGGATTTATATCCTTCTCTGTGTATAGTCATTAAAAAAAATTGAAAGGCGAAGTTACAAACATGCAGTAGATTTTCCTGCCCTGTTACAATAATAATTTGATATAAAGCCACACGAACGGTGTGGCTACCAACAATGAATCAAACCTGTCTAAAAAACCACCATGCCCGGGCATGAAACTGCCACTGTCTTTTATAGCTGCCATGCGTTTCAATTTACTTTCCAACAAGTCGCCGGCAGTTCCAAAAACAGCACATATCGCAGCTATAAATAGCCAATGTTGCCAACTGATGATTTTTGCTACAGGAATATAATAACCTGCCAGCGCTATCACAATCACACATAATAAAGCACCCCCAATCGTTCCTTCCCATGTTTTTTTGGGAGATATTTTTGAGAAAGGAGTTTTCCCAATAAATGAACCTACGAGATATGCCATGGTATCATTTATCCATATAGAAAAGATGATAGCGCATGGCAGTAAAGCTGAATATACGATTACCGAATTGAGTGGTGATTCTGTCTTATTAATTGTTATTCCCAGGTCGATCATCATCAACAAAGGCATAATAATGTAAATGATTGAAAGAGGGAGAAGAACTACATAATCTTTATCGGCAATTTTCCTGATAATTTTTACAAATTCAAAAAGGGAGCCAATCATAATTACCAGGAATAATGCCATGAAAGTCCATGCATTGATGAACAACCCCGCCAGCATTACAATAACAAATATCAATGCAGTTAAAGCCCTTGTCTTGAATGTTTGAATATTGAGCGCCAAGCTTACATATTTTCTGATGTTATAAATGGATCATAGACATTGTCTTTTGCCACAATTAATTTTTCCTGCATATCTATTTTGGTTCTGTTATTCTTTGAAATTTTATAAAGTAAACGGAACAGGAAAAATAAAGCAACCAATGCGATCAAACCAACCCACCACTCAACTTTAGGATCAAGTTTGCCGGGATCAATTTTCTGTTTAGTAGTACTCATATAAAATAACTGTGCAACAGCAATTGCATTATTTAAAAAATGAGCGATAACATTTACCCATATATTTTTACCTGTGTGATACATCAAACCAAGTGCAAAACCTAAAGCTGCCCTGCTTACAAACAGGTATATAGATGAATGGATGAGGCTGAATACAAGTGATGTAACTAATATGGCAAGCAATGGTTTTTTCCACCAGCGAACCAACAAACCCTGCATTGCTCCCCTGAAAAAAACTTCTTCAAACAATGCGGGAAAAAAAGCCATGATGAAAATAGCCATTAGAAATTCCGACCAGCTTTTTAAATTACTCAATATTACAACCTGCTCATCATAAGTTTTCTCCATGTTCTTAGCCATGGCATCTACTGATGGAAAATGTGCAATTACATCCTTACTGAGATCAGCAAGTGGTGCTGCTAAAATATTGGCAGCAAAAATGATCAGGAATCCTAATAAAACCTGGTAAGCATTTATATAAGGATTAAATCCAAGCCAAAATTTATTACGCCCATTTGTAATCCAGGAAAATAATACAGCAGGTATAAAGAGCAGTAAAAATGTACCTGATACCTGTGCCAGTCTTGCCAAACCCACATTTTCTGGTTTTGTCATGGCTTCCAGCATGGCATTACCCATATCCCTAAACGCTGTACCCGGTGGGATCATTTGCATACCTATAATCAGTTGAACGCCACCCGCAAGGATGAATCCAAGCCCTAAAAAAACGAATAGCATACCCAACTGGCCAAAACCCGTGAACCCTTTTACACTTCTATATTGCATACGCTAAGCTGAATTGTTGTAAATTTGCAGCCGCAATATACAAAGAATGATATGCCCAAAATAGGACACATACAATTACCTGATTTTCCGCTACTGTTAGCGCCGATGGAAGATGTAAGCGATCCTCCGTTCAGGGCATTGTGTAAAGACAATGGGGCTGATCTCATGTATAGTGAATTCATCAGTAGCGAAGGGTTGATCAGGGATGCCATGAAAAGCAGGCAAAAACTCGACTTCAGTGAAGAAGAAAGGCCATTCGGCATACAGATCTTTGGTGGCGATGAAGAAGCCATGGGCATGAGTGCAGGCATTTGTGAAACTGTAAAACCCGACCTCGTAGATATAAATTTCGGATGCCCGGTAAAGAAAGTAGTGAGCAAAGGTGCTGGTGCTGCTGTATTGAAAGATATTGACCTGATGGTTCGGTTAACCAACGCTGTTATTAAAGGAACATCACTACCTGTAACAGTAAAAACAAGACTGGGTTGGGACGATAGTACAAAAAATATAGAAGAAGTGGCAGAACGTCTCCAGGATATAGGTGTGCAGGCATTGGCCATACATGGACGTACAAGATGCCAGTTATATAAAGGAGAAGCAGACTGGAGCCTGATCGCCAAAGTGAAGAATAACCCCCGTATTCATATCCCGATCTTTGGAAATGGAGATATTGACAGTCCGCAAAAAGCATTGGAATATAAGAACCGTTATGGTGTAGATGGTATCATGATCGGCCGTGCAGCTATTGGTTATCCATGGATATTCCGGGAGATAAAACATTATATTGAAACCCAAACGATGTTACCATCTCCAACATTACAGGAACGTATAGCAGTTTGCCGCAGACATTTGCATAAATCGCTGGAATGGAAAGGTCCTAAGGTTGGCATATTTGAAATGCGCAGACATTATACTAATTATTTAAAAGGATTACCTGGTATCAAAGATTTCAGGTTAAGATTAGTAACGCTTTCAACAGAAACAGAAATTAATGAAGTATTGAATGAAATAAATCTGCATTATGCTGGTTATGAGTTTGAACGCACCCCTATTGAGATCATTAATTACCATGAAAAATGCCCGTTGTAGTTAAATTTTCTGAGTAAACTCTTGTAATCCTTTAGTATAATTCTTCGCTCTTACTTCTGCAAAGTAATCGGCGCTTAAGCCAATAAGTGCCTGTATTGCCAACCCTAACCCAATCCCAAACAAAAAAGATCTTTCGGTATTTGACTTGTATAAAAATATAAGTATGAGTCCAACAATGATCAGTGCGATCTCTATCCAACGATACAATACAAAGTTTTTATTTACTTTTTCCATTCTTGGTATCTCCTTTCTTTTTAATTCTGACGGATTTAGGTCATAAGCATACGTATTCCTTTTCCGGTCAGCATCACTTCTTTTATAAATTGTATATCCTGCAGTAATTTGAATAATGGCAATTAAAAACAAAGGCAGTGCAATACCCTTATAAAAATTTGTTTTCAGGAAAAAGAAAAACACAATTGCCAGTATAACGGCAGCAATGCCGATAATTATAAAAAACAAACTCTCAGATTTTTCGGCAGTAAAATATTTTTCAATATCTGATTTGGTGAACATGATCAGTTTAATTTTATTTTGTGTTTCTTAGAGCCTTTGTGACTTCGCAGCTATTTTTTGGGCCGCAAAGGCACTAAGACACAAAGTAGCACAAAGTTCCTTATTGTTCTATTGCTTTTATCACTGCTTTATCCAATGGTGAAACAGCTGGACCAAAATAATTTACCAGTCTCCCATCTTCGCTAACAAGGTATTTAGAAAAATTCCAGACAGGCCACCGCTTATTCCACCCGTTCTTAGCCGGGTCGCTTAACCACCTGAATACTTCATTTTGCTGATCATTCCGTTTAACGCTGCTCTTTTTCATCAACGGAAAACTAACGCCGAAATTCCGTTTACAGAACTGTGCGATCTCTTCGTCAGTACCCTTTTCCTGTTCTTTAAAATCATTGGCCGGAAATCCAATGATGACCAGTTTCCCGCCATACCGGCGATATAATTTTTCAAGGTCATCATACTGACCTGTAAAACCACAATCTGATGCAGTATTCACCAATAACACTTTTGTGCCTTTTAGTTCAGCAAAGTTGAACAGTTCTCCTGTTATGGTTGTATCATTTAATGAATAAAAAGAAACAACAGGTATTGCTTTTTTATTTGAAAGAATACTTTCCCCGCCAGCCGACCTGTTTCTCCACCACATAAATGCCGGGTAAATTGCTTTTAATAATTTTTGCTTTGTTGTCATCTGTTTTGAGTTTCTAGTCACTGCCAGTACATAAACGCTGAATAAAATAAACAACAAAATTAAAGCAATGAATGTTCTCTTTATGTGTTTCTGTTTTATCATGATAGGCAGGAACTAGCGAATGATCCATTTAAATAATTTCAATTTCCCTTTGAATGGCGCGTATTTTATAGATGGATCAAACCAGGTAGGTGTTTTCATAACTGCTTTTTTGTGGCTGAATGTATCAAAACTGTACTTCCCATGATAATGTCCGTTGCCGCTAAACCCTCTGCCGCCAAAAGGCAGGTTGTGGTTGGTGAGGTGCCAGCTTGCATTGTTTACACAACCTCCTCCAAATGCAACTGACTGCAACCATTTTTTTTCTTTTTCCTTACTCGAAGTAAAAACATAAAATGCCAAAGGATTTTTATTCTTTGCAATAATACCAGCGGCCTCTTTCATATCCTGAAAAGAAAGGATCGGCAATACCGGTCCGAATATTTCTTCTTTCATGATAGCACTATCTGTGTTCACATCAGTTATCAGTGTTGGTTCGATATATAATTTACTTTTGTCTGAATTACCGCCGTGAATGATTTTACCATCAGCAAAATATTTCATCAACCGGTCAAACTGTTTTTCATTAATGATCTTACCATAGTTATCACTTATTTTTGGATCATCTCCGAAAAAATCCTTCAAATAATTTTTGATCGCCAGGATCAGTTCATCTTTTTTTGATGCATGAACCAAAACATAATCCGGTGCTACGCACATTTGCCCTGCATTGGAAAATTTTGTCATGGCAATACGCCTTGCTGATACTTTTATATCCGCATCTGATTCAACTACACAAGGGCTTTTACCACCGAGTTCCAATGTAACCGGCACGAGGTTATTGGCAGCCATCTGGTAAATTATTTTTCCAACTGCTGTACTTCCTGTATAAAAAACATGGTCAAAAATAAAATTGTTCATCATTTCCGGTATCACTGCCGCACCATCACCTTCAGTGAACAAAATATAGTTTGGATCAAATGTTTCATTGATCATTTGTTTCATAATAGCAGAAGTTGCCGGAGCAAATTCGGATGATTTCATTACAATGCAATTTCCTGCAGCCATAGCACCTACGAGTGGAGTAAAGAGTAATTGCATCGGATAATTCCAGGGGCTGATGATGAGTACAACACCCAATGGTTCCGACATAATAAAACTCTTTGAAGGAAGGTTGAGCAGATTGGTTCCAACTTTTTCAGGCTGCATCCAGTTATCCAACCGTTTTACTGTATTGTTGATTTCAGCAATTACAAAACCATTTTCTGTTACCCAGCATTCTTCAGGGCTTTTTTTGAGGTCATTATACAAAGCCTGGTAAATTTGTTTTTCATACTGCTGTAAAACCTCTTTTAGTTTTAATAATTGCTTTTTTCTGAACTCGAAAGATGTTGTTGACCTGGTATCAAAGAAATTACGTAGGGCAGTTAATTCATTTACAGATGGCATTGCCTTAAATTTGTTTTAAAGTTAGGTAAGGTTTATGAGCGATGAACAATATATGCAGCAGGCTATTAAAGAAGCACAAAAAGCTTTTGATAAAGATGAAGTTCCTGTTGGTGCTATTGTGGTTATGAACGACAGTATTATTGCAAGGGCTCACAACCAGGTTGAGTTATTAAATGACAGTACGGCCCATGCAGAAATACTGGCGCTGACAACAGCTTATAATTCTTTGGGAAGTAAATACCTTCCTGACGCTGCATTATATGTTACTGTGGAACCTTGTTTAATGTGCAGTGGTGCACTTTTCTGGAGTAAGATCGGGCGCATAGTTTTTGGGGCTTATGATGATAAGAATGGTTATAGAAGATCTACCGGAACCAACAATCCTTTTCATCCGAAAACGATCATCACAGGTGGAATCCTGGCGGAAGAATGTGGCAGATTAATGAAAGATTTTTTTAAGAATAAGCGGTAAAGTATTAAGTTTAAAACTAAATTTTTTACCCCGGTCTTTACCCCAGTTATAAAAAAATATACGAATTCGGCAATATTTTGCCTTTATTTACTAATTTAATTAGTTTTTAAATTAAATTTAATTCAAATAGGCAATAATTTGCCTATTTTAGTAAAAAAATTATTATCTTTACTTAATAAAGTAATAACGGCGGGAATTTGCCGGTTACTATGGAAAAATTTGCAGAAATATCGAAAAAAATAAAATTCCGTCGCGAACAGTTGAGGTATAGTCAGAAAGACCTTTCTGAACTTACTGGCATTAGCGAGCGGACAATCCGTTCTATAGAAAATGGCGAGGGCAGCACAAGTATTTTTTCATGGCATAAAATATTGGATGTGCTGGGTTTAGAAATGAAAATATTATTTAAACCAATGAGTGATGAGACAGGGAACCGTTTATTATAACAATACAATTGCAGGAATTGTCAGCGAATCAGATGAAGGAAAATATGACTTTGCCTATGATGATAATTATTTTTCAAATACCAATTTGCCGGCTATAAGTGTTACACTTCCCAAATCAAAGCAATTATATAGTTCAAAGAATTTATTCCCTTTTTTTTATAATATGCTTAGCGAGGGAGAAAACAGGAAAACCCAATGTCGTATTTTAAAGATCGATGAAGAAGATGATTTCGGTTTATTATTAAAAACAAGCGCTCATGAAACAATTGGCGCTATTACAGTAGAAGAGAAAAATGGAACTTAATTTAAACATACAGGTTTGCCCGGGAACTTTAGCTGAAGGTTTTACAACTTATTCGCCAAAGTGCCGCAAAGAAATGTTTAATGGAAAAAGAGTAAGCCATATTCTTGCCTTTCCTTCTCCACAAAAAAATGATGATCAACAAAAATTATTTTTAGAGAATAAAACCCGGATATCCATTTCCGGTGTGCAGGAAAAATATTCTTTACGGCTATCAGGGAAAATATTAGAATTAACAGATAAGCATGGCGAATATATTTTAAAACCAATACCGGCAGGTCTTTTAAATGTAACCCAGGTACCGGCAAACGAACAGCTTACCATGCAAATTGCTGCACAGGTTTTTAAATTACCTGTAGCAAAAAATGCGCTTATCTTTTTTAACGACGGTTTGCCTGCTTACATTACTAAACGATTTGATGTAAAACCAGACGGCAGCCATTGCCTGAAGGAAGATTTTGCATCATTGGCTAAAGCCACCGGAAAAAATTCAGGGAAAAATTATAAATATGATTATAGCTATGAAGCTATGGCTGGCTTGATAGATCAGTATTTTCCTGCGGCGATTGCAACCAAAGAATCATTTTTTCAATTAACCGTATTCAATTACCTGTTCAGTAATGGAGATGCGCATTTGAAAAATTTTTCCCGGATAGATTGTTCTGCTATCGGAGATGCGTTTTTAGCGCCGGCTTATGATCTGATTAATACAAGGCTGCACGTTGATGATAGTGACCTGGCTTTAAAAGAAGGCTTCTATGAAGATGATTATAAACACCCAAGCTTTTCAACTTATGGATTTTATGCATACGATGATTTTTTTGAGTTTGGAAAGCGAATAGGTTTAACTCCAATAAGGATCAAAAGAATGATTAACCGGTTCCTCTTAAATGAAGAGAGCGTAAAACTATTTGTAAACCGTAGTTTTTTAAATGAAACAAGTAAAGCAAAATATATTGAATTGTACAACAATAAGAAAAAACGTCTCTCAACCTCTTTTGCCGGATTGCTTTAGCTATATTTTCGAAATCGGAAACATTGGTTTTAAAAAAATACTTTTCAATAATTAGGAGTTAATTTTGCTGTTTATCTAATATATTTCACAAATTAAAAATTTCATATCATGGCATTCACATTAGCACCCCTTCCTTATGCATACGAAGCATTGGAACCCCATATTGATACGCAAACCATGCACATACATCATGATAAGCATCACCAGGCTTATGTTGATAATTTAAATAAAGCCGTTGCAGGTACAGATAACGAAACCAAATCACTGGCAGATCTTGTAAAACATGCCGGCAGCATCAGCCCTGCAGTTCGCAACAATGGTGGCGGACATTGGAACCATACTTTTTTCTGGGAAAGCCTTGCAGGAAATGCAGGTGGTAAACCTTCGGGAAAATTGTTAGATGCAATTGATTCAGCATTTGGTTCTTTGGATGCATTCAAAGAAAAATTTAACCAGGCCGGTATGACACGTTTTGGAAGCGGCTGGGCATGGCTGATAGTAAAGGATGGCAAATTAGAAGTAAGCTCTACCCCTAACCAGGATAATCCATTGATGGATGTTGCAGAAGTAAAAGGCACACCTGTTTTGGGAGCAGATGTTTGGGAACATGCTTATTATTTAAAGTACCAGAATAAGCGTGCGGATTATTTGGCAGCTTTTTGGAATGTGGTTAATTGGAGTAAGGTGGCGGAGCGGTTTGAGGCTGCGGGTAAATAAAGTTTTAATATCGAACAAGGAACAAGGAATTTCGAATTATGATCGGAGTTAAACACTTCAACATTCGAAATTCCTTGTTCTTTGCCTGCCTACTGGCAAAGGTAGGTTCGATATTCTACGGAACCGGATCATACCCATGCCCACCCCACGGATGACATTTTCTTACCCGGTTAATGGTTAGCCAAAGTCCTTTTATGGGACCGTATTTTTTAAATGCTTCAATACCATATTGGGAACAGGTTGGTGTAAACCTGCACTTGGGGCCAAGCAACGGGGAAATTATCCATTGATATAATTTTATCAGGATAATAAATGGCAAGCTAAGTATGTATTTAACCTGTTGCATCGGTAAATTTTATGAGCCTGTTGATGATGGCTCCTGTCTTTTCAAATACCAGTTCATATTCGGGAACTTCTTTACCCACGTATAAAATAAAAACAGATAATTTTTTATTTTGTTCCTGCAGGTGATCCTGCAATTTATTTTTTTGCAAACGCCACGCTTCCCTCATCAATCGCTTGATACGGTTCCTGTCTGTAGCTTTTTTAAAATTCCTGCTGCTTACACCTACGGCTGTTTGTAATGGCTCATTTTTATTTTCGGGGAGCCAGATCACTTTAAAAGGAAAATTGGAAAAGCTGTTACCCTTGCCAAAAAGCATATCAATTGCTTTCCTGCTTTTAAGTTTATCTGCTTTCCTGAAAAAATATCGTTGAGTTGTTGACAAATAGTAATATTAAAAAAGCCCTTGCAAATGCAAAGGCTAATATACATTTTTCCAACATTGACAATTCAATGCAGGAATAGTGATCTATTTTTTTGAACCGTGCTCGTCAGAAACTGTAAGCTTATGACGTCCCTTTGCTCTGCGGCTTGCCAATACTTTGCGGCCATTGGCATCCTGCATACGCCTGCGAAATCCATGTACAGATTTTCTACGGCGGGTATGGGGTTGATAGGTTCTTTTTTTTCCGGGCATTGTTTTATATTTTTCCTTTTACAAATATTGTTAATGTTCATTTCTATCAGCCGGGCACCATCCCCGCTGCTTGTGAAAGGACGGCAAAGGTAGGGGTTTAATGATAAAATATAAAACGATTTGAAAAGATTTTGACATTTTTTTTACTGAATGTCAGTTGTTTACGACAACTTTAGTTTTTCAGCAACTACCTCCTGCGAAAAAAACAAACTTGCATGGTTATTAAAATCCCCGGTATCGCCGGTTGTATAAAATTTCCGTTCCCCGGTTTTGCTGCATTTGTCTTCTATTTCAGGATGCCTGTTCAAATAATCCTTTAAACTTGTGGCAATGATTTCTCCCTGGGCTATAACAGAAACTCCTACAGGTACATATTTCATTATTTTATCTATCAGCAATGGATAATGAGTGCAGGCAAGCAGGATAGTATCAATAGCTGTGTCTTGCTGCAATAATTGGTCAATGTGTTTTTTTATAAAATAATCTGCACCCGGTGATTGATGTTCGTTACTTTCTACCAATGGAACCCAGATAGGGCATGCTTCCTGGCTTACAGTTATTCCAGGGTAAAATTTTTTGATCTCAATAAGATAAGAAGCAGATTGCACAGTGCCTGTTGTACCCATCACACCTACATGGCCCGTTTTGCTATAACCGCCGATCACTTCAGAAGTTGGCCTGATCACACCCAATACACGTTTCGACGGATCGATCCGGGGCAGGTCGTTCTGCTGTATCGTTCGCAAGGCTTTTGCCGATGCAGTATTACAGGCCAGCACAACCAACGGGCAGCCCTGCAAAAAAAACCATTTCACACATTGAAGCGTGTATTCATATACCGTTTCAAAATCTCTGGTACCGTAAGGAGCACGGGCATTATCACCCATATAGATATAATCATACTGAGGCAGGGCAGCCGTTATTTCCTTTAAAATACTAAGGCCGCCATAACCACTGTCAAAAACTCCGATAGGTCTTTGTATATCCATATTCCAAAAATAATAAAGCCATCCGGGTTAATACAGATGGCTTTAGAATATTTTTAATTTATTTAAGCTTAAGGTTTTTTAGGCGCTTGCTTTTGTTGTACAGGTGGGGTATCTTTTATACCCAGTTTCCTTTTTACCAGGCCAATCAGGTCATCACCCGGAGGGCCTACCATTACTGTGTTTGCATCAAGCACATAGGCATAGCCATTTTCTTTTGCCACTTCTTTTATAGTTGCCATTGCTTTTTCTTTCAATGGGGTGATTTTTTCCTGTGCTTTTTGCTGGTACATATCCTGTGCCTGCTGGTTCCAGCCCTGAACCCTTTGATACAATGCGATCAGTTCATTTCTTTTTATTTCTTTCATGCTTGGTGAAAGTTTGGCTGAATCTTTTACAAACAAGCTGTCTTTATCACCCAATTCTTTCATCATATCCTGTCCTTGTTGGGCAAGAGATGCCTGGTATTCTTTTAATTCGCCATCTGCTTTTTCTGCTTCCGGCATAACACCTATCAATTCATCCAGGCTGATATAACCGATCTTGTTTTGTGCAGATGCATTTAAAAAAGTTCCCAGTACCATTACACCTGCTACGATTAATTTTTTCATTGCTTTTTTTACGTTTATTAATTTATACTTTATGATTAACTGTGACTAATTTTTTTGAATGTAAGTTGCACGTTCCTTTACTATTCTCATTTATTTAACACCCAGGTTTCGGAGCACATCTTCGCTTTTATCCAATTTTGGGTCGGCAAATATAACAGTAATTCCTTCACTTTTATCAAGTATGAAATCATATTGCTTTTCCACTGCTAATTTTTGCACTGCATTAAAAACCTTGTCCTGTATTGGCTTTATCAATTCCTGCCTTTTTTTAAACAGGTCACCTTCAAAACCAAAACGCTTTCTTTGCAGGTCACGCAATTCCTTTTCTTTGTTGTACAACTCATCCTCTCTTTTCTTTTTCAACGGGTCGGGAAGCATAACCTGTTCTGCATCATAGTCTTTAAACATTTTATCCAATGCTGCCTGTTTCTGGTCAATTTCCTGTTGCCACAATAAGCTGT
>JANNBU010000355.1:0-4142 GCA_031385805.1 Ferruginibacter sp.
AAATATTTTTTGAAAACAAACAGACCTTATACCGCCATGAAAAAGACCGCGTAATTACCATGCGTTTTTGGCGAGTGGCTGTTGCGGCTGCAATATTATTTGCATGTATATTCACAACGATATCATTGCTTAAAAAAGGGGAGACTGTAAAAGATGTAGCGGGAAAGAAAATGGTAAAACCTTCAACAGAAAAACAAATAAACAGTAATAACGGATCTGATAAAAATGCTGTTGATCCGTTGCAAACAAACGTTTCGGAAACTATAGCTTCCTTAAAAGAAAAAGAGCAGCAAAGCAATAAAGCTACAACGCCTGTTATTAATAGCAATGCAGTGTCGGGTAAAAAAGAAATTACTTCCAACAATCAGTTAGTTAAAGAAGAAAAAAACACATCAGAAAAAACTTCTTTGGAAAATATTAACAAAGAAAAAAGTAACGAAACAATTGCCTCCATCGTAATAGATAAGAACAAGGAGACGATCAGTACTGATAAATTACCTGTTGAAATCGCAAACAAATCAGAAAGGGAAAAGATCACAACACCGGATAACCCGATCATCGATTATAATTCAATACCGGCTAAGCCTGACAGTTATGCAAAAACAGCGGTATTGGATGAATCGGCTCCGGGGAGTAACAGCAAGATCCTTTATATGAATGAAGAGAACGTAGCCAGGTCAAAGATCGGCGGGCTTTTCAGGAGGGTTAAAAGAGTAATTGAAAGAAATACAAATATTAAAACAGGAAATGGCGTAAAGATCGCCGGCTTTGAGATCGCAGTCAAATAACAATCACATTAAAATTTCATAAATGAAACAGCTAAACATTTTATTAGCATCCGTATTCTTTTGTATGAACGCATCGGCACAAACAGATACTACAACAACAAAAAAAAGCGACACCCTGCGTATTGGTAATATCATCATCATTAAAAAGGGAAAAGGCTCCGATGGTAATAAAGCTTCCATCGAAATGAACAAGGAAGAATTCAACCGCAAGCACTCAAAAAAAGTAACTACCAACTGGTGGCAGGTTGATGTTGGGTTCTCTAATTATGATGACAAGACAAATTATGTAACGGCAAATGCAGATCCACGTATGTATTTAGTGAACAAATCAGGTGACCCGGCATTTTCCAAAAGCGATTTCAAATTACGCACAGGTAAAAGTATCAATGTCAATATCTGGTTATTCATGCAAAAGATCAACCTGGTAAAGAAGAATGTAAATTTAAAATACGGGCTTGGAGTAGAACTGAATAACTACCGGTACAGAATAACTTCCCGTCTTAATTATAATGAAGATGGTGTAAAGCCATATACCGGCGGGCTGCAAACAAACAGCCCTTTTATTTTCAAGGATTCTATTTCGTTTTCAAAAAACAAACTGGCTGCAGATTATTTAACTGTACCAGTTATGTTGAATTTTTCAACTACACCCAGGTACAAAAAACAAACATTTGGTTTCAGTGCAGGCGTAAGTTTCGGGTATTTATATAGCCAACGAAATAAGCAAAAAAGTGCCGAGCGTGGCAAGCTTAAGAACAAAGGCGATTACGATCTTGAAAAGTTTAAACTCTCTTATGTAGCAGAACTTGCTTTGGGGTCGATCAAACTATATGGTTCATATAGTCCAAAATCGATGTATGAACACAGTCTGGATATGCGACCTTACAATTTTGGCATCAGGTTTAGCAACTGGTAAAATACCTGGTCATTTAAAATGGCCTGATACGTTCTCTCTCTATAACCTCCGTAGCAATAAAACTTGTTTTAAAGTTGCAGAGGTTTTTTATTTATATGTGCTGCTGCATATTTATTAAATTAGCAACTCAATATCAACATTATTAATGGAGCCGGGAGAAAATTTTAAGGAATATACAGGTGCTTTTGAGAAAAAACTGGAACTTGTTGTGATCAATGGTATTTCAGAAGAACTGTATTGCAAAAAATATCTTACCCACCTGTTGCAGCATAAAAAGTATTACCTGGCCATTTATGCTGATGTATTGAATAAGTTAATGCAACACTCACCCCAAAAAAAAGAAGATATTTCATTGATTGATTTTGGTACCGGGAACGGATTGCTGGGAATCTTTGCAAAATACTGTGGTTTTAAAAAAGTATTTTTAAATGACATTGACGAAAAATTTGTACAGGCATCAGAAAAACTGGCTGTGCAGTTGAATGTTGAAATAGATGGGTACATTACCGGCGATATTAGTGCGGTACAAACATATTTTAAAAATGAGATACCGGCTGCAATTGTGGGTACAGATGTTATTGAACATATATACAACCTGGAATTTTTTTATAAAACTATTCAGCAAATAAATCCACTGATCGTTTCTGTTCTTACAACAGCATCAAACCCCGCTAATTATTTTAAAGTAAGAGAGTTAAAAAAGATACAGTTGAAGGATGAACTGGAGGGAGGAACACCTGACGACCATGCCTTATTCGGGGAAAACCCGCTGGAGCCATTTTTGATGATAAGGGAGCAGATCATCCGGAAATACAGCAATGGGTTATCAGAAATTGAAATGCAGAAATTAGCCAAAGCAACCCGGGGAATGAATGACCAGGATATTAAAGCAGCGGTTAGGCAATACAATTTATCGGGAAAGCTTCCCGTTCCCGCAGCAGGATCCAATACCTGCAACCCATTAAATGGCAGTTGGACGGAAAGAATACTATCTCTTAACACATACATTTCACTATATAACAATGCAGGTTTTACCTGTAAATTTTACGCAGGATTCTACAATGATTTCGGGCACGGGCTCATGAATTTTGTGAAAAAATTGCTAAACGCAGGTATTACTACGTTCGGAAAAAATTTTTCTCCATACATTGTTATCGTAGGAACAAAAAAATAATTAATTTTCACTAATTATTGTTAATGTTAACCATGTCTATAAAATATTGTTCTATGGCATATCGTTTGATGAATAATGCAAAACCTTTTTAAATGAAATTTCGCCCTTTAATTCTCATTGCGGCTTTTTGTTCATTGGCTATGATGATGGCTTTCGCCCCCGTAGGTAAAAAGAAGAAAGCGCCTAAAAAATCCATCATTTCAAAAGTTAAGCCTGCAAAAAAGATCGTACAGCCTGAACCCGAAAATCCATATTATATTATTGTTGATAAGAGCGATTACGAATTAAAAGTTTATGATGATGAAGGCTGGTATGCAACTTACCCCATCGTATTTGGCAGCAAGGATCTGTCTGATAAAATGAGAGAAGGGGATAAGAGAACTCCCAATGGAAGTTTTAAGGTTATTATAAAGAAGATACACCCAAAATGGGGCCCCGAACTTTTGCTGGATTATCCCAATGACCAAAGCTATGAACGTTTTAATGAAAGAAAGGCGAAGGGAATATTGCCCAGGGGTGCTAAGATCGGTGGTGGTATTGCCATACATGCTACAAGGCCCGAAGAAGAATGGACCATTGATAATTTTTACAACTGGACAGATGGCTGTGTTTCTGTAAAATATACGGAGATGAAGGATTTGTTTAGTTATATACCGGTGGGGACAAATGTAACTATTCAACCGTAAACTCAAACCCCCTCCGCCCCCTAAAGGGGGAACTTAGTCTCCACGGATTAGAATCTTATTATTGAAAATTGACCACCAATTTATCTAATCATAATTAGTATCCGACGCCAACTCCCCCTTTAGGGGGTCGGGGGGTTAGGTAAAATAATCAAATTTCCATCCCCATAACTCAAAAATCTAAAATCATTTTCCAATGCATAGTTATAGATCATTTTCCAATCAACACCTACGGCCGCCGCAACCAATAATAGCAAAGTAGATTGAGGCTGATGAAAATTTGTAACAAGAGCTTTTACAATTCTAAATTGATAACCGGGAGCAATTAATAATTGTGTTTGAGTAAAAATGCGATCCATATTTCTTTTCTCCATCCAGCTTATCAGTGCTTCTAATGAATCGGTTAGATTGATCTTACTATTTATCAACGGATCTTCATAAACATCCCATTGGTGCAGTTCTAAATTTTTTGCCCCGGGATCCAGTGATGCCTTCACTCCGAGCCAATACAATGTTTCAATGGTTCGTAAAGAAGTAGTTCCAACTGCAATGACGGCATCTTTTTTTGAAAATATTTTTTT
>JANNBU010000370.1:0-3700 GCA_031385805.1 Ferruginibacter sp.
TAGAAGGTAACAGTAAAATAATTGATCATGCTACGATCGTAAAAGCGGGAGAGCTTACAGAGTATTATATGTATATGAAGGAATATGCAGGTGTTTAACAGCGAATCTATAAGTTGGGCTTAGAAAGGTTTAGTTTTTTTAGAAGGTTTAGAAATGAAGAATGTATGCTAAACTTTCTAAACTCCTCTAAACAATCTAAACCGTTTTATAATTTCAAATAATAATCTTCCAGCAATTTTTTAAATGGGGTGGTATATTGCCTTTCATTATCATGAATAATCAATTCAATGGTATGCGGGGATTGGGCTGCTTGTTTTGAAACAAAGATAACAGCACGGAAGAAATTATGCTGAGGCGATTGTTTTATGAATAATTTTTCCTTTATAAATAATCCGTGTTCATTTACCTTTTTTTCAAAATAATTAACCCGCTGAAACGGCAACAAAACTGCCAAAATTCCTTTGTCACCTAAGTGTTCTTTTACAAATAAGACCAATTCTTCCAGTTTTAGTGTTGTATCATGTTTAGCCGCATTTTTATGTTCATCACCTGATCTCAGATCATCTTCATAAAAAGGGGGATTACAGATTATGAGATCATATTTTTTTTGTGGGATAAAATTGTGCAGGGAAATATTTATGACATTGATCTTTTCATTCCACGGTGAAACTGAAATATTTTCGGTAGCCTGACTTGCCGCATCCGGGTTTATTTCAATGGCATCTATACTTGCATTTATTTTTTGTGCAAGCATTAAACTCAATAAACCTGTTCCGCAACCAATGTCCAAAATATTCTTTACTCCCGACTCCTCCATCACATTTGCTGTCCATGCCCCCAATACACATGCATCTGTACACACTTTCATAGCACACTTATCCTGGTGAATTATAAATTTTTTAAATTGAAAGTAATTATTGGGCAATTATCTAAAAGATTAAAAAATGAATATTGTGCAACCCCTACTACCCACATGCCATTTACCATTTACCATTGAGCCCTTGCAGTAGGTGAAACATCCAGCGTTGCAAAATCTTTATCCTGGAATTTATAGTAAGCGGTAATAGCGATCATGGCTGCATTATCCGTACAATATTCAAAAGCAGGAATGAATACATTCCACTTAGATCTTTTTCCCAATGATTGAAGTCCTTCACGTAAACCACTGTTGGCACTAACCCCGCCTGCCAGACAGATATTTGTTATTCCTGTTTCTTCCGATGCTTTTTTTAACTTATTCAATAATATACTTACAATACGCTCTTGTATAGACGCACAAATATCCTGCAGGTTATGTTCTATGAAATTTTTTCTTTCGGTATCTGTTGCCAGGAATTCTTCTTTATAAACATTCGCCTTACCGGCATTTTGTAAAAAATAAAGTATGGATGTTTTCAATCCTGAAAAACTAAAATCCAGACCATCAATTTTTGGTTCCGGGAATTTATAGGCTGCAGGGTTTCCTGTTTTTGCGTACTGATCTATCAATGGACCGCCGGGATAAGGAAGCCCAAGTAATTTGGCAGATTTATCAAAAGCCTCCCCTGCTGCATCATCAATGGTTTGCCCGATCACTTCCATATAATTGGGTGAATTACATTTTACGATCTGTGTATGTCCGCCACTCACAGTTAAACATAAAAAAGGAAAGGCAGGTTTGGGAGCATCAATTAAATTCGCAAGTACATGTGCCTGCATGTGATGCACTGCTATCAATGGAATATTTAATGCAAGTGACAGGGATTTTGCAAACTGTGCACCAACAAGCAATGCTCCAATAAGCCCCGGCGCCTGTGTAAAAGCAATGGCATCCAGTTCTTCCATACTACAACCAGCCTGTTTCATAGCGGCTTCTACAACCGGTACAATATTTTGCATGTGTGCCCTGCTGGCCAATTCGGGAACTACACCACCATATTGCTCATGAATTTTTTGTGTGGCAATGATATTGGAAACGATGCGTCCGTCTATACAAACAGATGCAGCAGTTTCATCGCAGGAAGATTCTATGGCAAGGATAGTTACACCGCCCAACCCAATACCCCCCGACCCCCTAAAGGGGGAGTTGATCTCGTTCATGATGCAAATATAATTTTTAATACTTGCATAAGTTATGTCTACGTGTCCCTGGTAAAATGTTTGAATTTCAAATAAAACTTTAAATCGTAGAGACCAGGTTCCCCCTTTAGGGGGCGGAGGGGGTGTTTTAACTTCGAATTGCCACAACCGGGTCCATCTTCGCTGCCTGTGAAGCAGGAATGATACCCGCAAGGATACCGACAACCAAACAAATGATAATTGTTGCAATAAGCATTGGAACTGAAATATAAACAGGAAAATCTGCCAGGTTGGTAATGATCATGGTTGTGATCCAGACAAAAAATAATCCGAAAGCACCGCCAAGCAGACACAGTAAAGAGGCTTCCATTAAGAATTCAAAGAGAATACTTCTTTTCTTTGCACCAATAGCTTTCTTTAAGCCGATCACACTTGTACGTTCTTTAACAGTTACAAACATGATATTAGCAATACTGAACATTCCAACGATCAGGCTGATACCGCCTATGATAGACCCGACAATATTTAGTGTTACGAAAAAAGATGAAAGTGCCTGACTGAAAGCTTCCACGCTATTCAGTGAAAAATTATCTTCCTGTGTAGGAGACAATCGCCTTACCTGTCGCATGATACCCTTCAACTCATCCATCAGGGCAGCTGTGGTAACTCCTTCTTTACCTTTTGCGATCAGGATAGGATTACTAAAGTCATCAGTAAATACCTGTTTACAAAAATTGTATGGAAACATCACACATTTATCATAATCCCATCCAATAAAATTTGTGCCTTCTTTTTTTATTACCCCTACAATGGTAACTTTCTTTCCTTTAATATCAATTTGTTTGCCCAATGCTCTTTCGGTACTGCCAAACAGGTCTTCTGCATTTGAAAAACCAATCAGGCAAACCGTGCTGCCTGCATTGAATTCACTGCTGGAAAAGAAACGGCCTGTAGCAAAACTCAATGGCTGAATGGTCATCTGTGCTTCTGTAATACCATACACTGTCGCATTCTGTATCACTTCATCATGGGTAGAAATGGTTCCACCTGTTTGCATCAGGTAAGCAATATCATCCAATAAATGAGAACGTTCTTTTACCAACCCGGCTTCTTCGTATTTTGGGTTTGGCCTTGACCTGAATTTCCAGATAGGTTGATCAGGGCCTCCACTATAATCCCATTTATCAATGTAAATAGTATTACTGCCAAGGCTTTTGACTTCTGTTTGAATATTGCGTTCAAAACTATTAACGATCGCCAGTACAATGATGATACAGAATATTCCAAACGCCACACCGGTAAGGCTAAGCGCTGTACGCATTTTATTCACCTTAAGTTCCTGGAAAGTGAGCCGCAGTGAATTGGCAAGTATATTAAGCGTTTTGCGCATAAAACAAAAATACAGCAACCGTTCGGATTGCTGTAGTAAAAATATTGTTGGTGGTTAATTGATAGGGGTAAGTGGCGAAAAACAGTTCATAGTTCATAGTTCATAGTTCATAGTTCATAGTTCATAGTTGAAACTGCCATTTTTAAAGATAGTTCAATTTTTAAGGCCCCAACTATGAACTATAAACTATGAACTGGTAAGAACTATGAACTGTTTTTCGCCACTTACCCCTATCAATTAACCACCAACAAT
>JANNBU010000378.1:0-13932 GCA_031385805.1 Ferruginibacter sp.
GAAATATAAAAGGATTCTGAAAATAATAAACAAGTAAACACCGAATATAAAATAAAGTATGCAACCGCTTTTATCACCTCAAACTAACATTATGAACACGTTTACACCCTCCTTGCCGGAAACCATTCCCGCAACAAGAAAAAGTCACGCTTTTAAAGCCTTTATAAAAGCTCATAAAAGTATGTGTACTTTATTTACCCTTTTCTTTACATTATTGTTTACGCAATATAGTCTTGGGCAGGGAACCATGGGCAGATGGGAAATGTGTGGCCTAACCGGAACTACAACTTCTGTAACAGCAACAGGAACACTTGCCAACGTTAGCTTTTCTACCTTGACAAGGGGAGCGGGCCTTACAGGTGCGAGTGCATCTGGTAGTTTTAGTTCAACCGGATTTTCTACAAGTGGTACTTTAACGCTAGGTAATAATGATTATTATGAGTTTACCATTACTCCGACAGCCGGATATAAAATGTCGATTTCCTCGATTAAGGTAAGGGATCAACGATCTACAAATACTTCTACTTTTACATCTTATTTTCGTTATAGTGATGATTCCTATGCTGCTAACGTTGGTACAGGATCAACATGGAATCCCACAACCACACTCACTAACAGGACTATAACATTAAGTGGGGTTACTGCTTTACAAAATCGGACTACAGCAGTTACTTTCAGGATTTATGCAACAAACGCCAATGCATCAACCGATTCTTATCTTTTAAATTGCCAGGGCACAGCCGCTGGAAATTTCAGAGGGGTGGATGTTGACGGAACAGTTGCACAGTTAGCTTATGCAAGCCAGTTTATTTCAATGAGTACAGGTTCTGCAACCTGGTGTGCAGGAGAAACAAGGAACATATCAGTAACAGTTAAAAATATTGGATCGGCTGCCTGGGTAGACGGTGGCACACCTGATGTGAATATCGGTGTAAAATGGAATACAAACGGTGCAAACTGGACAGACTATCATGTACGTACAGACGCCGGTAACCTTGCTTCGGGAGCCACGCAAACTTATAATTTTACCATTACAGCATCGAACGCAACAATTGGCCCTGTTTATGGAACAGCATTATCTGCAGGAACAAATAACCTTACATTTGATATTGTTAAAGAAGGTGATTGCTGGTTTGGTAATAACAACGGTAGTTGTGGTCCGGGTAATACCGTATTTACTTCCGCAGCGCAAACAATTGCTGCCAATTCAACCCTTTCATTCACATCAGCGGCAGGAACAAATGCTCAAACAAAATGTGCTGGTACAGCTATTACAAATATAACATACCTTGTTGGCGGTGGAGGAACCGGTGCAACTGTTACCGGGTTACCAACTGGAGTAACCGGTGCTTATAATAGCGGAACAAAAGTATTTACGATCAGTGGTACACCAACCGTTGCCGGTTCTTATAGTTATACGGTTACAACAACCGGCCCTTGTACAAATCCTTCTTTGGGTGGAACAATTGATGTCACTGCTGCTTCAACGATCAGCCTGGTTACTCCGGGAACAAATATTCAAACCCTTTGTTTAGGTAATGCTATAACAGATATAAACTATACTTATGGAGGTTCTTCAACAGGGATGTCTATTACTGCAGGTGCTTTGCCCGCAGGTTTGATCAGTGGTGATGATGCCGGTGGAAATTTCACCATTACAGGTACGCCAACTGCTACAGGAACTTTCAACTTTACAGTAACAGCAAATGGCGTTTGTCCGGTTTCTTTAACCGGAACCATTACAGTTAATAACAACTCTACTTTAACATTTACTTCAGCAGCGGGTACAGATGCACAAACAAAATGTATCAGTACTGCCATAACAAATATTACTTACCTGGTAGGTGGCGGCGGAACAGGCGCTTCAGCAACAGGCTTACCAACAGGTGTAACAGGTTCTTATAATTCAGGAACAAAAGTATTTACGATCAGTGGTACACCAGGTGTTGCCGGTACGTTCAGCTATACCGTTAACACGGCCGGTCCATGTGTAAATACTTCATTGGGAGGAACGATAACAGTTGTTGGAAATGCAACGATCAGTTTAACATCAGGTGCCGGAACTAATATTCAAACTAAGTGTGCCAATTCAGCCATTACAACCATTACTTATGCGATTGGCGGAACAGGAACAGGTGCATTTGTTACCGGACTTCCTTCTGGTATAACAGGTTCGTACAGTGCAGGGGTATTCACGATCTCAGGTGCAGCATCAGCAGCAGTTTCAGGTTCTTTTCCTTATACTGTAACTACTTCTGGCCCATGTGCAACGCCTAATTTAACAGGAACACTTACGATTAACGCTATCCCTGCTACAACAGGTGTTACCATTTGTCAGGGAGCAAGTGGTTCATTAACATCTTCTTTTGCTTGTGCTTCAGGTGCTGCGGTAAACACTGTAGCAACCAATGCAACAACAGGAGCCAATGTAACAGGTATTGGTAATACTGCCTGGACAAACCCAGGTAATGTTGTTTCAGATAATAATAGCTATGCAACAGTAGCTCTTACCAGTGCAACTGCAGTAAGTAATTACCTCAGAGCAACGGGTTATTCATTTGCGATTCCTGCAACTGCAACAATTGGCGGTATCCGACTTACTATAGGCCGTTTTTCCAGTAATGTTTCAGGAAGCGTTCGTTTCCGCGATAACGAAGTTAAATTAGTAAAAGCAGGTAGCATTGTTGGAACCAATAAAGCCAATGTAGGTGTTGACTGGCCTACTGCTGAAGCTGCAATAACTTATGGCACAACAACAGATCTTTGGGGAACAACCTGGACTGCTGCGGATATCAATAATGCAAACTTTGGTGCAGTATTATCTGGTTTAAACGCAACAACAGTGGGTAACACATATACAGGTTCTGTTGATTATATGCAGGTAACAGTTACGTATACTGTACCTGGAAGCATCAATTGGTACACTGCATCTTCAGGTGGAACTTTGTTAGGCTCAGGATCACCATTTAACCCGGTTGGTGTTGCAGGTTCAACATTGGCTAATACAAATACTGTAGGTACTACTACATTCTATGCAGAGTGTTCATCTGTTGCTGGTTGCCGTACACCAACAGATTTTGTGATCATTACATCACCCACAGTAGGTATTACAGGCAGCACTTCTATATGTTTAGATGGATCAACTACATTGTCACCAACTTCGGGTGGTACATGGGCAAGCAATAGCGCCAATGCTACCGTTGACAATAGTGGTATAGTTACACCTGTTTCTGCAGGTTCTGCAACATTTACTTTTACAGATGCAGGTAACGGTTGTCCAAAAACAACTGCTGCTGTAACGATCCTTGCTAATTCAACGATCAGTTTATCATCTGCTGCAGCAACTGCTACACAAACAAAATGTATCAATACAGCCATTACAAATATTACTTACGCAATAGGCGGAAGCGGAACAGGTGCATCTGTAACAGGTTTACCAAATGGTGTAACAGGTGCTTACAATGCCGGTGTATTTACGATCAGTGGTGCATCAACCGAAACGGGTAGCTTTAGCTATTTGGTTACAACTGCAGGTCCATGTGTTAATACTTCTTTAGGTGGAACAATAACTATTACCCCTGATGCTACAGTTACATTAACATCAGCAGCAGGTACAGATGTTCAGGCTGTTTGTAATAATTCTGCCATTACTCCTATCAGTTATACAATTGGTGGGGGTGCTTTGGGAGCAGGTGTAACAGGGTTACCTGCTGGTGTAAACGGTTTATTCAATGCTGGTGTGATAACGATCAGTGGTACACCAACAGTTGCCGGTACATTTAATTACACAGTAACTACAACGGGTACATGTGCTCAGGCAACTGCTACAGGTACTATCACAGTTAATGCTCCACCTACTGCAACCTTTAACGCTACGAATGTAAGTGCTTGCGGTGCTTTGCCAGACGGCTCGATTGCTGTTACGGCTTCGGGTGGAACAGGTCCTTATTCTTATGTATGGACAGGTGTTACAGGTTCAGGTAACCCTGCTACTACTCAATTTCCTTCTCCGGGTAATGTGGCATCAGTATCAGGTTTAAAGATCGGGTTTTACAATGTAAAGGTTATAGATGCTGTGGGTTGCGAGGTTTCTATTAATAACATTCACATTCAATACGCATTCTCTGCTTATATAACCAACAACGGAAGCATTTCAAGTGCATGTGGTAATACCGGTTCAATTGTATTATACGCTAATGCAGGGGTGCAACCGTATACTTTCAGCCTGGATGGTACAAGTTTCTCATCTAACAATACATTTACAAACCTTGCTGCAGGAACATATACAGCGTATGTAAAAGATGGTGCAGGATGTATCATTACCAAAACAATACAAGTCAATGCAGCGGCGCCAATTGTAGTGAATCCTTTTGTAAGAGGTGCAAGCAGTTGCTCTCCTGACGGTTCAATTGAAATATACAGAACTGGTGGAATACCTCCTTATGCTTATAGTCTGGATGGTATAACTTACCAGGTAAGCAATAAATTCTTAAACCTTGCTGCAGGCCCTTACATAACTTATGTGAAGGATTCAAAAGGTTGTACAGGCCAGCAGGCCGTTACGGTAACACAAGGTATTGCCTTAGGTGTTACAGTAAATAAAGTTAATACGAGTACTTGTACCAATGATGGTTCAATACAGGTTAACCCAAGCGGTGGTTTTGCGCCTTATAGTTACAGCATAAATGGCGGATCATATCAGGCAAGCAATTCATTCAGCGGCCTGGCTGCCGGCAGCTATGCTATTTCGGTAAAAGATTTCAAGGGATGTCTGGGTGCCATCAATGTAACGATCAGCCTGAACCCGATCGTTGTAACATCTTTCGTAGTAAATGCAAGCAGTTGTGCAAGCAACAACGGTTCTATACAATTATTCAGAACAGGTGGTCTTGGCCCTTATACTTATAGCCTTGATGGAAATACTTATCAAAGCAGCACTACATTCACAAACCTTGCACCGGGAGAATATGATGGATATGTAAAAGATTCTAAAACATGTATAGGTGGAATGTTTGGTATAGTTGTTGGACCGGCTTGTGCTCCACCAATAGCCGGCGGCGGTACAAATACCAGGATCACAACCAATAAAACAGAAACAGGCAATGCGGTTAAAATTTCAACAAACAGTGTGTTGAAGATTAGCGCATATCCTAATCCGTCAGCATCATCATTTATGTTGTTGCTTGAAGGGAACAGTAAAGAAAAAGTTACTGTCATCGTAACAGACCTGGTTGGCCGTAAAGTTTACCAGGCAGCAGGTAATCTTAAACAACAATATAAGTTTGGAAATGACCTGATGCCTGGCATATATATGCTGCAGGTTATCCAGGGAAATGCGAAACAAAGTATCAAACTTATAAAAGAATAGATTCAGCTCTTACTCCTTTTCCCAGGAAGAGGGGTTGGGCTAAGGCAAAAAAGAGGCTGTTAATCAAAACAGCCTCTTTTTCTATGATTATCATTTTTCAACTATAGATGATAAACACTAAATTAAAGGTCAAAATTTGGGTGCATTTAAAATTGTCGCAGAGGATTAAAGGGTTGCCAACCTTCATAAAAGAATTTTTATGGTGAGATAGACTTTTCAAAGGATGGCAACCCTTGCGACAATAGATGATAAACATTAAATTAAAGGTCAAAATTTGGATATATAAGAAACCTGACCTATTTTGACCTCAGAATTTTACCAACTGACCCCACGGATACTGTTTGAACTGTTCCCCCCGAAAGAAATAATATTAGCCCCGGTTCGTGTGATCACGAAACAAAAAGCCACGTATCTTGCCTTCACAAGGCAATAAAAATATTGGTATGCAAAAAACAAACCTGTTATGACACCCATTTCCAAACCACGGCCCGTATCTCATGAAACGGAAAGCCCGGGTTCGTATCTCACGAAACGGAAGTGCAGGGCCCTGGTTCGTGTCTCACAAAACAGAAAGTGGGTCATCCCGGTAATAGGGCTGCTTATTTTCAATATGATTGCATTTGATACGGAGGCAGGCAAAATCACTGCTATGCTGCCATTATCAGCAACCTACACAAATACCAATGTAAGTGTTTGCGGAAATGGCGCAGATGGAGCTATAACGGTTACGGCTACAGGAGGAACAGGGCCCTATACATATAGCTGGACCGGTACTACCGGTGTTGGTGGAACGATCCCATTTACTGCGGGTAATGTAACATCTCTCAACAATCTGCTTATTGGGTATTATAATGTGGATATTATAGATGCCGACTCCACTATCTTTACCATAACAGGTATCCATGTTGGTTATGCTTTTGCTATTTACATCACAAACAACGGCAGTATTTCCAGTGCATGCGGTAATACAGGTTCTATCATATTATATGGAAATGCAGGGGTAAAACCATATACACACAGCCTGAACGGGGTAACTTACCAGGTAAGCAATACATTTACCAATCTGGCAGCAGGTGTTTATACGGCTTATATGAAAGACGCTGCCGGATGTATCAGTACCAAATCAATAACCGTTGCAGCTGCGGCACCCGTGATGGTTACTGCATTTGTGATCTCGGCAAGCAGTTGTGCAACCGATGGGGCTGTGGAATTATACCGCACAGGAGGAATACCTCCTTACACCTATAGTATAAATAATATTACTTACACAAGCAACAATGTTTTTTCCGGGCTTGCCGGTGGAACTGTTCTCACCGGTTGGGTAAAAGATTCCAAAGGATGTATAGGCTCATTGCCGGGAATAACGGTACCACAGGGAACGGGACTGGTTGTTACCATGAATAAAACGAATACAAGTACCTGTGTCATTGACGGTACTATCCAGTTCAATACAACGGGCGGCATTCCTCCTTATACATATAGTTTGAATAATATCACTTACCAGGCTAGCAATTATTTTACCGGCTTACGGGCTGGTAACTATTACGGGTGGGTGAAAGATTCACGGGGGTGTAAAGGTTCGGGTAATACAACCATTGGACTAAACCCCATCATTGTAACAGCTACTGCAACCAATGCAACCGGTTGTTTCGTTAATGACGGCAGTATTCAATTATTCAATACCGGCGGAACAAATTCATTTACCTTTAGCCTTGATGGAAATGAATATCAAAGCAGCAATATATTCACCGGGCTGGCACATGGTTCTTATACGGGCTATGTAAAAGACGGCCAGGTTTGTGTAGGGATGCTCTCCAATATTATTGTTGGGCCAACGAATTGCAGGTAGAGGAATCGAATATCGAACCTGCCTTTGCCGGCAGGCAGGCAAGGAACAAGGAATTTTGAATGATGATCGGAGTTAAACACTTCTGCATTCAAAATTCCTTGTTCGATATTCCCCTGACCGGGTTTGAAGAATATCGGAATTCTTAGAACATTTTAGGCATACCAAGGTTCAAAAACAATCTTCCGAACACTTATGGTTCCTCACACCCACGTGTTTTTACATTACATCTTCCCGTGTTTCCACTCTTTTTAAGAAAGAAGAAATTTATAAAATTTGTCATGCTACTTAATTTAAAACATTAAGCTGTAGTTCTCCTGATTAAGCTGTAGTTCTCCTGAAGGAAAATTAAAAATAGCAGGGTATCATTTATCGAAACTTATTCAACATTTTTTATAAATCAATTTGTAAGTATGAACTTCCTTACTTCTTTTTTTAAAAATTCAACTAAGAGTGCAGATACCGATCTTAATAAAATATTGAGGAATTGTATCGTTGCCTTAGTGATCTTTTCGATCTGCATCTTTGTGATCATAATTTATATCAAAGTGGATACCGGCGTTACACCTCAATTAACTTTTCTTGCCGTTGCCGGTGCCTGTGTGTTGGGTGGTTCTGCAGCAGGATTCTTATTTGGTATACCGAGGTCGGAAAAATACCGTTTTAAAAGTGATGCCGATCATGCAAGCAAAGATTATTATTACTCCGATAATACGAACCTGGAAGAAATATCCGATTGGCTTACCAAGATCATCGTTGGGTTAACGCTGGTAAAATTCAGAACGATACTTGACTGGATGCACCAGGCTTCCATTTCTATATCTAAAACATTAACCGGCAATGCAAACTGCGAAGACAAGTGTACGCAGTTTTATGTTTTTAGTTATGCCATCATCATACTGTATGTGATCGCAGGTGCCTCCATTGCCTATTTATGGACGAGGATCAATTTTTCAAAAATACTCACTAACAATATCATGGATCAGCGGGATATTGTAACAAGCAGGCAGCAACAAACCGCCGGGCTTAAAACATTGAATCCACAATTGGTAGTTTCAAACGAAGTAGGAGAACTGCGGCCAATGATCTCGGAAAATATTTCTGAATTCAAAGTAAAAGTAGACCGGGAATACAAAGGCAGGGGCGTTGTAGATAAAAGCGACCTGCAAAAAGGCCGCTGGGGTGGTAAAGCAGAAAGTAACGGTTACATGTTAGACGCAGATGTTAAGAAACAATTTATCCCGGGATTATTTTCATTAACGCTTAAAGTAATGTCACTCGATCCAAAGAATCCACTGCAGGGAACGGTAGCTATATTCCTGCATGATACTTTTCCTCAACAAATAGTATATGTACAGGCTGTGCAGGGTATGGCTCTGTTGGAAATAACCACCTACGAATCATTCACGGTTGGCGCATACCTGGAAAATGAAACTACGTTGGAACTTGATTTGAATAATGTGCCGGGTTATCCGAAAGGGTTTTATTGGGGGAAATAATAAGAAAGGATAAATTTTTTCTGGGCTATTGTAAAAGAGATTGAATAACAACACAACACAAAAATAAAAAATAAATTTATGAGCACAGCAAAAAAAATAATTAAGCAAGAAGTGTTTCATACACTTCTGCGGCCTTCAAGGCTGCTTCCCGAAATTGAGCCACAGGCTTATTTTGGAGAAAACTACGGCGATTCATTACCGTTGGTAAAACCAGAACCGTTAATGGATTTTGAAGTTTTTTCAAATCATACGGTACATGTAATAAGGAGAACAGAACAGTCTTCAGTGGAACCAATGCTAAAAGAACACCCCGAAATAAAAAAACTAATCGAAGGGAATGACTACAGGTATTTCGGATCTATTAAACTGGAAAATAAAAGAGATAAGCAAAAAGTGCAGTATGTTCATTACATCTATGTATATAACAGGAATTATACAGTTGAGATCCATGCCGATGCAGATCTGAAAAAAATATCAAAGGTTTTAAAAACCAGGGAACAACCTGCGCCAACTGAAGATGAAGTAAATGATGCCATTGACATTGCCCGTAAGAATAAAACAGTTGCTGAGTTTATTACCGCTGAAATGGTTGGGCATGGAATTTTATTAAGCAGCACCGACCCGCATGACAAGCATTATTTCGGAAAACGAATATTTGATATTCAATTTGGCAATTCCGAAAAAAGGCTTCCCTCATACAAGGCATTGGTGGATATTTCATCCAGGGAAGTTATAAGTTCAAGAGAAATTAAACAATCACCCGATAAAAAAAAGGAGGTATGTCATGAGTGAATACGGACATATAGTTTGGCCCAGTGCCAACGAAAAAATATGGGAATTCGATTATGCCCTTGAAGGGTCGCCGGCAGAAGAGGGGATAGCTATTAAGCGGGCTTATTACCGCGGAAAAGAAGTGTTTTACAAAGCAAGCCTTCCTTCTTTACGGGTTCAATATGATCAAAATTATACAGGGCCATACAAAGATCCCTTAACTTATGATAATGCCAAGTTTTATCCCAGTGGCTCGGCTAATAAAGTATGGGTATATGGTTATACAAGTTATGGATTAAGGGCGCTTGTTGTAGAATCATTTCACCAGATCAGCTGGTACAAATTGAAATGCAGGTGGGTATTTTTTGAAGATGGTCATATTGCCCCCCGCCTGTACAGTTCGGGTATTATTGAACATAAGAACCATCGCCATCATCCTTATTGGAGGTTTGATTTTGATATAAACGGTGCATCCAATGACCTGGCTTTGGAGTATAACACTTATACACCAAATACAGGATGGGGGCCTGGCTGGCATACAAAATCACATGAAATTACAAGGGTTAAAAATCCATCATCCAACCGTACCTGGGCAATCATGGATAAATCTACCGGCCGGGGATACATGATCCGAACAGGGCCAAACGATGGAGTGGCAGATTCTTATTCGCAAAGCGATTTCTGGGTACTAAGATATCATTCAGGCGAAGATAAAAATGGAAGACAGGGCGACCGCTGGAATGACAAGCTCCAGGATTATTTAAATTCTGAAGATACGAATGGACAGGACCTGGTGCTTTGGTACTGTTCCCACTTATATCATAATGCCGAGCATGACGAGGGCGACGAATGGCATTTTGCAGGGCCTGATTTGTATCCTTTTCGCTATTAATTATAATTAGGTTAAACTTTGGCTGAGTTCGGCAAAAACTTTCTGTGTTTCGGTTGGTGTCTCTGCCATAATTGTCCGGAAGATTGTTTTTGAACCTTGGTATGACGAAAATGTTCTATCATTCCGGTAGCCTATAGCAAAAAATCTGGCAAGCTGAGCTTGTCGAAGCCGGTTTAGGAATCTTCCGAATACTTGTGGTACCTCCATGAACCGAGGCGGTGACCTGCCCGGACATTCTATTATTGAACAAAAAACAATTTAATTATGTATGTATTTTTACTTTAGCCCCGGCAATGAGCCGGGGTTTTTATTTTAGGTGCGGCGTGAAGTAAAGTAAGATTCATTGCCACATGTTTAATGGAGAGATTGCGTATATTTAAGTGTTGGGCGCAACCATTTCTGAAACAGAATCTTCTCAATTATTGTTGATGAAAAAACAAAAACTAACTGAACAAGAATTACATATACTAATTCGTGATCAATCTAGAAATGGAAATGAGCATACTCAAATAAAAATTATTGATAAAATAATTACAGAAAGTTTTAATCTTATCGGTGGAGGATTTACAGCAACTGTATATTTTGAAGAATGCATTTTCTTAGACAAATTTGATTTTGGTATTGGAAGCACCGAATTCCCCTTATACTTTAGTCATTGCTATTTCTATAACAGCATAGGCTTTCTTGGAGTCACTTTTTCTAAAACTTTGGCATTTGTTAATTGCAAACTTAACGGCGATTTAATGATTATCGAATCTACAATTAATGAATTAATGTTGGATTTTACAGCTTGCAAAAAAATATTCTTTACCTACAATTCCAAATTCAAAAAAGTATCCTTGAGTGGAAGAGACTCAGCTATTTTTGAAGAAATCGGACTAAACCTCAATTCAATTGAAGGAGTTTTCTATATCAGGAACTGTAATTTCAGAAAGATATTTATAAATAGTGATCTAACAGGGCTTCAAAAAGATACTCAACTTGAAATTTCCAAATGCAAAATAAATTCCATTTTCATTGATGATGTTACTAATAATGGAATATTAAAACTGAACTACATTGAGGCGCTAAATAATCCTAACAACGACTCTTTTTTCACAATAAATAAATCCAATTTAGGGAAAGCAGAATTTATTCAATGTGATTTTTCATCATTTAGTGAAATGAATGTTTTAAATAGCTTCTTAGGAGATTGCATTTTTGTAAACACGTCCTGGGGCATGACAAATATAAATGTCTTTGAAGGCAAAGAAATGGATGGTTATTTAAAAGATCGGGAAGTAAGAAAATCAAATAAAATATTGAGTAAACTTCACATCCGTTCTAATTTTAAAGAAACGAAATCTCAGCTTACTCACAAAAAAGACATTTTCAAACAAATAAAATATGCTTTATCAAAACAAGGTGATTTCATAAATGAAAAAAAATTTTACGCTTTGGAAATGACTACTTACAATAAATCTCTACCATTTAATATAAAAACATGCTCAACTAAGATAATTCTTTGTTTAAGTAAGCTTACAAGCAATTACGGTCTTAGCTTATCTAGGCCTATAGTGCTAATTGTAAGCAACCTTATACCATTTTATTTTCTTGTCCTTAATGGTAAAATTCCAAATGTATACAGCGTCCCCTTATCGGAATCCAATTGGTATGGAATTTATAATGCAATTGCACAATTTTTATATATTCTTAATCCTATACGAAATTTTGAAACTAATTTGAACGGCTTGGACCTAATCTTCGATATTTGGATTCGGATTGTTTCTTCTTATGCATTATATAATATAATTAGGGCTACAAGAAGGTTTATAAATTAGTCTTGGAGCGAAGGCTGCGCCCAACAAAAGCATTGGCAAAATGCAGGCGGACAGTTATATTTTCAGCATCATTTCGCTACCAATCATTAGTCATCGGCTTGACCGAATATTAATACGCCTGCGCATTTTGCTACGCTCCCAGGGCGCAGGCTAAGTTTGGTAGTCAAAATAAAAATTCGTTCCTTTAACTTACATCAGCACCGGGCGGACACAGCATCGAATGCCCGCACTTCGCCAATGCTTGACGTTAGCTGATATTCCAGGTATTCCCGAACGGAATTAAATTCCTTGGCTAACGGAAGCAAATTTCTTACATTTATAGAAATGCTCTTTGCAAGGCCGGTTTAAAATTTGGTGTTTTAAAAACCCGTGCGAAATTCTGGTCTGAAATATACCTTCTTCATTCATTTGAAGAATATGGTAAATTCATTGGTGGCAATATTATTGACCCCGCTCAGAATAATTATTAACTTATTCTATATTTCCTTAGAGCATTTTTTAATTTTTATGTAACCATTGCCAGTCAAGGATTAGCGAAGCTTTATCTCTATTCGAAATAATACCTTAAATTCAATCAATATTATCATCCGACTTTCTTAAAGCGTTTTGAAAATCATCAACTTATAAAACGTTAGTCAGAATTTTTAACGAACATTTCGTTCAAAAAATGTAACTTTAAACATCAATTTTTAAGATATGTCAAAGGAAGAAATCAAACAAGAAATTAGCAAGGTTCTAGATCAATTTTCTGACAGGGCTTTGACTGAGCTTTTGGCTTTTTTAAAAGAATTAGATTTAAAGAGTAAGTCTAATACTTCCACTACTCACCTATTATATAAAGTCCTTTTAGATGACAAAGAACTTTTAGCCAAACTTGCATTATGATTTCACTAAAGGAAACAGAAGAAATCCATAAGTTAGTTATTGAAATGTTTGGAGGTTCGCACGGCATTAAAGATCGCAATGCTCTTGAATCAGCACTTGCAAGACCATTCCAAACTTTTGGCAACCAAGATCTTCATTCAAATACTATACAGAAGGCTGCGTCATTGATTGAAAGTATTCTTATCAATCATCCATTTATAGACGGAAATAAAAGAACAGGCTATATTCTTATGAGAATGTTTTTAATTTAAAACGGTCTTGATATTACAGCTAGCCAGGAGGAAAAATATGATTTTGTAATCAAGATTGCTTCTGGAACGATTAAATTCGATGAAATTGTTCTTTGGCTTGACAAAAATACTTCAATAAAAAACATCAGCTAACAAAGCATCCGCAAGCCGGGCAGGACGTTGGAAATCCCAGCATAACTGCACATTTCATCAG
Source organism: Ferruginibacter sp. (assembly GCA_031385805.1). Classification (GTDB taxonomy): domain Bacteria; phylum Bacteroidota; class Bacteroidia; order Chitinophagales; family Chitinophagaceae; genus Ferruginibacter. The sequence goes on from JANNBU010000378.1 coordinate 13,526, forward strand.
TTGTTATCGGCTGGACCGATCACCTTCACCGCCTGCGCACCTGCCTGCCGGTAGGTAGGTTTTGCTACGCTCTTAGTGCGCAGGCTGGTTTTGTAGTCACAATAAAAATTCGTTTCTTTAATCAGCAGCAGCACCGGGCGGACACAGCATCAAATACCCAGCCTGCGGCAATGCTAGACGTTAACGGTCATTGTAAAGACGACGTCCAACTAAAAATAACATAACCAATAAAATATACTAAAATGACAACAAGAGAATTACTTGACATCTATTACAAAGGCTTTGCCGAAAAAGCAAATTGGGAAGGTGTTATTGCCGACGACTTTCAATTTATTGGTGGCGACATGACAAAGACAGAGCCAATAGTTGGGAAAGAAGCATACATTCAAGTTATTAAACGGTTTTTG
>JANNBU010000438.1:0-3302 GCA_031385805.1 Ferruginibacter sp.
TGAAATGTTACAAATAATGAGTGCTTCTCTTTTTGATAAAACACATTTAAATGAATTGCTGAAAAGCCCAGTCTATAAGAATGTCAAAGAACAAAAATGCAAACAATTAAAAATTGAACTAATTTAACGGGACACTAATGAATTTGTTTTTATAATATTTATTATAAAACTCAACCTGTGGTTTTGTTAAGTGGATACCGTCTGCAAAGTCATTATCAGGCAGGTAAATAAAATTGCTGAAATAATCTTTAAACTCTTCTGACAGGTTGGCCCTGGTAATTTCATCCCAATTCATTTTTTCTATAAGCGGTTTCTTGCTTAAGCTTGCTGGTGGCGCTAAAATGATTAATTTAAAATGATGCTTAATACTCAGTTCTTTAATTTTCTGTAAATATTCTACAGAAACAGGGGATAGTAATGTAAAACTGATCGAGTCTTTTGAAACAAAATCAGGTGCCCAGTCTGAGGTTAGGATTATCGGGTACCTGCAAAAATTACTATAAGGCACTTTATCTATTTGCTTATTTACGGTTTCTGTAAACAAAGGCTTGTACTCTTCATTGTAAAATGGCTTTAGGAAATAGTGATAAGTATATACCTGGTCTAAATTATTCCTGAAACTAAAAGGGGAATAAAGCATGTAAACGGTATCAACTTCATTGCCCGCATTGATGTAATTATTCAATAGAATAAACTGGCCAACCATGCCTATAGATTGATTACAGGCCATGGAATTAATGGTATCATTATTTGTTTTGTTTGAAAATAGCTGGTTGCCTACACTGTCTCCCAGCAATATTTTTCTTACTTTCTTTTTTTGTTTGCTCTTAAAAATGGAGTAATAGATCTCACTGCCATTAACAGTTTGCTTATAGCGGTCTTTGTACAATAAATATAAGGGCCAGATATGAACCACTACAGCCAGGATCAGCAGAAAATAAATGCTATTGATGATAAATTTCTTCAAGATTAAAATTGGAAGTAAATAAATTGTTGTTTAGAGCCTGCAAAATAAAATATGATCAAAATGATGCCGTAATACATTGCCCATCTTACCGGCTTATACCAACGGGCACCCAGGCGTGCAATAGCGTATTGTTGCTCCCTGCCAAGCCATTCAACGACCAAAAATGCGCCGGTTAAATACATGATTGGTACAGATTTCCAGATTTCCCAAAATGTAGGAACGGTAAATAATGAACCGGAAAATATTCGGGCAATATAATGAAATGCATGATCAAGATTGTTTGCCCGGAAGAATATCCATGCAAATACCGTTAAGGAGAAAGTTATTACCATAGAGATAAATTCTTTAACCGTGGGAAAGTATTTCCCCTGTGCAACTGTTTCAAGGTTATTCCTGTTTGTATTAAAAATGATCGAAGGCATTATATAAATAGCATTCAATAAACCCCAGGCAATAAATGTCCAGTTTGCACCATGCCAAAAACCACTGACGAGAAAGATGATAAAAGTGTTTCTAACCTTCATCCAGGTACCTCCTTTGCTTCCACCTAATGGTATATAGAGATAATCCCGGAACCAGGAGGATAGTGAAATATGCCAGCGTCTCCAGAATTCAGCGATGTCTCTTGAGAAATAAGGGAAAGCAAAATTTCTTAACAGGTCTATTCCAAAAAGGCGAGCTGTACCCAATGCAATATCAGAATAACCGGAAAAATCACAATAGATCTGAAAGGTGAAGAACAAAGCGCCTAAAACAAGTGTGCTTCCCGAAAATTCTGTATAGTTATTAAAGATCGAATTTGCAAATTCTGCACAATTATCGGCGATCACTATTTTTTTAAACAAACCCCACAAGATCTGCCGCAGTCCATCAATCGCTTTTGAATAATCAAACTCTCTTTTTTTAAGGATCTGCGGTAAAAGATGCGTTGCTCTTTCTATCGGGCCGGCAACAAGTAAAGGAAAAAAACTTACGAAAACGGAATAATCAACAAAATTTCTTTCAGGTTTTATTTTGTTGTTATAAAGATCAAGCACATAAGACAGGCCATGGAAAGTATAAAAAGAAATACCAACAGGTAATATTACCTGTAGTGTTCCCAGATTGGCCTGGATACCTAAAAGAGATAGTCCATCAGCAAAGGAATCAGCAAAAAAATTGTAGTATTTGAAAACGCCGAGGAATCCTAAATTGATACAGATACTTAGCCATAACCAAAATTTTTTCAACTTTTGGTTTTTTGCTTCGTGTATTTTAATACCTGTAAAATAATCTAAAAAAGTAGAAAAGATAAGCAAAAACAAAAATCTGTAATCCCAGCAAGCATAGAAAAAATAACTTGAAACAAGTAGTAATATATTTTGTTGCTTTAAATTACCTCTTGTACCAAACCAATAAAGAAAAAAAACGATCGGTAAAAATATTGCAAAGCTTACTGAATTAAAAAGCATGATGCTAATTTATGTTTTCTGGTTTAATGTAGGGATATTTTTCTTAGCATTTGCGCCAACAATATAAAATTAGCCGGGCAATATCTTCATAAACATTCTTATTCGTATTTTTTACATTTTTATTACTTTTCTTACAACAGGGGTTTTCTTATCGAAATATACCTGGAGTATATAAGTGCCCCTGCTGAACCTTGTCATGTCAATTTCTTCCAACTGAATATTTTGGTTTAACCTCAGACTTTTTTCATACAATAATACCCCGTTAATATTAAACAACACAACTTTCATTTGTCTGTTAACAGAAACGGAAGATATCTCTGCAATAAGCGTATTTTGAACCGGGTTGCCAATTATTCTTACGTCATCATTTATTGATAACCTTCCGGCTCCTACAGTTATTGTAATGGTATCCTTTCCCATAGCTCCGCTGTTATCTGTCACAGTTAGTACAACTTCATAAATTCCCTGTTGCAGGTCAGCTAAGTTTGACATTGCACTGTTTGAATTCGTCAATAAATATGACGTGCCGGATATTACGCTCCAATTGTAGCTTGCAATTTGTCCATCAGCATCAGCACCGCTTCCCGAAAGTGCGATTGAATTATCAGGTAAATAAATACTTGTATCAGCACCTGCATTGGCTATTGGCGCTACGTTTGCTGTAGTGTTGGCGTTTACAGTTACCTGCATGATATCGGTATCAGTTGCGCCATTGTTATCAGTTACCCTTAATTGAAATTCATAAGTACCTTCTGTTAATCCTGTTACAGATGTGGTTGCAGAAGCTGTATTTGTAATTGCCCCACTTGCCGGACCTGAAATTTTGGTCCACTGGTAAGCAGCAATCGTTCCATCAGGGTCGGTTCCACTACCGGAAAGGCTAA
>JANNBU010000452.1:0-2148 GCA_031385805.1 Ferruginibacter sp.
GCACTGATGAGATACCATTTTTTTGTAGCCAGTTCCATACACTTATACCTAGTTCTTATTTTTGCTCCTCTTACAAATGTTCTGTTTCCTTTGATCTTAAATGTTTCTCCTTCTTTTAAGTGCTCTACCAAACAATGCCCTTCCTTTTTTGGATCATAATTCCTGAGTATCCTTAATAATTTTTCATCCCCGCAACTACTGGCTGCAGGATTTTTTAATGATTGCAATAGCGTAGATTCAATTTCGGAAGGAAAAATTTTTTTTGCCAGGAACTGTACAAGTATCTTACTGAATTCATCTTTCCATTGTTGTCCGTGTGCCTGCACCCGGTGACCGTATCGTTCATACGTGAAGAGATGTGCCAGTTCATGCAACAGTGTGATGAGAAAATTGTACTTATTTAAATTCCCATTGATACTGATGCGGTGTGCCTTGCCTTCATAAGCATGCCTGTAATCGCCGAGAATGCTTTGGCGTTGCCTCGTAATCGTGAGATGAACTTTATAATGTTGTAAATAATAATGAACATCTTCAAAACTTCCTTCGGGTAAATATGACTGGAGCTGCAGTAGCGGAACTTCTTGTTTAGCCATCTGTTTTCTTATTCTTATTCATTTTCATCACTACAAAAACTTCGGTAGCAAGATAAATTAAATATAAAAATAGTGCAATGAATACGGCTCTTTTATTGAATCCTGAACCACTGAAATAAACATAAGCAATAACCGCAATGATGCATAAGACCATTTTAACCATCATGCCTGCCATTACACTCCTTACAAAAACATGTGGGTTTTTATTTTGTAATCCTTTTCGCTGAATAAAAAAGGAGACAAGGCTAATGATAAAAAACAATGCATTTGATCCCAGCAATACATTGCCATCAATATAATAATGCTGAAGGGTTGAAAATAAAAGAAAAACAAGACCGGTGATAAGAGAGAAAAGTAAAACCAACGGTAATAATAAACGGCCGGGAGCATTCATGGGAAAATTATTTTTTTTGGGCAGTATCTTTAATGATCTTAATGATCACTGCTGTAATTACCAGCAAAGGTAAAACCCAAACGGCTAACGGATTTTTTATTTTTAGCCATTTATCTATCCGCAGACCTGCATATACTGCAATACCTATTGCCACAAGAAATTGTGTTGCCAGGCCGGCATATTTCCACAACAGGTTATTGTTTGGTTTACTCATTAACTGCTTTGGCCATTTCTATATTTAGTTCTACAATATTGGCACCCATGTGGCATTCGCCATTAAAACTTGCCGGGGATTCTATCTGTAATTTTGATGTATGAATGTTTCCTTCCACTACAGCCTTTCCATGAAGGTATAGAATGTCATTCACTTTTACTTTTCCCTGCACCCTGCCAAGAATATCGGCCTGGTTGGCAATGATATCTCCTTCTATGACAGCTTCGGGACCCAGCAATATTTTTGATTTACAGGTAAGGTTTCCCTTTAAAATTCCATCTATTCTGATATCGCCCGTGCTTTCAATATTTCCGCTGATTACGGCACCTGCACCGATAATGGTAGTTGATCCGGCTGTGGTTTCTGCATAGGATGACCTGGACTTCGAAGTGAACATAATTCATAGTTTTGGAGGTTAAACAAAATTATTCTTATGTTTTAACGTATTTTTTGGAGTTTTAGTCTAATCGTCGGTGTTTTCTAATTTGGGCAGGTTTAGCTTGGTAGTGTCCATTTTTACCATATTTCCCTGTAAAACTTTTTGCAGATCTTCATAATATCTATGTTGCTGCTGAAGTGCCTGTTCCATTGAATCTGTACGTATTTTCAGGCCCCGGTATTCCCTCATCTGCTTTACATCGCCATATCCCGAGCCGGGTAAATAATATCTTAATGGTGTAAATATGATCAGGGAAGCGGTTAACCCAACCATCAAAATAAACAATGTGCTCATCACAATATACACGCTTAAACGGGTAAGCTTGAATTTCACTACTTCTTCATAAGTATCCTCGTTCATTACTACAAGCCTGTAGTGATTGCGCAGGCGTTTTAGCGTATTATTGGCATCTATCTTCGCCATAAAATTATATTTTGAACGTTAAAAGTAACAAAGAGCCATCATTTCAAAGAATATTATAGGGATTAACCTGTTCTCCTGTTAAGCC
>JANNBU010000468.1:0-10112 GCA_031385805.1 Ferruginibacter sp.
TTTAGAAGTAAAAAAAAGAAGACTACAGGAAATGGTAGATCTATACAGAGCACATTCTTTGATAAGCATGAAAAAAGATGTCGGCAAAATATGTAAGGTATTGATCGAAGGCTATTCCAAAAAAAGTGAAAATGACTTACATGGACGTAACGAACAGAACAAGGTCATTGTTTTTCCAAAAGAAAATTATAAGAAAGGTGAATATGTTATGGTGAAAGTGACAGATTGTACTGCAGGAACATTATTAGGAAAAGCAACAACCCCCTCCGCCCCCTAAAGGGGGAACTGGGGCTTTACGGTTCAAAGTATATTTTATAATTGATGCATTAGAAATGAAGGAAAATATGTTTTATGGAGCTAGGAATAATATTTTCGAACTGGCAAAAAAGTTAAGAAATAATGTTACCAATGAAGAAATGATCTTATGGGGAATGTTGAAAGATAAATTTCCCACATTAAAGTTCAGGAGACAACATCCTGTTTCAAATTATATAGCTGATTTATATTGTCATTCACAAAAATTAATTATTGAAATTGATGGCAGTATTCATAAGCTGGAAGAAGTGAAGCAAAATGATGAACAAAGACAAAAAGATTTAGAAAACTTAGGATTAAAAGTAATTCGTTTTACAAATAAAGAGATCAGGAATAATTTAGAGCAAGTACTTCAAATGATCGAAAAGAACATTAAATAATTATAAACTAAAGTTCCCCCTTTAGGGGGCGGAGGGGGTGTCTATTATGGATCAACAAGCAATAAAAAACAGATTTGGAATTATAGGCAATTCACCCGCATTGAATCATGCATTGAATGTAGCTGTACAGGTTGCCAATACAGACCTCAGTGTATTGATAAATGGAGAAAGCGGTGTGGGTAAAGAAGTTTTTTCACAGATCATTCATGCACTTTCTGCCAGGAAACACAATCCGTTTATTGCAGTGAACTGCGGTGCCATTCCGGAAGGCACGATCGATTCGGAATTATTCGGCCATGAAAAAGGATCATTTACCGGCGCTGTTGACAGCCGCAAAGGATATTTTGAAACGGTAAACGGCGGTACCATCTTTTTGGATGAGATCGGTGAAATGCCATTGGGTACACAGGCAAGGCTGCTACGTGTACTCGAAGCCGGCGAATACATTCGTGTAGGCAGCAGCAAAGTACAGAAAACGGATGTACGCGTCATTGCAGCATCCAACAAAGAATTATTAGAATACACACACAACGGAAGGTTCAGGGAAGACCTGTATTACCGTCTGAATACTGTGCCAATAAGGGTTCCTGCATTGAGAGACCGCAAAGAAGATATTTTTTTATTGTTCAGGAAATTTGCTACGGATTTTTCTGACCGCTATAAATCTCCTCCCGTTCAACTCACAGATGATGCCAAAGATGTCCTGATCAATTATACCTGGCCGGGCAATGTAAGGGAATTAAAAAATATTGCCGAACAGATATCTGTTTTGAGCAAGGAAAAAACGATCACTGCAGACCAGCTCAGGGCTTTTCTACCCGAACACAATTATTCAAGATTGCCCGTATTGGTTGGTGGCAGCGGAAGCGTAAGCCAAACCGAATTTGCCAATGAAAGAGAGATTTTATACAAACTCTTTTTTGATATGAAGAAAGATGTAAATGAATTAAAGAAAATGTTCTTCGACCTGTTGCAGAATCCGTCTATGGCACAACATGCACCGATGTATAACCAGGACAATGGCAATAACAACATCAAGGAACTGGATGTAACAGGAAATAACAATGGGTATAATCAATCATCCCCTGCCGTTATTATGCACAATGATAAAAATATTCAGCAACATGAAGATGTAGAAGAATCGCTTAGCATTGTTGATAAAGAAAAAGAACTGATCATCAAGGCGCTGAAAAAACACCGTGGTAAACGCAGGGATGCATCATTAGATCTTGGCATCAGCGAAAGAACATTGTACAGGAAGTTGAAGGAGTATGATATTGAGAACCTGTAGACAGCCAGTGGCTAGTGGGGAATGGCTAGTAGGGAATACCTCTTTAAATAACTTAAACCCTTAAACGATCTTAGTAAAATAATGCAAATGCAAAAACAAAATCCATATAAATTATACTTTTCCTGCATCCTGCTTCTAGCTATCTTTAGTTTTGCAACCTGTAAATATTCTTTCAAAGACACATCCCCTATTCCGCAGGAAATAAAAACTTTCAGGGTTAATTATTTAGAGAACAAGGCGCAATATGTAAATACGCAACTGAGCCCGCAGCTTACCGAAAAACTAAAACAAAAGATCATCAATACCACGCGGTTAAGGCAAACAAATGACGAGGATGCACATTATGATATCAGCGGGTTTGTGTCGCAATATTATACAAGCACCATCAGTATAACCGGCAACAATTCCAGCGGCAACAGGCTTACCGTGGGGTTTCACCTGGTATTCAGGAATACACTTGATGAAAAAAATAATTTTGAAACAGACCTTACCAGTACATTCGATTTTCCTGCCACGCAATCTTTAACAGAGGCAGAAAATACACTAAACAGTGACATCGTAAAAAACATAGTGGATGCGATATTTAATAAAATATTTTCCAACTGGTAATTTTAAAGGGGTAAAAGGGTTGCCAACCTTCATAAAATAGCATTTCAATTAAAAAATAATAAAAAAGGTTGGCAACCATTTTAACCTTTTACAATTTTTTGACGGTTGACCATTTATAATTTAGCTTTGAATGATGCAGGATTTATTCTTACAATTATTTAATAAAGACATTGATGAGGCAGGCAATGAAAGCATGCTCATGAATATCACAAAAGAATATCCTTATTTCACTGCGCCACATTTTTTTTTACTGAAGAAAACAGGAACTACTGAACCCGGTTATGATAAAATAGCTGCAAAAACAGCACTGCATTTTAACAATCCTTTTTTGTTGAATTATAGGTTGAGAGATGAGGAGAAGGTTGAGGCTAAGGTTGAAGAAGTTCAAAAGGTTCAAGAGGTTGAGGTTAAGGTTGAGGAGATTCGGGAGGTTGAGGTTAAGGCTGAGAAGGAAGATATGATCTTTGAGCCATTGTTTGCATCCGATTATTTTGCATCACAGGGTATTAAATTGAGTGAAGAAGTACAACCGGGCGATAAACTGGGCAAACAACTTAAAAGCTTTACAGATTGGCTTAAAAGCATGAAAAAGGTTCATGATACGAAAGCTTCGGAAGGAAATGAGCAGATAGACCAGGCTGTTCAAAATCTTGCAGAAAAAAGCAACCAGGAAACTGATATATTAACAGAATCCATGGCAGAAGCCTATTTACAACAGGGCAAACTTAAAAAAGCCCGTGAAACACTGGAAAAATTAAGTTTGCTCAATCCTGCTAAAAGCGCTTACTTTGCAGCCAAAATAGAATCGATCACCCATGATCAAAACGGGTGATTCATCAAGGATCAGTTTAAAATAAATTAACATGTTAGCTTTATTTGGTGTATTAATTATCATTGCCTCTGTGATACTTGGCCTCATCGTTTTAATTCAAAACCCAAAAGGTGGTGGTTTATCGGGCACTTTTGGTGGTTTTGGCAACCAGTTAATGGGTGTAAAACAAACTACCGATGTATTGGAAAAAGGAACCTGGGTTTTTGCAGCCGTTGTTGGTTTGCTTTGCTTAATGTCGCCTGCTTTTATTCCTAAAGAAGGAGCAGCAGGTTCAGGAGATGACCTGATAAAAGGTATTTCTACTTCTCCGGCCAAAGTGCAGCCTGCACCAGCTACTACTGTACCACTAGATACAAACAAAAAATAATAATATTATCAAAATATTTATAACCCTGCCATGAATGGCGGGGTTTTTTATTTTACTTTGCTGAAAGCTTATTCAAAATTGTGTTTGTGTCATGCTGAGGTACCGCCTGTCCCGATTATTTCGGGGAAGCATCTCCCATCAGATTCCTCCGGATCCTGTACTGAGAACCAAAGTATCGAAATGACAAACTGAAACACTATTCAAAATCGTGCATTGTGTATCATGCTGAGGAACGAAGCATCTCTCCCGGGATTTCTTCTTTATCGGAATGACAACAGAAACATTCTTCAAAATCGGGGCTATGAAAAGAACATTGCTGGCAATATTTCTCATTCTTTTACTCACCGGACTCTATTCGGCCTGGAAAATTTTTGGGCCAACTGTTTCTGCACCGGAAAATAAATATTTCTATGTAAGAACAGGTGCCGGTTATGATGAAGTAAAAAAATTATTGGTTGATCAAAAAATAATTTCCGGAACATTCTTCTTCAACCTGGTAGCAAAACAGGTAAAATACAATAAGAACATAAAAGCCGGCCGTTATGAAATTAAAGATGGCAGCAGTATCGTTAGCCTTATACGCATGTTGAAAGCAGGCAGGCAATCACCTGTAAGATTCGTAATAAATAAATTAAGGACCAAGGAAGATTTTGCAGGAAAAGCCGGACAGCAATTTGAATTCGATTCAACGGAAGTAATGAATTTTATAACCAGCAATGATTCGCTGGCAAAATACCGGCTGGATACCAATACGGTTATGACTGCTATCATTCCCAATTCATACCTGTTTTGGTGGAATATTTCCTTTAATAATATGTTCAAACGATTTGAAGATCAGAAAGATAAGTTCTGGAATGGCAAGAGAGGGAAACAAGCTGCTGCATTAAATTTTACACCCGAACAGGTTTATACAATTGCCAGTATTGTAGAAGAAGAAACAACCAAAGAAGATGATAAAGGATTGGTGGCAAGTGTTTATATCAATCGTTTAAAAAGAGGAATGAAATTAGAAGCAGATCCCACTGTAAAATATGCCATGCGGAATTTTGGGCTTAAAAGGATCTTGCACGGGCATCTTGTATATCCATCCTTATACAATACATACCAGCATACGGGTTTACCGCCGGGCCCCATCTGTACCCCATCAATAAATACCATTGATGCCGTATTGAATGCCCCGCAAACCAATTATATTTTCTTTGTGGCAAAACCCGATTTCAACGGATATTCTAACTTTGCCGCAACCTACCAGGAACACCTCGTATTTGCAAATGCTTACAGGCGTGCATTGGATAGTTTAATACTCAGCAGAAACAAATAAAGAAGTTCAATAAGTTTTAAAGTTCAGCCTAACGCTTAAACCTTTAAACGAATTTAGAAACAGTGATCAAACTTCAAAGATTATTCATATCAAAAGGCCCATTTGCTTTTATATTAAATAAAAGCAAACGCTGGTATTTACCTGGTTTTGAGGGTGTTCCTTTGTATGATGTGATCCGTTTTTTTTACCGCCAGTTACAAACACACGGACTATTTGAAAGGGCATCTGCCATTTCTTATAATTTTATCATGGCAACGCCGCCATCCTTTCTTTTCTTATTTACACTGATACCAAACCTTCCCTTTATTTCTAAAAAAAGTATCCAGGCACAACTGCATAGTTTGATCTTTGATATCATCCCTTCAAAAGTTTACAATAAGGAAATAATAAAATTTGTTGATTCATTTATTTATGGTTCAAAGATCGGGTTACTTTCTTTTGGGTTATTGTTATCGTTATTTTTTGCATCCAGCGCCATGATGGGATTGATGCGTTCATTCAATAAAAAATACCTTGGTTTTGAAAGAAGGAAAGGATTACATCAGCGATGGATAGCCATCAAACTCACCATCATTTTATTTGGTCTTTTAGTTGGTTACCTGTTATTATTAATATCACAGGGCGCCCTTTTAAAAATGCTGGTACATGACAGCAGCTGGCGAAAAATAATCGTTTATACCAGGTGGGGATTGATCATTTTGCTGGTGTACTTTACTATTGCTTTTATTTTCAAGTATGCACCTTCGGTACAAAAGCGCTGGAAACTAACCTCGCCGGGAGCCTTATTAGCTACTTTCCTGAGCATATTGGCCTCCATTGGCTTTTCTGCATTTGTAAATAATTTCGGGCGTTACAATTTACTATACGGGTCTATCGGAACCATTATGATGATGATGGCCCTCATCTATGTTAACTCACTGGCACTGCTGATCGGCTTTGAATTGAATGTGAGCATTAAATCTTTAAGAGCAATCGCAACACAAAGGGAAATGGAAGAAAAGCGTTTGCAGCAATGAATTTTATAAGCGGTACTGCCCAGCTCTATTATTTTATTACCTTTAAATTTAAATATTAAAATATACAACCATGAAAAAAATGCAGGTATTATTTGCTGCGGGAATCATAGCAGCAGCAACGGCATTCACCGTTTCAGCGCCATTGCCTATTGGAAGTGAAATGCCAAAAGCAACCCTTAAAATGAAAGATGTATCCGGTAAGGAAATTGCCATGAAGGATGCCGTAAAAGCCAAAGGTGTATTGGTGATGTTTAGTTGCAATACTTGTCCGTATGTAATAAAAAACCAGGAGCGTATCATTACAATTGGCGATTATGCACAAAAAATGAATGTTGGTATGATCATTTTAAACAGCAATGAAGCTTACCGCAACAGTGATGACAGTTATGAAGACATGATTGCTTATTCCAAAGAACAAAAATACAACTGGAGTTATGTAGTAGATAAGAATCATGAAGTAGCCGATGCTTTCGGAGCAAACAGAACGCCGGAATGTTTTTTATTTGACAAAGACCTGAAACTCGTTTATCGCGGTGCAATTGACGACAACCCGTCTGATGCCACTGCAGTTAACAGGATCCATTTAAAAGAAGCTATCAACGAACTGGTGGCTGGCAAAGATATTTCGGTTAAAGAAAGCAGGAGTGTTGGGTGTACGATTAAGAGGAAGAGTTAAGAAATAGGTTGAGGTTAAGGTTGAGTAAACTAGCTGCTATATTTATTAAATGAAGATAACAACATCCATATTGGCTATACTGGTACTTTTCCTGAGTACTCAATGCGTTGTTAAAAGCAACCTTGATCATGGAAAACCTATAGCAAAAGAAACATGTTGTTCAAAAAAGAAGAGTTGCCAAAAAGAAGAAGAGAAAAAAGATGAGGGTTGTAAGGAGGCCTGCAATCCTTTTATGGCTTGTTGTGGATGTGCATATATTCTTCCTGAAAAACCATCAGTTTCTTTCAATACAATTTCAATTCTTTCTGTAAGGACAGGTTTTATACCCGATCTTTTCATTTCAAATTATAATGCAGATTGCTGGCATCCGCCTGAAATTGTTTGATAATTTTTAAAAAAATTTCTAATCTTAAAATTAATAAAATGAAAAAAACAATATTAGCTGCTGTAGCATTGATGATCATGTCATCTGTTGCAGTACATGCCAGTACTGATGGCAGGAAAAAGACAACTAAAAAGAAGGCAAAAACTGAAAATTGTAATAAGCAAAGCTGTTGCAATAAGGCAAGTTGCCCAACAACTACAACCTGTGTGATGAGCCCGGGTTGCAGTAAATAAATAAAGTTTTAATGGAGAACCCATCACGAAAGTGGTGGGTTTTTTATTTGACCTGGTTTGTGGTTTATGAACCAGGCAAATTGAAATCATTGCTGTCCGGTTAAAGTATTTGCCTTTGGGCTGAAGCCCTTTTTAGTAATGTATTTCATAACCCCAGCCTTAAGGCTGGGGTTATGAAAGCGAAATCCTTTTCTGTGGGGCTTTAGCCCACTTTAACCGGACAGCAGCGAATTGAAATATTTACTCACAAATAAAGAAATATCACCCTTCAGATAACGATAAAAAAAATAAATTTGTAAACAAATACAAAGAGATATGAGTACAGTTACGATTCGCCAAAAGTTGCACAGCTATTTGGAAATTGCCGATGATAAAAAGGTGAAAGCCATTTATGACATCATGGAAAATGATATTAAAGAATCGGCTATGGAATATAGTGATGAAATAAAAAAAGAACTCGATAAAAGATATGCTGACCATAAAAATGGAAAAGCTAAAATGATTACCGCTGAAGAAAGCAGGAAAAGGATACAGAAGATCGTGAAAAAAGATATATCAGAGTAAAAACCGGATAGCTGCCAATTCCTTACCCACCTGCTGAACTCCTTTAAGTATCCGTTGGGTTTGTGTTGCCGATGGTTTTTTTATGCCCTTGATATATTGTGCCAAAAGGCTTTGATTGATGCCAATACGCTCGGAAAGTGCCTTTACATTAATGACTTTATAAAACTCAAAAAAATGTGGCAGATCCAATGTTATTTTTAAATCATCTTCTGTAAGGGTCTTGCCCTGTTTCTCAAATTGTAGGTTAAGCGCTTCCAGCATATTTGCTTTAAGTTGCTCTAAAGAACTGCCAACAGTATAAACAGGGTATTTTTCAACATAGGCTGAGTAACCCGTTTTAGTTCTTTCAACAATCATTTCAATTTTCATAATATTTATTTTTATCAGATGCCTGCATCTTTTTTAATCTTTTTTTCCAGCCCTTTACCAATTTCATAGCTGCAATGATGGGGGCAACCGATTTGGTAATTTTACTACTAATTTACATTATATTTAGAATGGGAATTTGGGTTCTGGCCCCGATGCAAACGGGTGGACTTAGAAGACCCAAATGATCCCGTGAGCATTTGATAAAAATACTTGGAATTTAGGCGGGAACACTTGCCAGTGTTTTTTTTATTGTTTTATAAACCGCACACTTCTGGTTTCTTGTCGATCTGTAATAATTTTAATACAATAAACAGACGGTGGTAGTTTGCGAACGTCTAGTTTTACTTGTGTAAATCCCTGTAAGATTGCTTGCTCTTTTTCATATACAATATTACCTAACATGTCGCTGACAATTATACGCAGGTTTTGTCTTTGCGATGAAGTAATACTTAATAGGGCATCCACATTTATGACAGGATTTGGAGACAGGTTTACAATTTCAAAACCTGATTTTAAGTTTAGCAATGCGATTATATGCGAGTAAGATGTGCTGCCATCATTAGGATCGGTCATCTTAATCCGATAATAATTCATTCCTGCAAAAGGATTATCATCGATAAAATCAAAAGGCGACATGCAGCGGGTATTACTGGCTGTTATTGCTCCTATTGACATATAATTCCGGTTATCTACACTTCTTTCGATCTCAAATTTGGCATGTAAGCCATCACAGTTTGCTTTCCAGGTTAAGAAATTTTTCCCATACCCGCTTTTCCCTTTAAAATATTCCATTTTTACCGGGATAACAGTGAAGCAGGTGGGGCTCTTATTGAGACATTGATAGCCCTGAACACCAGTAGGATTAAAAATGGCAGTTCCATTTCCGAATGTTGTTATCCAAATATTACCAAGCGTGTCCAATGCCATACGTCTTACAAATTCTTCGGGCAATCCTGAATTGGTGGTGGTGTAGGTTATCCATGTAGTTCCATCGAAGGAAAGAATTCCTTGAGGAACATTGGGGAAAACAGCGTCTTCGGCATGGATATATAATTTTCCGTTTGCATCAAACAGGAGCGTACTTACCCAATCACCAAACATGGGTGTGTTGTTGTGGTCGTATAAAGTCCAGTTTGCGTTATCATATTTATATAAACCATGTTCAGTTGCAATCCATTTGTTTCCTAAACTGTCGAATGCAATATCAAGTACATTGCCTGATTGCATAGGTGTATTGAGCGAAGTATAAAATGTCCAGTTAGTTTGGTCGTATTTTGCAAAACCTGCCATTCCACACACCCACACATTATTGGAATCATCTACCCGAATGGAAGTAATTTCACCCACACCGCCAATCTGAGATATATTAAAATTGCCTGTCCAGGAGTTGGTCGCATGGCTATATCTTGATACCGTTGTAGCATATCTATAGCCTACCCAAACATTTCCGGTTTTATCGGCACAAATACGTGTAGTGGATCCTAAATTTAAACCGGCATTAACATTATTCCATACTACCCATGCTGCAGAATTATTTACATCGCCATTTGGTATTTGAACCACACCACCTTGTACCCCATCGTAGAGCATCCATATGTCACCATAACTATCTTCGGTAACACCCACACCAGATCCGGTATACGTAATAGGCTGAGGATAGTGATTGCGATTGTAGGGCCCATAACTTTGCCAATTGGGACAATCAAACATGCTGATACCGCCATTTAAATTGCTGGCAAACCATGCCCGGTTTC
>JANNBU010000471.1:0-6462 GCA_031385805.1 Ferruginibacter sp.
TGGTTGTTATGCAAAAACAATTGACCTGAGTGAAGAAAAAGAACCGGAAATTTTCAATGCCATCCGGCCAGGTGCATTGGTTGAGAATGTTACATTCTTTCCCGGTACGAATAAAATTGATTTCAGCAGCAAAGCCATTACAGAAAATACCAGGGTTAGTTATCCATTGTCATTTATCAGCAATGCATTGGAACCTTCCATTGGCAAAACACCAAAAAATATTTTCTTCCTTACAGCAGATGCTTATGGCATTTTGCCCCCGGTAAGTAAGCTTACTGCCGGACAGGCCATGTACCAGTTCATCAGCGGTTATACTGCAAAAGTTGCAGGAACGGAAGCTGGCGTGAAAGAACCACAAAGTACTTTCAGCGCATGTTTTGGTGCACCATTCTTACCATTGCATCCCGGACAGTATGCAGCCATGCTTGGTAAAAAAATGAAAGCACATAACGTAAATGTGTGGATGATCAATACAGGTTGGAGCGGCGGCCCCTATGGCGTTGGCCAGCGCATGAAACTTCCGTATACCAGGGCAATGATCACCGCAGCACTGGAAGGAAAATTAGATAATGTTTCTTTTGAAGCGCACCCTGTTTTTGGTATGATGATGCCTACGGAATGCCCGGGTGTACCAACAGAAGTATTAAATCCACGTAATACCTGGAAGGATAAAACTGAATATGATGCAAAAGCAAAACAACTTGGAATGGAGTTTATAAAGAACTTTGAAAAATATGCTTCTGGTGTAGATGCAGAGATACTGGCAGCAGCGCCGAAAGTTTAATACCAAAACTATCTACATAATAAAGCCCTGGAACTTTTCCGGGGCTTTTGTTTTTCGTTTAAGTCGTTTAAGGCCTGCCTGTCGGCAGACAGGGTTTAAAAATCGTTTAAGGTTATATAAACTTTAAACGTCTTAAACGGTTTAAACCCTTAAACGTTTTAAAAAACCATCTCCGGTATCTCTCCTTCAACAATTAATTTACCCGCAGTTTTGCTTTTTATTTCATCCACTGATACTCCCGGCGCCCTTTCCAATAACTTAAATCCTTTATCGGTAACCTCCATTACAGCAAGATCACTCACAATTTTTTTTACACACTTTACTCCTGTAAGCGGAAGCGAACATTGCGGCAGTAGCTTACTTTCACCTTTTGGATTGGTATGCATCATGGCAACAATAATATTTTTTGCACTGGCTACCAGGTCCATGGCGCCACCCATACCCTTTACCATCTTGCCGGGAATTTTCCAATTGGCAATATCGCCCTGGTCGCTAACTTCCATAGCACCCAAAACGGTGAGGTGAACTTTACCCGAACGGATCATTCCAAAACTCATGGCACTGTCGAAAAAAGCAGATCCGGGTAATGTTGTGATGGTTTGTTTACCGGCATTGATGAGATCGGCATCTTCTTTTCCTTCTTCGGGAAAAGGCCCCATGCCCAATAAACCATTTTCACTTTGCAATACTACATTTATTCCTTCGGGAATATAATTGGCTACCAATGTAGGAATACCAATTCCAAGATTTACATAGAAACCATCCTGCAATTCTTTTGCAATGCGTTGTGCTATTTGATATTTGTCGAGTGCCATACCCCTGACCCCTAAAGGGGAACTTAGTTTTAAAGTGAATAATTAAAATTCAATCATTATATATTCCGAATATCTTTTAGACTTCTCCCAGTTCCCCCTTTAGGGGGCGGAGGGGGTTGTAGTTCTTTGCTCAATCCGCTTTTCATAATCTTTCCCCTGGAAGATCCGATGCACATATATTCCGGGTGTATGAATATTATTGGGCTCCAATTCGCCTGCAGCTACCAGTTCTTCTACTTCTGCAATGGTTATCTTTCCCGCCATCGCCATCAACGGATTAAAATTCCTGGCTGTGTCTTTAAAGATCAGGTTCCCAAGCGTATCGCCCTTCCATGCTTTTACAATAGCGAAATCGGCATCAAAAGCATGTTCTAATAAATAATCCTTGCCATTAAAATTTCTTATTTCTTTTCCCACTGCAACTTCGGTTCCCACACCTGCGGGTGTAAAAACAGCCGGCATTCCATATCCTGCAGCCATGCAACGGGTTGCCAGTGTTCCCTGTGGTATCAATTCAACTTCCAACTCACCGCTTAATAATTGCCTTTCAAATTCTGCATTCTCACCTACATAAGATGATACCATTTTTTTTACCTGCTTTTGTTTAAGCATCAGGCCAATACCAAAATCATCTACGCCGGCATTATTGGAAATACAGGTAAGTTCCTTAGGTCCTTTTTTAACCAGGGCTGCAATACAGTTTTCAGGAATTCCGCATAATCCGAATCCGCCAAGCATCAGCACAGCACCATCATGGATATCACTTACTGCCTGTTCGGCATCTTTATAAACTTTATTCATACAAATTGATTAGAGTGATTTTAACAGCGGTTTCACCCTGGTTTTTTCCCGTTGTTTTCCTGCGATCATACTATCAAGCATTACTTTCATTAATTCCCTGTGATTTGAATACCAGGTATAGCTCTCGTAAAATGCTTCCCTGCTGGTATGATGCAATTTGAATATTTTGTCCTGCAGTTTGAGGTTCTCTATGGCAATATTTTTACTGCTGTCTTTTTTTATATAGTTTGTTGCATAAATATCCGCCCTTATATAATCCCAAAATACATCCTGCATTTTATCGGGTTTCAATATTCCTTTGGGAATATCATTTTTATGAGTGCAGGAAAATAGCAGGACTGATAAAAAGAGCAATAGAAAATATCTCATTTCAGTTCATCTTTATATTTACCGGCATTGGTCAGATCAAGTGTGGGGAGCAATTCCAATGCCCTGGCCTTATCGGGTGGTGTTGCTTTTGAAAATACTTTGATCAGTTCGGTTGCTTTCCCCTGGAAAAAAAACTGGTTGATCATGGTGTTCGGGTTCTCGGAATTAAACCTGTTCAACTGGTTCAGTACATTCAACATTTCGGCCCTCGCCGCTTTTTCATTCTCATACAATTTATCCATTGCAAGGCGGTAGTAATTATAATATACATCATGCATCACAGCATACCGGCTGTTCGACATGTTTTCCACCAGCCAATAACGGTTGCGGATACCATCAAATGATTTCCAGCCCGAGATGCCTCTTCCATCCGGTGCATTGTTTACAATATTCTGTGCTTTCTGAAAAAAAACATCACCGCCCCGGGGAGAAAATGAATCAGCATCAAAGCCAATGACCAGGTTGGCATAGTAAGCAAAAACCGCCGTAAGGTTTGATACCTGTGCATCTGAGCCCGTAACCCGGTTATCATTAAAATCAAGCTGCTGAAATTCTACATACTTAAAATTAATATCATCATCCTTGTAATTGATGATCGGGGAAACATAGGTTGTATTAAAGATAGGCCTTGCTGCCTGTATGGTCAGGGTTGCCTTATATACATTCAGTTCTGCAGTTGATTCCAGGTTCAATAAAAAATTACACTCAATTCTTTCATTGGGTGCATAGGTTTCCGACGACCATTTACGGTTGTTCAAAAAATTATTCAAAGCAGTTTGCAGGGTGAGAAAAGTATTTTTATTTACATTATTTGCTACCCTGCTGCTTATTACAGATACTCTTGCATTGAGTTCCTGTGCCTTTACAATATTTGCTGATAAGAAAAAGACCAGCAAGAATTTTATTTTATGCATGCGAAATTTTTAAAATAGTATTGACGATATCTGTAGCGATCGCTGTTTTTGATTTTGTATCAAAATGATATTCATTTCCCGCTTTATCAAAAATAGTGATTTTGTTAGTGTCATGTCCAAAGCCCGCTCCTTCATCATTCAATGAATTCAACACGATCATATCGGCATTTTTTGAATGAAGTTTTTTAAGGGCAAACTCCTTTTCATTATTCGTTTCCAATGCAAACCCGGCAATAAACTGGTTTGCTTTTTTATGCTTACCCAGTTCTTTTAAAATATCCGTGGTTTTTTTTAATTCGATCGTTAACCGGCCGCTATCTTTTTTTATTTTTTCATTTGAAGGTTCAGTGATGGTATAATCGGCAACAGCGGCGCTCATCACAACAATATCAACTTCGGGAAATACTTTTAAACAAGCTTCATACATTTCGGCAGCAGAAGTAACTTTTACCGTATTGAATTCTCCATTCAGTGATTGCGATACAGGGCCAATGATCAGCGTTACTTCCGCACCCCGTTTTTTAAATTCGGTTGCAATGGCTATTCCCATTTTTCCGGAAGAATGATTTCCTATGAATCTTACAGGATCTATTGCTTCATAAGTAGGGCCTGCTGTGACCAATACTTTTTTACCGGCCAACTCCCGGCTTCTCAAAAAAAAACCTTCGAGCCATTTTATAATATTCTCAGGTTCTGCCATCCTGCCATCTCCTCTTAAGCCACTTGCCAGTTCACCATTTTCAACAGGGATAATATGGTTTCCAAAAGATTGTATTTTCTGAATATTCAGTTGGGTTGAAAGATGATGCCACATATCTTCATCCATTGCTGGTGCAGCAACAACCGGGCAGGTAGCAGACAGATATACTGCCATCAATAAATTATCGCAAAGGCCGTTTGCCATTTTTGCCAAACTATTGCAGCTAAGCGGGGCTATAAGCATGATATCTGCCCATCGCCCAAGCATTACATGGTTTGCCCAGGAACTATTTTCCGATAGTTCTGAAAGCACTTCATTTTTGGATAAGGTAGAAAGTGTAAGAGGCCCAATAAAACCAGCAGCAGCAGGAGTCATGATCACTTTTACTTCGGCGCCGGCTTTTACCAACAACCTCACAAGCACAGCAGATTTATAAGCTGCAATGCTACCTGAAATTCCCAATAATATTTTTTTCCCTTTTAATACCAACTTGATTCTTACTTTAATACTAATGATTATGGTATTATGCCGATTGGATATCTGTAATTGTCCAATGTAATTGGACAATTACAGATATCCAATCGGTATAACATAAAAAAAATCCCGCCAATGGCGAGACTAAAATTAAAACATCTATTCTAAAAGAACGTGTAAAAAATAATATTCAGTAATAATTAACTGAAAAGATCTTCATCATTCTTCCGGAAATAAACTTTATCATCTAAGAATTCGGCTGTTGCAAGCAATGCAGGATTCGGCATACGCTCGTAAGCACGGGATATTTCGATCTGCTCCTTATTCTCATGTATCTCTTCCAGGCTATCGGTATGACTGGCAAATTCTTCCAGTTTATTGTGCAACTCTTCCTTGATGGTAATATTGATCTGGTTAGCCCTTTTTGCTATAATGGCGATAGACTCATACAAATTCCCGGTCTTATCTTTCAGGTCAGTTAATTTTTTGGGCTCAACAACACTATTTGTACTAGCGCTGAGCTGACGACGTAATTTGCTCATTTTTTATTTCTTTAATATGGTTTTGACTTAAATTACTATAACTTTCTGCTTCTTTTAATATCGGGCTATCGGGATACCTGTCTGCAAAATCTTCATACTCAGCTACCACTTTTTCATATCGTTCGATCTGCTTTTCTACTATACTCAATTTAGCAAACTTATAATATGACTTTACCACCATTAACTTATACTCATCGCCTTTTAAAGACTCAGGGTAATTGTTCAACAATGTTCCAAAAGCAATGGCAGCAGCCCTGTACTGGCTAAGATCATAATATAATTTTGCACCCCTGCGTTCTTTAATTTCCAGTTTAACCCTTGACTGGTCAATGATCTGGGTAGCATCTTTTATCCTTGGCGAACCCGGATGCGTATTGATAAAGGTCTGCATCATTCCCATTGCTTTTACCGTATTTACCTGCTCCAGGTCAATTTTTGGCGATTGCTTATAAAAACAATAAGCCCGCATATAATCTACTTCTTCTGCCCTGCTGCTATTTGGAAAAACCTCTAAATAACCTTTAAATAAATTTTCGGCATCCCGATACATATCTAAGTAATAAAAACAGTAGGCGTATTTATAGTATAACTCTTCGAATTTCTGGGTACCCTTAAATACCGGGAAAAGATCCTCATACAATTGCTGGGCATTGCGATACTTCTTTTTACCATAGTATTCATCAGCCTTTACCAACTTGTATTCATAGTCCTTGCTTTTTTGAATTTTGGCGAACTTATTACAAGCACTAAAGCCAAACATAATAAACAAGGCGGGAAGAATGATTTTTATTGATCTCATAAAGAAGCGCAAAATTAATGGATTTTTATCAAAAATGCTGGTAAATCGATAAATCACCAAAAAACAGTTGTTAAGTATTGTATAAAGCATGGAAGCGGGTTATAGCCGGGAACCTCTCTATCGGCAGGTTCCCGGCCAAACAATTCTTAGCTGTATTCAATAAAAAACCCTCCCAAAAATTGGGAGGGTTTCATCATTGAGCAAAAAGTCAAACTAAAATAAGTTTTAATTCCACTTTTTGCTCAATGATGAAACCCTCCCAAT
>JANNBU010000484.1:0-8875 GCA_031385805.1 Ferruginibacter sp.
CAAATACCAAAATATCTTTCTTAAATATCATTTGAATATTTTACTTTTTTCAAGTTTCTTTTTCAGGTCATAATTCGTCAGGTCAAACTGAACAGGAACCACACTTGCATAGTTGTGTTCCAATGCCCACACATCTGTATCTTTTCCTTTGTCAAAATTTACAAACTCACCTGTGAGCCAGTAATATTTTTTACCATGCGGATCTAATCGTTCATCAAAATCCTCTTCATATTTTGCATAAGCCTGTCTGCAGATCTTAATGCCTTTTATTTCTGAAGGAGGAACAGCAGGAATATTCACATTCAGTAAAAGATGTTTATCCATTATTTTTTGTGACAACAGGCTTTTTACGATCTTATTTACAATTTGCCTGGATGCAGTGAAATCTGCTTCATAACGGTAATCAAGCAACGAAAATCCGATGCTGGGAATACCTTCAATAGATGCTTCCATGGCAGCCGACATGGTACCACTGTAAATTACATTGATGGAATGATTGGCGCCGTGATTGATACCACTCAAACACAGGTCGGGTTTGCGGTGAAGGATCTTATCTACAGCAAGTTTTACGCAATCTACCGGTGTACCGGTGGTTTGCCATGCTTCAATATCCCCAAAGAGGTTCATTTTATTCATGCGCAGGGGAGAACCAATGGTGATGGCATGTCCCATACCGCTTTGTGGTTTATCGGGCGCTACTACAACTACTTTGCCGAGGTCTTTAACTGCTTCTACCAAATTTCTTATACCGGGAGATGTGATGTCATCGTCATTTGTAATAAGTATGACCGGTTTTGTTTTCTTTTTCGTCATTATATTTTCCTTCCTTGAATTTTGTTTTATAAATTAACCTGTTGTGCTATTAAACTCTAAAACCCAGTAATTACTCCGTCTTCGACAAGCTCAGACTGACAGCATTCTGTCATGTTGAGCTTGTCGAAACATAGACAGGATGCGGCAATTAGTTGAAAAATATTTTTTAATAGCACAACACGTTATAAATTAATTGAACCACCTCAACAATGGCCTTGCTATTTCTGTACGGAATGGCCAGGGTATTGAAGCAAGTATCAGTAATAAAGCCAGTCCAAAGTATAACAACATCTTCCGGTGTTTGGCAGCATCGGTGGAAGCACGTTTTACCGATGTTCTTCCTACGTGTACCAATATCCAAGCGATGATCATCATCAATGAATGTTCTACGGTAAAAAACCTGTCATAACCATTTTTCATTACAGGCCCCATACCAGCTTTAAGCTTATCGAACCATGAATTGGAAAAGTATAGAACAAGACCAAGCAATAATTGTATATCGCAACCGATCATAAAGAAAAGATTGCTCCTGTTATCATTCAAACTATAAGGCCTTTTGCTCATTACGCCACTCAATGCATTCACTAAGGTCCATACGCCAAAAAGCAAAATAGCCCAGCGTAGAATATTATGTAATACGAGAATCGTTTGCATGTTTATAATTTGTAGCAAAAATAGGTATTGGAAGGTTAAAATTTGATATTACCTGCCCAATGGGATAAGCAATGAAAGTTTAAATTGTGTAGTACGGTTTTTTGCATAATAGCCCTGGAACCCGGGAATAGAAAGGTTATCGGAAGTAGGTTTTAATTTCATTTTCCTGGCCTGTCGTTTCAGGTCGTATGCTTTGTTGGAAAAAACAATACTGGTGAGCGCAACCCCTAATCCAACTACTGTTCCTATGGCTCCAATCACAATCTCTTTGGTATATTTCCTGGCTGGAATTTCTGTACTATTTCCGTTTGCATCATAGATATAACCTGGTTCTGCCAACTCATTCTGTATCACTCCGTAAACGATTGTGCCAATCCCACCTACAGCAATCACCGGCCCTGTTGCAACCATAATTGTACTGATCGTTCTGTTCTGGCGTGATTTTTTCATCAATTCATCATAGGTGCCCGTTTTCTGTGCAAAAGCAGCAAAAGTGATCATCGATAATACCAAGAATGTAAATGTTTTTTTCATGTAGTAAGTTTTGGGCTAAAGATAAATTAATATTTTAATACTGTATGTGGGAGGTAAATAATTAGCTGTTATGCGCTGCTATGCAACATTAGCATTTAATGCCTTTATTGATTTTAGAATTAATCTCTTTGTATATATTTCTTCTTCAATATCATAATCGTCTTGCAAGCCAAGCCAAAATTTTGCAGAATTTCCAAAGTATTTACTAAACCGAAAAGCTGTATCAGCAGTAATTCGGCGATTCCCTTTAACGATCTCTGAAATTCTTGTCTGAGGGATTTCAATATCTTTTGCAAGTTTATAGGCAGAAATATTAAAAGGGATAAGAAATTCTTCTAAAAGAATTTCGCCAGGATGAATATTTTTCAGTTTCGCCATTTTATTTCGCTTTAATGATAATCAATTATTTCAACTTCAAAAGCATTTCCAGCATCCCATTTAAAAATGATTCGCCATTGATCATTAATTCTAATGCTATAGAAATCTTTTAGTTTCCCAGACAGTTTCTCTAATTTATTTGCTGGAGGGATCCTTAAATCAGCAATAGTTACAGAATTATTGAGCATTCTTAGCTTTCTTCTTCCTGTTTTTTGAACTTCAATTGGTAACTTTTTTACCCTGTTGCCTAACCAAACTTGTTCTGTTTCAGAATTTCCAAAAGAAATAATCATAGTCCTGTCTTAGGTTACTAACGTCAAAAGTAAGTATTTTATTTAAACCTATCAAATTTTGAGAAGCTTCGATTGGTAGCGCACGACACGTTAAATAATAACCACAGATCAATAATTTACAGTTTACTATGAAGCCGGTTATAAATAGCTTCCTCCGCCTCTATTGACTGCATCTTTGCCTGTAACCTGGCTTGCTCAGCATCTCCGAACCTTATCATTTTTTTAAGTGCCTCATGCTGCTGCACTTCTATCCACAAATTATCAATATTTTTTTTGGGGGTTTTAGAAGCGGCTGCTGCAAGTTTGCCAAGTATATCCTGCAACAGGATAGCTTTTGCATGTTCTTTAGCCATTTTATCCAGTTGCCGTTGCAGCAGTTTTTTTTTGTAACTACAGGTTGCAGCATGCTGTTTGATGGCTTTTTTTGTTTGCTCGTTGTGCTTTTGAAGATGCGGGTGCGTGGGGGCTGCTGTTTTCCTGGTTTTTGCCTGTTGCAACTGCAGGCAGGCAAGTTCCATTTGGGCAAGTTTTAATGCGGCAGCAGGAGGGAGGTTGCGCAGTCCCTTTTCATACAGGCACAACTGTGTACGGGAAACAGCCAGGTATTCGGCCAGGTATTGCTGGGTAATAGATAATTTTTCTCTTAATGTTTCGGGCCGTATTCTTTTCATGGCAGAATTTTTAAAATGATCTGGAACATATTTTTGTGGACATTTTAAAATGTTCTGAAAAATATGTTCTGAAAATTAAGGAAAAATTTTTAGATGAACGAACGCCAACGCCTTGGTTCCAACTCCCGACGCCGTGGCTTGGTCTTTTGACCAGCCACGATTCTAAACCTTTATTTTTTTTAAAATTATATCATGTTACCGGCTGGTGAAAACACCAAGCCGGGGCTGGGAACACCAACCAAGGCGAACAGTTTCTCTAATTTATTTGCCTTTGTGCGTGTCACACGCAACAATATCCCAATTCATTTTTACTGTACAAAAACTGAAAGTGCAGAACCATATAGAGTAGGGCCGTTCAACATTGTGGCTACCCCATTTTTCCACAACATGGCTTTGCCACTCTCTTCTCCTGCCACATATACATCACTACCAAACACAAAAACTGAAAAGGCGTAAGCATTATTTGTACCAACGCTCAACTCTGTAGGTATCCCATTTTTCCACAGCATAGCTACATTGTTTATTATTCTGGATTCATATCCTGCCACATACACATCGCTGCCAACTACATACACAGACTGGCCGTAAGCGCTATAAGTACCATTGTTCAAAACCGTTGATACTCCATTTTTCCAAAACATGGCTATATTCTTTGATCCGTTAGATTCATATCCTGTCACATATACATCGCTGCCAACTACAAAAACTGAAAATGCATCAGCAGTTTGAGTAGCACCAGCCAAAACTGTGGCTACCCCATTTTTCCATACCTTGGCCTGGGCATGTGTTACGTCATATTCATATCCTGCCACATATACGTCGCCACCAACTACATATACTGACCGGGGATATGCATTCTGAATACTATTATTTACTACTGAGCCAACCCCATTTTTCCATACGGTTCCTGCATAAATAGATCCGGTATATTCATCCCCTGCTACATATACATCGTTGCCAGCTACAAAAACTGATTTGGCGTAAGCATCACCAATACTATTACTCAAAACTGTAGGTACCCCATTTTTCCATACCACAGCTTGTCCATATACTCCATTATTTTTTATCCCTGAAGCATATACATCGCTGCCAATTACAAAAACTGAATTGGCGCCACCTCTAATACCACTGTCTAAAACTGTAGCAACACTATTTATCCATAGTTTAGCTTCTCCAAATACTCCGTTATTTTCTGACCCTGCTACATATACAGTATATAAATCTGTTGTAAAACTTACATCATCACCGTAAGCTGTACCAGCACTGTTGGTAGCATATGCACGTAGATGGTAAGTGGTATTTTTTATGAGACCTGCTATTGCACTGGTAAATATGCCAATACCTGTTCCATCGGTTGTATGGTTACCTGTTGCAACAGGATTTACTGTTGTACTCCAGCAAACACCACGGGCCGTAACAGGCGCACCGCCATCGGCAGTTACATTACCGCCACCTGTAGCAGTTATAGAGGTCATTGAAGTTAAAACGGTTGTTGTTACAGTTGGTAAAGTAGCAGTGGCCGTTGCAGTAAAAACAGAATCGCCACCATAAACAGTACCCACGCTGTTTGTAGCATAAGCCCTTACATGGTAGGTTGTGTTTGTCGTAAGTCCTGTTATGTTGCTTGCAAATATACCGGTGCCCGTGCCATCGGTTGTGTGGTTGCCGGTTGCAACAGGATTTGCAGTTGTTGCCCAACAAACACCACGTGCTGTTATTGCATCGCCACCATCATCAGTTATGTTGCCGCCGCTTTGCGCTGTTGTGTTGGTTATAGATGTTGTTGTTGCGGTTGTAATTGTTGGTAAAAGAGATGTGGGTACGGGGCTTGATCCTTTTTGGCAATTAAAAGAGATAACAGCTAAAAGTAGGATGGTACCAATTTGTTTCATTTATTACGGTTTAGTAATCAAATATAGTAAAATAGTTGGGCTGTGTAGAATAAAGAGAAGCAGTTAATCCCTTCGCCTTGGTGCATGTCACACGCAACAATATCCCAATTACATTTTACTGAGCGAATGATTCGTGGGACATGAACCAAGGCAGCGGCGACTCACAGGCGGGACTACGGTCTTACGGATTGTGACCAACACCCACGGCGGCAAAAAATTTACCAAACATTCCAATCCACCGCAATCGTTTCATTTCTTGTTGTTGGTTTCTGTAAGCCATTTGTGAGTTCCAGTACACGGTTGCCGATATATTTTTTAAATTCAGAAACTTTCATGTGGCCATTATTTTTCATTGCTTCAATAACGCTGTAGGTAAATACACCGTGCCCCAGTTCACTGCGCTCTTGTGCAAACTGTACACCACCAGACGCAGATATGATAATTGCACCCGTTCCTTTGCCCACATTTACAAATAAATTTTGCATCAGTTCAAAGCTGTTTTGCAGCCCCAGCTTACCTGCGCTTACGGCAGTGTTTGTAACAATAATTCCTTTATTTCCAGGGCTCATTGTGGTCTTATTTTTGGCAAGCTCATTATTTGATGAATTTATTTTTTGCAGTTCTTCCTTATCCACTTCACCACTGTTGCAGGCATCGAGTAATAAAATCTTTTGCCTTGCCGGGATGGAATCCAGCAGGTTTTCAATAGCATCATAAGGAATACCAGCTTCTCCGGGTTTATCAAAGTTTACATTGTAAGATGAGAGATAATAGTCATAGTCTTTGCTTAACAGGCCATGACCTGAATAAGAGATGATCACTTTATCATTGATACCTGTGTTAATTAATTTTTGTTTAAGTAATTTGATATTTGATAATGTTACATTTTGATTAAACAAAGTATCAAGTATCTTAAACTGACTGCCGTATTTTATTTGCATGGTCTTTGTAAGATCCCTGATGTCCTGTACACACCAGTTTAAATTATATGAATTATCGGAAAACTCATTGATGCCAATACCAATGAAATACACTTTAGCAGGCGTTGTTGTTTGAGGAATATATTTTACTAAAAGGGGCATGCGGTAGCTTTCGGTTCCATTTACATTGGTGATAGATGTTTCAATTTTGTTTTCCCCTTCCGACAATGAAATAGTAATGCTGGTATCGAGATTGTTGTTCTTACGGTTTTTAATATTTATCCCTCTTATTCCAAACAAAGGCACTTCATTTATCCAAAGATTAAAGCGGTCAAGTTTGTAAGTATTATCGATTCCCTTAATGCGGAGGGTAAGCATCTCACTTGTTTGTTCAGGTGAAATATTATCCCTGTTTACAAAATCAGCTTCGGGTACGCCATATCCATCGCGGAAGGCAGTGGTATCTATCCCTAACTTTTTAATCCTTTTAATGTATGCATTGTGGTAAGCATTTATTAAAGCTGTATCTGAATTTTCAATTGCTTTAAGTACCAGGTCAGGCCGGTTATATTTGACATCTAATTGTTCAAAAGAAATTACTTTTAAATCATCAGTTACATAATGCAGAAGTTTGGATGCGTTGGGTGTCCCCTGGTAATACCCCGAAGGCATTCGTAAAATATAATTGGTACTATCAATGTCAACGAATGTAAGCAGGAACCGTTTTTTTTCTATATCATATAACCTGATCGTATTATCATCAAGTGTAAATAATAATTTTCTCTTATCCGGGCTGAACACGATGTTTGAAATAAGTGCATCCAGTCTCTCGTTTACAATTGCATTAGAAAGATTACCATCCCACACAGTAAAAATATCTACTGCCCAGCTTACCTGCCAGTCTGCACGCCATTGAAGCCTGTTTATATCAGCCTCTGTAAGTATTGACAGATGAAGTGAATCCATATTGTTTTGATTGGCTGGAAAAGGCTGAACTACTTTTGCAGCAGATGAATCATCATCAGAATTTTCAACCAAAGTTGAAAGCGTAAAATTTCTTAAGTCCAGTTTTTTTCTTGCATGGTTTGAATAAAAAATAATTTTTGTACCGTCTGAATTGAAGCGGGCTCCATCGACACTATTGGTTTGCCCCTTCAGTATGCCTGCCTGTTTTCCTGAAATGACATCCCATATCCGCGTTGTTTGGTCTGCTGAAGAAGTGAGAATATTTTTGTTATCAGGACTAAAACGTGAATCGGTAACAAATGAAGTATGACCAGAAAATGTAAATATCAGTTTGCCTGTTTTTGTATCCCAGGTTTTTGCAGTGCTGTCCATGGATGCAGTAGTGATCGTTTTACCATCAGGACTAAAACGGGCTGCATTAATGATCCCCCTGTGGCCGGCTAACAAAACCAAAATTTTACCAGTAGCAGCATCCCTTAGCTGCACTTTATTATCTTTAGAAATTGTAATGATCTTTTTCCCATCAGGATCAAATGGAGAAACAAAATTATAATTAGTGTTGTATTCAACAAGGCTGTCCAAAGTATAGAGCAACTTACCTGATCGTATATCCCAAACTTTTATTTTATCATAATAATTTATCAAAGATTCGCCTAAACTCTCATTTATGCCCGTGCAATAATTCTCATAGAGATTATCCTCATCTTCCTGGGATCCCGAATTTGATAATTGAAGAACCAGTTTTCCATCTGTGCTAATAAGAGACGATTCAGGTATTGAATACAAAAAAGAATTATCAGCATTTACGGAATCAGGTTCAAAGCCGTTTAAAGTAGAAATCAGTCCTCCTGTTATACCATTCAATATTTTGGCGGAGTTATTTTCTGTACTTATAAGAATATATTTACTGTCTGCGCTAAATAATAAAGATTTAACTGCATCAGGTTGTTTTTTTGTGATTAATGTCTTTGCCGTCCTGGCATCCCAGATTTTCAAAGTGCTGTCACCTGAAGCAGTAACAATTCTTTTTCCATCAGGCGAGTAGGATGCCTTGTAAATATTTCCTTTGTGTCCTCTTAAAACAAAAACAGGTGTTACAGTTTCAGTGCTGTATACAGTTGCTGTATTTTCTGAGTCGAATAAAATAATTCTTTTCCCATCAGGACTAAAATGCTTCATTATATCTATGCCCGGAACATCGAGATGATTGTATAAACGACTCCATAATTCTTTCCCGGAATGTATATCCACTATTTTAGTATCCGTGGGAGTTCCGAATGAAAGAGCCAGTTTTTTTCCATCACCGGCAAGCCTTGCTGCAATTATAGCGCCCCTGGATGCATCACCGCTTTCAATAAAGTCCATAAGCAGACTATTGGATCCCGCATCCCATAGTTTTACAGTTCCGTCAGCAGATTGGGTAATTATCTTTTGCCCATCTGCAATATAATCAGACGAAAGAACTGCTTTGGTATGCCCAACAGGCAAAACAAGTTTCGGCGCCTGTGCAAAAACCTGGTTTCTTATTATCAGCAATGTTAATAATGAAAAGAAATACAGGTTTATTGATTTCATTTAAAATTGATTTGATCTGTATTATTTGTATTGGCCTGCTCCTTCCGAACCACCTGCACTAACAGAAGCATGTAAAGTTATTTTTTTTATACCAGCACCACTTCAAAAATAAATCCTTCCCCCTGGCGCAAGTGTTCTGCCATTTGATTATATAAACCTATAAGGTTTTTAAAACCTTA
>JANNBU010000004.1:0-5990 GCA_031385805.1 Ferruginibacter sp.
GCCTCGACAGAGAAGGCAAAGTTTCAGGTATTACCATGAAAACGATCTCACCGCTTGCAAATTTTGAAGGTTCGTGAAAAGGTAATATCCGGTATCCTGCATCTTGTATCCTGCATCTTTATGAAATAAATCAGTTAAGTTTGAGAAAAATATAAATACAGTGGATCTTAAAAGAAAGGCACTGCAAATATTTCGGGACAAACATCCGCTGCGACGCCTGAGTGCGATGGTCATTGGCAGGTCGGGCCTTGGAAGATTACTTGGAATTAAGATCAAAATCCAGGGAGATAAATATATTTTTAATCCAACGGCTCTTTGCAGTCTTTACTGGTGCGACCCAAATGCCAGAACGGAGGATTATGATTTCATCAGCGGTTATTTAAAGAAGGATGATATTTACCTGGATGTAGGTGCTAACATGGGAGTTACTGTTATACCGGCAGCCCGGTCTGTTGGCGATGCCGGTAAAGTTATCGCCTTTGAACCACACACAAAAGTAAGTTTATATCTTAAAGAGAATGTAGCGCTAAATGACCTGAATAATGTTGAGATACATAATTCTGCTGTAGGAAATCAAAAAGGATTTATCTATTTCACCAACAAATTTTCGGATGACATGAACCAGGTTACAACTACACCTGAGAATAGCATTAAGGTCCCGATCGTTTTGTTAGACGATGTTTGTAAAAACCTGAGCAACATTGCGCTGATGAAATTAGATGTTGAGGGGTATGAAAAATTTGTTATTGAAGGTGCTATGGAAACCCTTTTAAAAGTAGATTGTATTTACTTTGAAGTGTCTGATAAAAACTTTGAAGATTTTGGATATCAAAGCAGGGATCTTTTCAGGTTACTGGAACAATGTGGTTTCAGGCTCTTTAAAAAACAGGGGAAAGCCAATGAACTTGTACCTGTTGATGCTCAATATAAGGCCTCTTATGAAGAATATGAAAATATCTTTGGAATTAAAAATACAGACAATTTCAGAAACAGGACTCAGTGGAAAGTTTCATTATAGGAACACATATTTTTAAATTTCCCGAAAAGCAGGAATAAAAAAGGCAACTTCAACTTTTATCACGCTAAGGTATAGGTGTTTATTTAAGGATAGCTATGGTTAAAGAACAGGAACAAGACGGAGCAGATGTAACAGCCATTATCATTGCAATGACTGACGGAGAGCAACCGTTTCTACCTGATACAATGAAAGCTGTTTTATCAGACCCCTGTATTGCACAGGTTATTCTCTGTATTGAAAAACAGAATGGCTGGGCTGATAAAACACTTTCTTCCTTCACAAAAGATCCAGGACTCGAAATAGTTCGCTTGCCATTGGCTCCACCCGGTGCGATCCGCAATGCCGCTATAAAATATGTACGCATGCCCTGGATAGCATACTGCGATGGCGATGATGTCTGGTGTAAAGAAAAAATCCTTCAACGCAAGTATGCAGCTGTTACGGGATGTGATTTTGTAGGGGCAGACCACTACCTTACCGATGAAGCGGGAAAGATTCGGGCGTTTGCCCTGGCACGTTATATGCCCATGCTTTCTTCCTGGATGGTACGCACCGAAGTAATGAAGCAATACCCGTTCAATGAAACAATGTTTATTGCAGAAGATGGCCAATGGTGGTTTCGTACAGAAGGGAAAATCAAAAAAGCAAGGTATCCCCGGATGCTTTTAAAATACCGGGTTCGTAATAGCAGCCTGAGTTCCACAGATGCATCTAAAAAAAGAAAAGCAAAAATTGTAGCCCTGGCAAGTATTCCGGTACTGGGGAAAATCATCTACCTGCTCACAGGTTTACTTTGGCTATTGACCCGAAAAAAGCAATACGACTGGCATAAAGGCTGGGATAAGAGGCCGTTGTAGATGTAAATTTTAATGTGCATGATTTGACATTCTGCTTCTACTGAATAAGCAGAAAAAATATTATCTTTAGAACAATCACAGATATGCATATTACCACTTCACCTGTACATGTAAATCAATTTTGATGAAACATTTCCTGGTCACGGCCATTCTTTTTATTACTGTTAACGGTTTGCTGAAAGGGCAATCACCGGGTGGTATTGCTGCCAATAATACCATGTGGCTGAGGTCTGATAACGGTATCAGCAGCACCGGAAACACCGTTACACAATGGCAGGAATTATCGGGAAGTAATATCACAGGCAATTTTACGGTTCAGCCAATTTCAGGGACTGTAACCGCACAAACGGGACCTACACTCATCAATGCCGGCATCAATTTCAATCCATACATAAGTTTTGATGGTGCCACAAATTCTTTATCAAGCATAAACAGTTTTTTAGGAACCTCGCTTGTAACCAATAGTAATGTCACTATTTTCCAGGTACTGAATTTGAAAGGGGGAATTGTCTGGCTTAAATGGGAAACGGACCAGGTAGGGTCTACCGGCAGGTTTGGTTTTGAAAACGCTGCCGGAAACATCAGGTTTGATTTTCCAAAAGCTGTTCCTGCAACTGCCGGGCAAAATATTGGAACCATCAATGTATTGAATAAACACTCACTGTCAACAGCATACGCAGATGCTGCTACATCG
Organism: Ferruginibacter sp.; assembly: GCA_031385805.1. GTDB lineage: Bacteria > Bacteroidota > Bacteroidia > Chitinophagales > Chitinophagaceae > Ferruginibacter. Next base: position 2,570 of record JANNBU010000004.1, read on the forward strand.
GTAAACCGGTTAAACGGTGCTGATAATACAAGCATTCCCATCCCCGCTCCCGGTAACTTCGGAGGAGTGAGTGCCAAAATAGTGATCGGAAATGAATATCTCTTAAATCTTCCAAGTCAGCTTGATATGGCGGAAGTGATCATTTATGCCAGAACGTTATCAGCAGTCGAAAGAAATAAAATAGAATCTTATCTTGCAGTCAAATATGGTTTTACATTAAACCAGTTAGCTGTTAATGCCAATAACTATACAGCTTCAAACAATGTTGTTACCTGGGACAGGGCCCTTAACAGCAGCTATGCAAATGATATCACCGGTATTGGAAGGGATGATGCATCGGCCTTATCGCAAAAGCAATCCAAATCTATTAATTCAACAGCCCTTGTAACTTTATACAACGGAACATATACTGCCGGAAATTTTCCTTTAGAGAATTCGGCCAATACAAATAATTTTTCCAACGATCTGTCTTACCTGTTGATTGGCGATAATGGAGGTACCACTACGATCGATCAATGTGCATTTGACAGTACGGCGCAAAGAATGCAACGGGTATGGAAAGCAAGCAGTACAGGAACCACCTTTCCATTAACTGTTTCTGTTGACCAGGCTAGTGTTCCCGCTGTTGTGAAAAACATGATGATTTCTTCAGATCCTGCATTTCCACGGGCAACTACTACAATCTACCCGCTTACCGTTGCAAACGGAAAGCTATATAGTTCTGTAACACTTAACCACAACGACTATTTTACTTTTGCAACTGATACCTTATTGGTAACGATGGCGGTAACACAACCCGTATGTTCCAATCCAAACAGTGGAAATGTGATAACAACGGTTACCGGTGGAAATCCACCCTTATCATATTTATGGACACCATCCGGACAGGTTACAGCCAACCTGGTTAATGTTGCCGGAGGGACTTACACACTCACAATTACACAAGGAACCTGCAAGTCAATGCAGCAGGTTGTTTTAACAGCTCCGGTAGCTCCTGCAGCTCCTTTGGCAAATGCTGTTGCGGTTTGCCCGGCTAATACCGCAACACTTACGGTACAAAATCCCCAGGCAGGTTATACTTATAATTGGTATGATGTTTCAACCGGCGGTACTTCACTGGCAACCGGTATTTCATTTACCACTCCGGCTGTTTCAACAGCTACTACCTGGTATGTAGAAGCGATCAATGGCAGTTGTACCAGTGTGCGTGCACCCGTTTTAGTTAGTGTAAATAATGTTGGCGCACCTGTTGTAAACAGCACTTCTGTTTGCCAGGGTAATACTGCAACGCTGACAGTGCAAAACCCGAATGCGGGAGATACTTATAACTGGTACAACATTGCTACCGGTGGAACTTCATTGGGAACCGGTATTTCTTTTACCACGCCGGTGATCACAACAAATACAACGTATTATGTTGAAGCAGTAAACGGTGGATGCAGCAGCACACGTACAAGTGTTGTTGTTACTGTAACTACCGTAACTGCGCCTGTGGCGCCTGCGGTTACAGCCTGCCAGGGAAATGTTGCAACACTTACGGTACAAAATCCCCAGGCAGGTTATACCTACAACTGGTATGATGTTTTGACCGGAGGTACTGCGGTGGGAACCGGTATTTCTTTTACTACCATTCCAATTACGACGAATGCAACTTATTATGTTGAAGCAGTAACAGGTGGTTGTAATAGTGTACGTGTACCCGTTTCAGTAAGTTCGTATGCTCCATTAATAACCCCTGTTGTGACTGCCGCTACTATTACCGCCAGCACTGTCACATTTAGCTGGCAGATGGTTGCTGGTGCTGCGGGTTACGAAGTTTCCGTAAATGGAGAACCTTATATAACGCCTTCATCAGGGAGTACAGGAACCACACATTTGGTCAGTGGTTTAACAGCTGCGGTAACAGTAACCATTGATGTTGTTGCCCTTTCAGCAGTAGCAGGCTGCCCTAACAGCGCTGCCGGTAATGCAGTTGCCAAAACGGAATTGGGTGGTTTTTATGTTCCTACAGCATTTACACCCAATGGAGATCCTTACAATGAAGTGATGAGGCCGATCCTGCCAACTTCAGCAACACTGGAATATTTTATTATTTACAATCGCTGGGGACAAAAAGTTTTTACAACCAGTATCATAGGGCAGGGATGGAATGGTAAATGGAAAGGCAAAGAGCAACCTGCAGGTGTTTTTGTTTGGATATGCCGGTATCGGTATATGAGAAGTATTTTTGATGAAAAGGGCAGTTTTATTCTCTTGCATTAATTTCTTTAATTCAAATACAAAATCTTTATGTGTCCTATCTTTCTATGTGATAAAAAAACCGGCCCGACTCATATACAGATTCGATACAAATAATTATAGAAATCCCTCAATCGCTAAATGCCAACAATTGAATTAGAAATACGCATAAGATCTGGTATCGAAACCTGTTTTGATTTATCAAGAAGTATTGACCTTCACCAAATATCAACTGCAGGTACCAATGAAAAAGCAATTGACGGTAAAACAAGCGGGCTCATTAATTTTAATGAATTTGTAACCTGGCAGGCAACACATTTTGGTATCAGGCAAAAACTAACTTCTAAAATTACCGCATTCAACAGGCCATATCATTTCAGGGATGAACAAATTAAAGGAGTATTCAAATATATTGTGCATGATCATCATTTCAGGGTTCATACCGATCATGTGATCATGAAAGACATTTTTAGATTTCAATCTCCGGTTGGATTTATTGGAAAACTTTTCGATAGGACCATACTGAAAAATTATTTTAGAAACTTCCTTTTGAAAAGAAATGCGATCATTAAAGAATACGCGGAAACAGAAAAATGGCGATCAGTTTTGAATAATAGCTAATAATATGGATGCACAATCAAATTCAACGATCAGGGTAATTATTACCGGTGCTACCGGAATGGTTGGCGAAGGGGTATTGAATGAATGCCTGCAACATGATGAAGTTGAACAGCTATTAGTGATCAACCGGAAACCATGTGGCATTACACATCCTAAGCTAAAGGAAATTATACATACTAATTTTTATGATCTGGCTCCAATAGAACAGCAACTTGTAAATTACGATGCATGTTTTTTTTGCCTGGGAGTTTCATCAATCGGAATGAAGGAACCGGAATTTCATAGACTTACATATATATTGACCATGCATGTAGCTCAATTACTTTCTACACTAAATCCTGCGATGAGTTTTTGCTATATTTCAGGCGCCGGAACAGATAGCACAGAAAAAGGAAGAGCCATGTGGGCAAGGGTAAAAGGTAAAACAGAAAACGACCTCATGAAATTGCCTTTTAAACAGGTATATAATTTTCGCCCCGGTATTTTGCAGCCAACAAAGGGTTTAAAGAACACATTGAGTTTTTACAAATATTTTGGGTGGTTGATACCGGTCATAAAAATG
>JANNBU010000022.1:0-2569 GCA_031385805.1 Ferruginibacter sp.
CGGTTGTACAGGGAGCAGGGCGATTATAGTTTTGATCAGGGATTTTTCTCATGCCCTGATGGTGCATACCTTTCAGGATTCTGGCAAACAGAAAAATATTTTTTGGATATTGAAGATACCATTCGTTCTGATTTTGAATTCATCATACCTCCTTCCGGACAGAATGATGAATGGTTAAAAAAGATAAAATCCTGCACTTCAGTTTCTGTTCATGTGCGCAGGGGAGATGTGATCAGTGTTGCAAAAACAAATAAGATATACGGTACGATCACGCCTGAGTTTTATGAAAAGGCTATGAATGATATGGCAGCGTCATTCAAAGATTGTGTATTCTTCTTTTTCTCTGATGATATTGAATGGGTAAAGCAGCATATTAAAACAACATACCCTGCTTATTATGTAGATGCAAATGATGATGCACATAATTATGAAGACCTCCGGCTGATGAGTTCATGCAGGCATCATATCATTGCCAACAGTTCGTTCAGCTGGTGGGGTGCGTGGTTAAATCCCGACAAACAAAAAAAAGTGATCGGGCCTGCAAAATGGATGAGTACACGAAATATCAGTGATACGGACCATATTCCCGGATCATGGATACTTTTGTAAACAGTATGATACGAATAAGGAATGAGTACAACGCTGCGGAAAATACAATTAAGAATTCTTAAAAATATTGGAGTTAAGTATTTTAAGACCAATAGCAACTTTAAAGTTCCTTTCATTGTGTGCATGGGAGATTATTTTAGTGAAAATCCTTTTTTTAACCCGCCATTAAATACAGAAGAAATCATTTGCAGTGTTGCCTGGTGCCTGGAAAAAGAAAGGCCCGTTATCTTTGATATTGGTGCGCATTGCGGATATCTTAGTACGCATTTTGCTTCCCTGTTAAAGAAAAATGATCCGCAGATTTATGCTTTTGAGCCTGTTTCTGCGACTTATTTTGATCTTGTATTAACCATTAATAAATTAGGGATTCGTAATAATGTTTATCCAATTCAGGCTGCACTTTCTAATGCCGATGGAGTTTTGACATTAAGTTCTACACGTTGGTTATCCATGTTGGCACAGGTTATTACTGATGATAAAAAGGAGCAGGTATCTGGTGAGAATAAACATATTGCTTTGGCAACAACCGTAGATAAGGTTTCAACCTCTTTGGCCATTTTTCCCGATCTGATCAAACTGGATGTAGAAGGGTATGAAAGTTTTGTATTAGAGGGTGCTGATAAAGTTATTCATGCCGATAACAAACCAGCAATTTGTATCGAATGGAATCCCGCTACTTTAGAGCAATGCGGCAGTTCAGGCAATATGTTGGCTTCCCTGTTGAAGGGTTATGAAATTTATTATATCAACGATTATGAATTCGGTAAGAGGAAATTCCTTGAAAAGGTAAATGATGTAACAGCTATTACGTGGGTGTGCAATTTATTTGCTTTACCACCGGGTGCTGATATTTTTGAGTCGTGGAAAAATAATATCGAAAAAATACAACAGCAGTATAATATTTCAATTTAGTAGAAATGCCGGCTGCCATCACTTCAATTATACCTACAGCTAACCGTGCCAACGTTTTACAGAAAACCCTGGAAAGCCTGGCCTTGCAGGAAGTTCAACCGGCAGAAATAATTATTATTGATGCTTCTGATGATAGTGAAACAGAAAAATTATGTGGTTTAAGGATATCGCAACTAGGTTCTTCCATTACTTATAAAAAAGCCCGGCAAAAGGGTGCTGCACAGCAGCGTAACCAGGGGCTGGAAGAAAACAAAAATCCGGTTATTTTTTTTTTAGATGACGATATCATACTTGAAGCAGGTTGTGTAGAGCGATTGTGGAATTGTCTTCAATCTGATAACAGGATCGGCGGGGTGAATGCCATGATAACAAATCAACAATATCATTCACCCGGTAAACTCACCAGTTTCATGTACCGTTTGATGAACGGGAAAAAATTATCATCTTATGCAGGTAAATGCATTGGTCCGGCCTGGAACCTGTTGCCTGAAGACAGAAAGGAATTACCGGAATACAATGAAGTTGAATGGCTGAATACAACCTGTACGCTTTACCGAAAGGAAGCATTGCCTGTTCCCGCTTTCCCTGACCGGTTTAAAGGATATTCGTTAATGGAGGACCTGGCGCTTTCATTAGAAGTGGGAAAGAAATGGAAATTATTCAATGTACGCAATGCTAAAATTTTCCATGACAGCCAACCAGGAGACCATAAGAATAAAGTAAGTGTGATCTCTAAAATGGAATTGGTGAACAGGCATTATATCATGACCAGGATATTGGGACGTAAAAGAATTTCTGATTATTTTAAATTAATGATTTTTGAATTGTTCGGAATCACGGTTATATTAACTACTAAAGCAGGCTGGAAAAACCTGGTGCCAGGCGTTGCAGGTAAAGTCATGGCTATCGGGAATATTTTATATGCAAAAATTAAAGGACGTTAATCATTATTTTCCGACAAAATCATTTGTCTTTGGACTAAAGCCCACTGTAGTATTTTTTTTATAACCTCAGCCTTAAGGCTGAGGTTATAAAAAAAATACTACAG
>JANNBU010000056.1:0-9916 GCA_031385805.1 Ferruginibacter sp.
GTCCGTCATTGCGAGGAACGAAGCAATCTTTGTACTTACCTGGCAGCTTGCTTCGTTCCTCGCAATGACGGCATTCATTGCTAATAATTCCTGGAACTAACAGCCGTTAGCCTTTTTTCCCTAAATTGCGCCCTCAACGATTGTTATTTTATGGATTTTTCTCAAAACGAACTAACTCAGCAGGTGGCTCAGTCTGCCAAAGATTTTGCACTACAGTATATCAAGCCTCACCTGATGGTATGGGATGAATCCCAGGAATTTCCGGTACACATTTTCCGGGAACTTGGAAAGCTGGGTATGATGGGTGTAATGGTACCTGAAGCATACGGTGGCAGCGGTTTTGGCTATTATGAATACAGTGCTGTGATCCAGGAAATATCTAAAGTATGCGGTTCTATCGGCTTGTCGCTTGCAGCCCACAATTCTCTTTGTACAGGCCATATCATGGCTTTTGGAAATGAAGCCCAGAAAAAGAAGTATTTACCAAAACTTGCTACGGCAGAACATATCGGGGCATGGGGCCTTACTGAAGCAAATACCGGCAGTGATGCCGGAAATATGAGAACTACTGCTGTTAAAGATGGCAATAACTGGGTAATAAACGGAACTAAGAACTGGATCACACATGGGATATCCGGCGATGTAGCTGTAGTGATTTGCCGTACAGGTGAACCCCGTGCAAAAAATAATTCTACTGCATTTATTATAGACCGCAACACCCCGGGATTCAGCGGTGGTAAAAAAGAAAATAAACTGGGCATGCGTGCCAGTGAGACTGCCGAAATGATCTTTGATAACTGTATCATTCCTGATGAGAACAGGCTGGGAGAAGTTGGAGCTGGTTTTAAACAGGCCATGAAGATATTGGATGGTGGCAGGATATCAATTGCTGCATTGGGCCTCGGTATTGCAAAAGGCGCTTATGAAGCTTCTTTACAATATGCAAAAGAAAGGCACCAGTTTGATCAGCCGATCGCAAATTTCCAGGGAATATCATTTAAACTGGCAGATATGGCTACTAAAATTGCCGCAGCTGAATTATTGATCAACCAGGCTTGTGACCTGAAAAATAAAGGCCTTCCAATGACCAAAGAAGCAGCCATGGCAAAATACTATGCCAGTGAAATTTCTGTTGAGATCAGTACAGATGCAGTACAGATATTCGGCGGCTATGGGTACACGAAAGATTTTCCGGTAGAGAAATTTTACAGGGACAGTAAATTATGTACAATCGGAGAAGGGACAAGTGAAATTCAAAAAATTGTAATAGCGAGAGAAGTACTTGCTTAAAAAGTTTTTTCTCATTTTATTTTATAACCCCAGCCTTAAGGCTGGGGTTATAAAATAAAACGCAGTAACTGGCTTCAGGCTTAAAAAAATAATCTATCATTTCAATAATGTTATTATATTATTAACAGCTACAAGTTGATAATACTAAATAAATAAAAACTTTAGTTTCGCCAATAATTTTTAACCGTATAAAAAAATAAAACATGAAAAAAGCAATGAAATTTCTATCTTTTGCAACGATAGTTGCAATTTTATTCACCGCATGTAACAAAAGCGACCCTGCACCAACAACCCTGCAAAGGTTACAGGCAAAATGGAACTTCCAAAAAGAATATTACCATGATGTTTATTCGGGAGTAGAAAGCAGGGATACCACTTATGCAAATCCCGGTGATTATTCTGATTTTAGGACTGACGGTAAAATTTATTCTAAATATGGCACTTCTTATGATACCACTTCCTATTCTCTGTTGGGAGATAATAAAATAGTTACTACATATTCTTATGGTGGATTTTCATATAATGATACAGCAAGTATCCTTGTATTAAACGACAACCAGTTTCAGGTTTATTCAAAAACTTTTGACCCGGCACCGGATTATTATGAGTACACAGACTTTTTTACAAAATAATTAAATAGCAATAGTATTCCCCAACTAAAAAGCCATCTTCAAAAGATGGCTTTTTTATTATGTGGAATTACAAAAAAATTATTTCTTATCTCCGCCAAATAAACCCGCAAGTTTATCTTTAGCGCCTTCAAACAGGTCTTCTGCTTTGTGTGCAGCGTTCTTTGCAAAATCTTCTACTTTTTGTCCTGCATCGCCGGGTATCACATCACTTATTTTGTCCATGATGCTCGCCTCTTCTTTCTTAGCCGCAGGAGCAGCAGCCTGTGCATTTGAAGGGGTTGATTCGGCAAATAAATTATCAACAGCACCTGCCATCATCGGAAATTTTTCTTTTACAAAATCTTTGATGGTATCAATAGCTTTACCAGCCTGCTCTGCACTGATGCCTGCTTTTTCTGTAAGTTTTGTTATTAGTTCCTGCATATCTTTTAGTTTAAATTGTTTATAAAACCGTTCAATAATTTTGTGCCTGTAAAGGTATGTTTTTTACTTCAGGAAAAATACGATTACGGCCGGCATAATTACTTTTCACTATTCGTTTTTAGTTTTTCACTTCTTCCGTATCATACCTGTCAACACGTTCAATACCGGGCAGCGACAGTAAATTATTTACCAGGTTTTCCAGCTCTTCCTTATCATGAACAAATACTTTTACATTGCCTTCAAAAATACCATCCTTTGCTTCAATGGTCATGGCAGAGATATTTACTTTTAATTCGCCACTTATAAGATTGGTGATCTTATGGATCACACCAACATCATCCAGGCCAATGATTTTTAAACCGGTAAGGAATGATATCTCTTTATTCTTTGCCCATTTTGTTTTTACCACACGGTGGCCGTAATTGGCTAATAGCCTTGCTGCATTGGGACAATTGGTGCGGTGTATCTTTAATCCTTCACCGGTAGTGATAAATCCAAACACATCATCACCGGGAATGGGTTTGCAGCAATTTGCCAGTGTGTACATGATCCGGTCGCTGCTTTCACCAAAAATGATCAGCTCTGCATCTTTTTCTTTTTTATTTATTTGTTTTGAAGCAGCATCCAATTCATTTTTTTCTTCAATAACTTTTAAAGGTTTTGGCGGTATCAGTTTATCACCATGTACCGTAAATTCTTTTAATTCTTTCAGATCAATTTTTCTTACGGCAATATCATACAGCAGGTCGAGGCTGCTGTTTAACTTATAATAATTAGCGAGTTCTTCAATGTTGGCCTGGTTCATTACTGCATTGATGGATTCCAGCCTGCGCTGTAAAATATATTTCCCTTCATCGGCAATTGTTCTTCTTTCTTCCTTTAAAGTGTCTTTGATCTTTGATTTGGCCTTACTTGTTACAACAAATTTTAACCATTCGCTGTTGGGCCTTTGTTTGGCACTTGTAATGATCTCAATCTGGTCACCGTTGCGGAGTGTGTAACTGATAGGAACTAATTTATGATTTACCTTGGCGCCGATACATTTGCTACCAACGGCAGTGTGTACACTAAATGCAAAATCCAAAGCACTGGCCCCGATGGGAAGCATTTTTACATCTCCCTTTGGTGTATACACATATATTTCCTCGGCTAAAAAAGAAGTTTTAAAATCCTGTAAAAAATCAAGTGAGTTTGAATCCTGGTTACTCAATGCTTCCCTTATCTGGTGAAACCATTTGTCGAAGCGGCTTTCATCATCTTTGCCTTCTTTGTATTTCCAGTGAGCGGCCAGGCCTTTCTCAGCAATTTCATTCATACGGTTGGTGCGTATCTGCACTTCCACCCATTTTCCCTGCGGCCCCATAACGGTGGTATGTAACGCTTCATAACCATTGCTTTTTGGATTGCTGAGCCAGTCCCTCAATCTTTCAGGGGAAGGATTGTATTCATCTGTAATGATGCTGTACACTTTCCAGCAATCTTCTTTTTCTTTTTCCGGCGGTGCATTTACAATGATACGTATGGCAAACAGGTCATACACTTCTTCAAATGCCACTCCCTTCTTTTTTATTTTATTCCAGATAGAATGAATGCTCTTGGGGCGCCCATGAATCTCAAAATCAAGACCGGTCTTTTCAAGTTTTTCTTTTAATGGCCTGATGAAGTCATTGATATACCGGGTACGCTCCCTTTTTGTATCCTGGAGTTTTTGGGCGATGTAACGGTAAGTATCCGGCTCCATATATTTCATGGCCAGGTCTTCCATTTCTGTTTTTATATTGTACAGTCCCATCCTGTGCGCAAGCGGTGCATATACATAAACGGTTTCAGAAGATATCTTTAACTGCTTTTCACGTTTCATGTGATCCATCGTACGCATGTTGTGCAAACGATCAGCAAGTTTTATAAGTATTACCCTTGGATCATCGGTAAGGGTTAATAATATCTTTTTAAAATTCTCTGCCTGCTGGCTGCTGTTTGCATCGAGTACAGTAGAAATTTTAGTGAGCCCGTCAACGATCTTGGCAATTTCGGCACCGAATTCCCTTTGTACGTCTTCGAGTGTTATGTCGGTATCTTCAACGGTATCATGAAGCAAGGCACAAATGGTACTGCGGATACCCAGCCCGATCTCTTCAACACATATTTTGGCAACCGCCAGGGGATGTAAAATATAAGGTTCCCCGCTTTTTCTGCGCATGGTCTGGTGTGCCTTCGCTGCAATTTCAAAAGCACTGCGTAATAGTACTTTATCTCCCGGCTTTAACTTTTGTTTCAATACCCTAAGCAAAGCCCGGTATTGCCTGAGGATCTCTTTCTTTTCTTCCTGCTCAGAAAGATTGTATGGTTCTATGGTTTGGGTTGACTCCATGTATTACGAATTTAGTTTAAAAAACGGCACATTGAGTAAAATGCGGATACGTTAATACTCAAAACACAGGGAATGGTTAAATAATAGCGTATTGTGCTATTAAAATTACATTCTAAGTTTGGGAACCCTAATATTTGGGAAAATATTGGAACACAGCGGCACGGACACACGGGGATTAGTATAGTATTTTCTTCCCTGTATCCCGTGTCTGTATTTCAACATTCATGGAAAAAATGCCAGAAATTTAGTTGTTAGGAGCAGTAACATATATTTTATTTACTCGCATGTGCCAAGGAAGCAAAACTAATACTGGTTCCTGGAATTTGTAAGATCACCTGCCCACATGCTTCCAAAGTTGCGCCTGTGGTAATCACATCGTCGACAAGTAGTACATTTTTACCTGTTAGAATGGCTGGATCCTTAATGGTAAAGCTTCCATCTACATTCTGCCAGCGTTCTGCCCGGTGCTTGCGGGTTTGGGTTTCGGTGGGTCGCTGCCTTACCACATTATTGGACAAAACAGGTATTTGGGTGGATTTATAGATACCCTGGCAAATAACTTCAGCCTGATTGTACCCGCGTTTAAATTCTTTATCTGCATATAAGGGCAAAGGAATGAGGTAATCTATGTTCGAAAACCTGCTTCCTTTCAACAAAGAATTGCCCATTATTTCACCAAGATAATAACCGATCTCTTTGTTGCTGTTATATTTTAACTGGTGTATCAAATGCTGGATCAATTGTCCTTTGGAAAAATAAAATTCACTGTGCGCTGCTTTGAATTTTAATCTCCCGGTAAATATTTTTTCAATGGGATTGTTTTCATATAACGCAAAATTGGTATAAGGAAGTTCATCAATACAATTGATACAAAGCAGATTATTTTTATTGATGAGGTCGCTTCCGCATCCTGTACATATATGAGGATAGAAAAGATGCAATGCATCGGCCAGGATATCTTTTACAGCAACCATGATACGGATCATTATGTTTTAAAAAAGGTATTTATAAACTTCTTCTACTTTACCCAATGCAACTATTTCAATTGCGAATTTTTGTTTACCCAATGATTTTGCACCTGCCTGCCGGAAGGCAAGGTTGTACTTGCTCACGATTATTTTTTCAAAGCCGAGTTTTTCTGCTTCTGCAATTCTTTGTTCAATCCTGTTAACCGCTCTTATTTCTCCACTCAATCCAACTTCACCTGCAAAACAAACATGTTGTGGTAAAGGAACATCTTCATAACTACTCAATAAAGCACATACAATTGCCAGGTCAATAGAAGGGTCTTCTACTTTTATGCCACCGGCAATATTTATAAAAACATCTTTTACACCAAAATGAAAGCCCCCTCTTTTTTCAAGTACAGCCAATAACAATTGTAATCTTCTCAGGTCGAAACCGCTTACTGTTCTTTGTGGAGTACCATAAACACTTTGAGTAACCAATGCCTGGGTTTCAATTAACAGCGGACGAATACCTTCAATAGTTGCAGCAATGGCAATACCACTTAACTGATCTTCTTTTTGTGTGATGAGTATTTCACTGGGATTATTCACCACACGCATTCCTTCGCCAGTCATTTCATAAATGCCCAGCTCAGATGTAGATCCAAAGCGGTTCTTCAGCGTTCTAAGAATTCGATATGCATAATGGCGATCACCTTCAAACTGCAATACCGTATCAACCATGTGCTCTAATATCTTTGGTCCTGCAATGTTTCCATCTTTGGTAATATGTCCGATCAGGAAAACAGGCGTATCCGTTTCTTTTGCGAAGCGTTGAAGTTCTGCAGCACATTCTCTTATCTGGCTGATACTTCCCGGTGATGATTCTACAAATGGAGATTGTAATGTCTGAATTGAATCAACGATTACCAATTGCGGTTTTAGTTTTTTTATTTCCTTAAAGATCGTTTGTGTGTTTGTTTCAGTTAAGAGATAAAAATTTTCATTCATGGTACCAATCCTGTCGGCCCGCATTTTTATCTGCTGCTCACTTTCTTCACCACTTATATATAATGTAACAATGTCTTTGAGTTGTAAACCATTTTGCAGGAACAAAGTAGATTTTCCAATTCCGGGTTCTCCGGCAACCAACACAATGCTACCCAATACGATACCACCACCAAGTACACGATTCAATTCAGGGTCGCCGGTAACAATTCTTTTTGCTTCGGCACTGCTCACATCATTTATAGAAACCGTTTTCAATTTTGATAAACCACTGTATTCCTTCCAATCGTCCTTGGGAAGTTTGTCGTTTCCCTTATGAATAACTTCTTCTACAAAAGTATTCCACTGATCACAGGAAGGACATTTACCAACCCACTTGGTACTTTCATATCCACAGTTCTGACAAAAAAAAGCTGATTTGGTTTTGCTCATGCGGTAAATGTAGATTCAAAAGCCAACAAAAAAAAGTGAAGTTTATTTAGTAAAGTTTTTATTGGAAATTGTTGATGGATTTTGAAGTCAGAAAAATAAATGGCGTAATTTTTTTTGAAAGCAAGAAGAAAAATAAAAGCAGGAAATTAAAAATCCGGAAACATGTAAAAAGTAAAAGGGTCAACATTTCTGCTGACCCTTTATACTTACTAACCCATTAAATTCTATTGCTAAATTACAAATTGAACCCACATAAAAAAATTATTTTTTTTCGATGTTGATAAGTTTTTGCCTGGTAACTATATATTTAAAAAAACAATTATGCATACTTCAAGTAATTGATTATCAATTATAAATTTGACCATTTGGCTTGTATTTTTGAATATTTTATCATCAATTTAAGCGAAAATTAATTTATTATAAATTTGGTTTATAAAATAAACTACTTTATGTTTGTGACAAATTTACAAAAATGAGACGGTTACTATTGTGTTTGTTATTTTCAGGTTCTTTTTCGGTTTGGGCACAGGTTAAGCTATCTGGAAAAATGACGGATAACAAGAATAAATCCTTAGGAGGGGCAAGCATTACCATCCGGAATTCCTACGATGGAACGACTACAGATTCTTTGGGAAATTATTCATTTACTACCACCGAAAAAGGCCACCAGGTTTTTGAAGCAAGTATTTCGGGGTACAGTATATATGAGAAAAATATAACACTTGACAAACCTGCCATAGTTTTAAACATATCAGTAAAAGAATTAATAACAGAATTAAAGGCGGTGGTAATTTCGGCAGGAGCTTTTGAAGCAAGTGATCAAAAAAAGACAACGGTACTTAATTCATTGGATATTGTTACCACAGCTGGTGCAAATGCTGATATCGTTGGAGCATTGAAAACACTTCCCGGAACACAGCAGGTAGGTGAAAGTGAGGGTTTGTTTGTACGGGGTGGTACAGCCACAGAAAGTAAAATATTCATGGATGGTAACCTGGTGAATAATTTTTTCTATAGCAGTGTTCCCGGCTTTGCAACAAGGGGAAGGTTTAATCCATTCTTATTCAAAGGAACTGTATTTAGCAGCGGGGGTTATTCTGCATTATACGGACAGGCTCTTTCTTCAGCATTGATATTAGAATCCAAAGATCTTCCTGAAAGAACTGAAGCAAATCTTTCTGTTTCAGTTCTTGGTGTCGGTGGTGGCATTCAGAAATTAGGAAAAGATAAAAAATCAGCATGGGGTATTTCTTACAATTTTACAAACCTGGCACTGGCGTTTAAATTCATAAAACAAAAGCAGGATTATTTCACAACTCCGGTTTATCACCAGGTTGATGCAAACTTCAGGATAAAAACGAAGCATGGAGGTTTTATAAAATACTACGGTTATATAAGTTGGAATAAATTAGGTTTCAGAACTACTGATGTTGATTCGCTGGTTTTTAAAGATGCATTTATGATCGAAAACCTGAATACCTATCAAAATCTGAACTGGAAAGAAAAGATCGGCAAAGGCTGGAAGATCAATACCGGTATAAGTTACAGTACCAACAAAGATGATATTGTAAGTGAATTGCAGGATGAAACCAATACAAAACAGATCATCCTTACGCCGATAGATTATGCTTTGAAAAACTTTTCTGTGAAGAACAGGGCCCAATATGCACAGGTAAGATCAGTACTTGAAAAAAAATTAAAAGGATTGAATGCGGTTCGTTTTGGCGGGGAATATTTGTACAGCGAAGAAAAACAGGAATACACTGCATTTGAAGGAACTAAATTCAATCAGAATATAAAAGACAACCTCGTTGCGGCATTTGCTGAAACAGATTTTTATATAACCAATAACATTGCTGCAAAACTTGGCGGCAGGCTCGAACATTCGGCTATCATAAACAAGTGGAATATGGCACCAAGGGTATCTGTTGCCTATAAATTTAAAGACAACAGCCAGGCATCATTCGCTTATGGTATATTTTACCAGGCCCCGGAAAGTAAATATTTACCAGCAGCATCCGCTGATCTTGTTTATGCAAGGGCAGCACATTATATCCTGCAATTCCAGAAAATAAGTAACAGCCGTGTATTCAGGACCGAGTTGTTTTATAAAAAATACAACGATCTTTTTAAAACTACAGCGGCCCCAACAACAGGAAGAGAAGTTGCAGCAACTAATAACGGGTATGGATATGCCAGGGGATTTGAAATTTTCTGGAGAGATAAAAAAACAATTAAGGACCTTGATTATTGGGTCTCTTATTCATATCTTGATACAAAGCGGGATTTTCTTAATTACCCGGGCTCTATTCAACCATCTTTTGCAGCAACACATACCGCATCACTAGTTTTGAAAAAATTTGTATTGCCATGGAAAACAGGCTTCAATGCCAGTTATACTTTTGCAAGCGGCAGGCCCTATTATAATTTGAAATATGATAATGGCTCAGGAAAATATTTGATAGCGGATGCAGGTAGAACGATCAATTATAACAGTCTTGGGTTTAGCTTGAATTACTTACCAAGCATTGGGAAGACTAAAAAGAAAACATTCACTGTTTGGGTATTGTCATTATCAAATGTATTGGGACAGAAACAGGTATTTGGATATAATTATTCGTCGGTAAATGATCATAAAGTTCCGGTTACCCCCGGGTACAAAAGATTTTTATACATCGGATGTTTCATAAGTTTTGGTATTGACAGAACACAGGATGCTATTAATAATAATTTATAAAAAGCACCATCCCAACCCTTCCCCTTCGGGGAAGGGAAGCGAAAGGGTCTATTATAAAAGAAACAAAATTTTATCA
>JANNBU010000083.1:0-5414 GCA_031385805.1 Ferruginibacter sp.
GGCATGATGCGTACATGCTTTCCGCCAATGCAATAACAACGGTAGTATTCATCAAATTTAATTTCTTCCTGCAGCACTTTGCGGAACTGCGGTGATCAACAATCCCTTTTGGTGGAGCGCCGATGAAAAATTCTTCAACAACTGCCTGGCTACAAAAATAAATGTGCCTGTACCCAAAACAGTTATACTTCCATCACGTGATCTTCCAACGGATACATCAGAAGAATCATTTGCAAACCTTGCCTATCCCATGGATTGGGAAGGCATATTTAAATACATCGGGTTTCCTGCATACATGAAACCATTTGCAGGTGGCGGATGGAAAAGCGTTTACCAGCTTAACAGCATTGATGAATTTTTTGAAAAACATGCAGAAACAGAACAATTGGTTATGATGCTGCAGGAAGAAATTAAATTTGATGAATACTACCGTTGTTATTGCATTGGCGGAAAGCATGTACGCATCATGCCTTATGAACCACGCAATCCGCATCACCTGCGTTATGTTGCCGATTTCAAACCATCAGCAGAACGTTATAAATTAATGGAAGATATTGTGCTGCGTATTTGCAATTACCTGGGTTATGATTTCAACACTGTTGAACTGGCGTTACGTGACGGCGTACCTTATGCAATAGATTTTTGTAATCCTGCACCCGATGCAGAAGTAACCAGTGTTGGACAGGAAAATTTTGATTGGGTGGTGGAAACTGCTGCTATGTTTGCAATAGAAAAAGCACAAACGCATAAGGAAGGCGCAGATAATCTTACGTGGGGAGAATACATTAAACGCAGTTCGGGTAAACAAAAACTATTTTGATGTATAATTTTTTGATGTAAGGATGTATGATGTCATTGACCAGGTATACATCAAACATTCTTGCATCATACATTTTACATTATAACATTATAAAATCATACATTAAAAATGGCCAATCTATCCTACAAACATTTTACCATTGGTGTAGAAGAAGAATACATGGTTATTGATCCTGTAACAAAGGAATTAAAAAGCCATGAGCAAAAAATTGTACAGGAAGGTCAGAAACTGATCAAAGACAAGGTAAAAGCCGAAATGCACCAGGCTGTGGTGGAAGTTGGTACAGATATCTGTGCAGATGTTGATGAAGCATTTATGGATGTAGGTACGTTGCGTAAAACGATCAGTGGTATTGCAGATGACCTGGGGCTTTGGGTTGGCGCCAGTGGCACCCATCCATTCAGCCATTGGGAAAAACAACTTATTACAGAACATGCCCGGTATAATGAGATCGTAAATGAATTGCAGGAAGCTGCCAGGAGTAACCTCATTTTTGGGTTGCACGTGCATGTAGGAATGGAAACCAGGGAAATGGCTATTCATATTGCCAACTCTGCCCGTTATTTCTTACCGCATATTTTTGCCTTAAGCACCAACTCTCCTTTTTGGGAAGGCAGGCTCACGGGTTATAAATCTTTCCGCACAAAAGTTTTCGAAAAATTTCCACGCACAGGTATCCCTGACTGTTATGATAGTATAGAAGAATACGATAACTATATCAAGCTTTTGGTTAAAACAAATTGTATTGATAATGCAAAAAAGATATGGTGGGATCTGAGGGTTCATCCTTTTTTCAATACAGTTGAGTTTCGTATATGTGATATTCCATTAACCGTTCATGAAACCATTGCCATTGCGGGATTGTTCCAGGCAATATGCGCCAAGTTATACAAACTGCGTAGCCAGAACCTTAATTTCATGATGTATCCCCGTGCTTTGCTCAATGAAAATAAATGGCGGGCAAGCCGGTACGGTATTGATAGCAGCATGATCGATTTTGGCAAGGAAACAGAAGTAAATACCCGTGTATTGATATATGAGTTACTGGATTTTGTGGACGATGTGATACCACATCTTGGCAGCCAGCACGCTATCAGCCATGTACATAAGATGCTGGATGGTGGCACAGGTGCCGACAGGCAGTTAAAGGTTTTTGAAGAAACCAAAAGCCTGGAAGCAGTTGTTGACCATATACATACCAATTTTTTACATGGTTTGTAGTTGGTAAAAATGGTAAATGTCATTATCTTTGCCGTCCGATAAAATTTTGGCTGCGTAGCTCAACTGAATAGAGCATCTGACTACGGATCAGAAGGTTTTAGGTTTGAATCCTAACGCGGTCACAAAAGAGATTACAGAAATGTGGTCTCTTTTTTTATACAAATTATTTTACTGGATAGAATTTTCTAAATGGTTTTTCCCAACATCAAACGTTTGCACGCTATGCGATTAAATATTAACTTAACTAATTGATACAAATAGACTTATTTAAAAACTAAATTTGAGAGTAAATGATTGTATATGTCTATATTAAAACCAAGGCTCAGCTTCTGGCAGATAATAAATATGAATGTTGGTTTTTTTGGTATTCAATACAGTTTTGGTTTACAACAAAGTGCTGTAAATCCTATTTACGATTTCCTCGGAGCCAAGCCCGATGAAATTCCCTGGTTAAATTTAGCCGGGCCTTTGACAGGGTTATTTATACAACCGATTATTGGTGCATTGAGTGATAAGACATGGCATCCCAGGTTTGGAAGAAGGAAACCATTTTTTTTGATTGGTGCAATTTGTTGCAGCATTGCACTATTCCTGTTCCCGTTTAGTTCAAGTCTGTGGATGGCAGCAGGGCTTTTATGGATATTGGATGCAGGCAATAACACAGCTATGGAACCATACAGGGCATTTGTTGCTGATAAATTAGACAGCAGCCAGCAACCAATGGGTTTCCAGGCACAAAGTTTTTTTACCGGTTTTGGTCAAACGCTGGCCAATGTTTCATTGTTTATTTTTCCTTTGATCATTGTTGGGTATACAGGAAAAATTCCCAACTGGGTTTTTGCATCTTTTATGGTAGGTGCTGTTTGCTCAATTGCATCGGTTTGGTGGAGTATGAAAACCACACCTGAAATTCCACCAACATCGGCAGAGTTGGCAGAGATAAAAAAGAAAAATGAAGGTATGCCGCATCCTGTGATACAATTTTTTCTTTCTATTATTACTTCGGTCATTTCCTATATCGCTATTCTGATTCTGCTGATACCAGAAATTTTTTATCGTGGAACGATAAAAAAAGTGTTGAATTCAACAGAAAAAAATCGTTTCACTAAATCACTTTTTGCACAAAATATCGAAATAATAGATGCCATTTCAACCATGCCCGGGATAATGTGGCAACTGGCATTGGTATATTTATTTCAATGGTATGCCTTGTTCTGTTACTGGCAAAATAGTTCAAAAAGTATTGCTTTATCAGTTTATAATGCTACTGCTGAAAATAAGGAATTGTATGAAAAAGCAGTTGGCCTGGCGGGACTCGTAAATGCCTGGTATAATATCATCACCTTCCTGGTTGCTTTTGCATTGGTTGGTTTTGCAAAAAAATATAGCCCAAAGTGGGTACACTTTGTATGCGTAACTGTTGCAGGTTTGGGATTTATTGCTTTTCCTTTTATCTCAAATAAAGTGTTACTTTTTTGTGCCATTTCCGGTTTTGGAGTTGGCTGGGCCAGTATGATGGGCATTCCTTACCTGATGGTGATAAAAGAAATTCCCAAAGAAAGATATGGTGTGTATATGGGTGTTATAAATATGATGATCGTGATACCGATGTTTATTCAAACAATAACTTTTGGATTTATTTTAAAACATTTTTTAGGCAACAATCCCGGTAATGCAATTCTTTTTGCAGGTGTGTTGTTACTTATTGCTGCCTTGTGTACACTGATGATGAAATCAGAAAAGAGTTCCGGAAATATTGTGTTGCCTATTGGTGGTGGCCATTAATAAATAAAAAGAACATGAATAAAATATTGTGCATTGGGGAGGCATTGATAGATATGATATGTACTGATAAAGGAAAAGCTTTATCAAACGGGGAAAATTTTTTGAAGAAACCAGGCGGCGCCCCAACCAATGTAGCTGCCGCGATTGCTGCATTGGGTGGCCAGGCTGAACTCATAGCAAAAGTAGGCGCCGACCCGTTTGGAAAACATTTAATAGAGGTAATGCAGGAATTTGGTGTGGCAACACGTTATGTAATTGAGGATAAAAATCATTTCACCACATTTGCATTTGTATCATTAATGGAAAACGGTGAACGTGATTTTTATTTTAACCGTGGCGCCGATGGTGAATTAACGAGGGATGAAGTTGATACAATATATCTCAAAGAATTTTCGATAGCACATTTTGGTTCGGCAACAGGTTTTTTACCCGGGCCATTACAGATAGCCTATCAAAGCCTGATGCAGAAATCATTGCAACAAAATCTTTTTATCAGCTTTGATCCCAATTATCGTCACTTATTATTTCAAAATAACCAGCAATCATTTATTGACCAGTCGTGGAATTTTTTATCTGCCTGTCATTTTTTTAAAGTGAGTGATGAAGAAGCTTTGTTGTTAACCGGGAGAAAAAATATTGAGGATGCTGCCGCTGATTTTATAAAAAAAACAAAAGCTGTATTTACCATCACATTGGGTAAAGAAGGCACAATGTTGTGTGAAAATGGTACAACAACAATTATTCCAAGTATAGAAATTAAAGCGATAGACACTACCGGGGCTGGTGATGCATTTGTAGGTGCTGTACTGTTTCAGTTAAGCCATAAAAAAATAGACAAGATCAAAAACCTATCCCCACAAGACTGGCAAAAAATAGTCGGCAATGCAAATAAAGCGGGTGCAAGAACCTGCGAGTACCTTGGTGCAATGGAAGCATTTAAACATCTCAGCAACGATATTTTTAACTGATAACTAATTAGACAGGAACCGGATGTCATCTACTATTGAAAGTAAATTTAAAGCAAGGATGAAGGCTGCAAAGGCAGACATCATTGAATTATATGATAAATTATATACAGGCCATCCTGCTTACAAAACATGTTATGACCAATTAATCCAGATTACAGAAGCTGCATTTTTAAACCGGAACAGTACATTAAAAAATCGTGATTTATCCAAACAAAAAAACAAGGAGGAAACCTGGTTTTTAAGTAACAGGATATGCGGTATGAGTTTATATATTGACA
Organism: Ferruginibacter sp.; assembly: GCA_031385805.1. Lineage (GTDB taxonomy): Bacteria > Bacteroidota > Bacteroidia > Chitinophagales > Chitinophagaceae > Ferruginibacter. The sequence goes on from JANNBU010000083.1 coordinate 5,073, forward strand.
GGTTTTGTGGTTCAATTCCATATCTGGAAAAAAATCTCAGTTATTTTGAAGAACTGGGCGTTAACTTTCTTCACTTGATGCCGGTTTTCAAAAGCCCTGCAAATGAGAGCGATGGTGGCTATGCAGTATCTGATTTTAGAAAAGTAAATAAACGTTTTGGAAATTTAGACGACCTGGTATCCCTGCAACAGGAAATGCAAGAACGTAATATGTACCTGATGCTGGATATTGTTTTAAACCATACCTCTAACAGGCACGAGTGGGCGTTAAAAGCAAAAAAAGGAGAGAAAAAATACCAGGATTATTTTTATTTTTTTGATGACAGGAAGCAACCTGATATTT
>JANNBU010000086.1:0-9871 GCA_031385805.1 Ferruginibacter sp.
TTACGTGGACCCAAAACCTTACCCAATTTACCAATTTTAGGCATCACTGACGGAGTGGCCACGATAACATCAATATCTGTCCAGCCCGCTTCGATTTTGGTGATGAATTCATCCAATCCTACAAAATCAGCACCTGCTGCCGTTGCCTCTGCTTCTTTATCAGGAGTACATAAAACCAATACACGCTTGGTTTTACCGGTACCATGAGGCAAAGAAACGGTGCCACGTATTGCCTGGTCAGCTTTTTTAGGATCTACTCCCAAACGAACGTGCAGGTCTACTGAACTATCAAATTTTGTTGTGTTTATTTCTTTTACTAAAGAAGATGCTTCCTTAAGCGTATAAGCTTTGTTAACGTCAACCTTAGAATTTGCTATTTTTCTAGCTTTTGTGATCATTTTTTATAAGTTGTAATTGTGACAACCTGCCTGCCGGCAGGTTAATTTTCCCAGGGAGCTTTGCCTTCTACTGTTAGTCCCATACTGCGTGCGGTACCGGCAACCATGCTCATAGCACTGTTGAGGGTAAAGGCATTCAGATCTTCCATTTTATCTTTGGCGATATCTTCTACCTGTGCCCATGATACTTTACCAACCTTAACACGGTTTGGTTCTTTACTACCACTGGTTATCTTGGCAGCATCCATTAGCTGAACCGCAGCGGGTGGGGTTTTAATTACAAAATCGAAAGATTTGTCTGCGTACACTGTAATCAATACAGGTAATACTTTTCCGGGTTTGTCCTGGGTCCTTGCATTAAATTGTTTGCAGAACTCCATGATGTTCACCCCTTTAGAACCAAGAGCTGGTCCAATCGGCGGTGCCGGGTTGGCTTGTCCTCCTTTACACTGGAGCTTAACATAGCCGGTGATTTCTTTTGCCATTTTTACATTTTTTTGGTGATAACGTTCTTCCCGCTTATTGCGGGGAAAACTCCCATGCTGTAACGCTTAATGCGAAACAAATTCGATAAAGAACTAATTGGGGCGGCAAAAGTAAGGTTTTATTTTCACATAAAACAAAAAAAAGCCCCGATTTTTTCGGGGCGCTCTTAAGCAGTTAGTTAGGTATTTTATAAAAGTTTTTCTACCTGCATATAACTTAATTCTACCGGGGTAGCCCTTCCAAATATCTTCACCTGTACTTTTAATTTCTTTTTTTCATCGCTTACTTCTTCAATAACCCCATTAAAGTCATTGAATGGCCCGTCAATGATCTTGATGGTTTCACCAATGATAAATGGTTCACTCATGGTTACGCCGCCCACATCACTCATTTCATCTACTTTGCCAAGCATTTTATTTACTTCAGCTTTGCGTAGAGAAATAATATTTCCTTTAGAGCCTTTTCCATCAGTTAAGAAGTGCATTACATTGCTGATATTGCTTACATGCTGAATGATATCATCATTTAATTTATCGCCTGCCACTTCCATCATAATATAACCGGGATAAAAATTTCTTTCCCTCATCACTTTTTTACCATTCAATACTTTATAAACTTTCTCTACAGGCAAAAATATCTGGACAATAATTTTACCCCATCCATTGCGGATAATATCTTTATCGAGGTATTCTTTTATCTTCCGTTCTTTACCGCTTACTACCCTTAGAACATACCATTTACTTTCCTTCTCAGGCTTTTCTGCCTTCTCCGTAACTTTTACTTTTTCAACAACCACTTCTTTATTCTCTTCAGCGGCATTTTCTACGGTTGCTGAACTATCAGTATTTTCTACGGTCTCTTCGCTTCCTGTTGGCATTGTATCTTCCATAATTACTTAAATAAAGAGTAAATAAATTTCATAGACCCGTTTGCAATAAAATCCATCAGAGCTACAATAGCTGTGATAAATAAAGTTGCTCCAAGTACGATCATGGTGGATTGCTGTAACTGTTCCCATTTAGGCCAGGTTACTTTTTCTACCATTTCGTTGTAAGATTCTTTTACAAAAACTGTGAATTTGTTCATCGTTTAATTCGTTTAATGGTTTAAAGGTTTAAAGGTTTAAGACGTTTATTAGTTTATAGTTGCTTCATTATAAAAGAACCATTAAACCATTCAACTTTTAAACCTTTCAACCTGCTCCGCACGGGCACTAGGATTCGAACCCAGATCAAAGGTGTTGGAGACCCGTATGCTACCGTTGCACCATGCCCGTATTTTCTTTTTGGACCCGTATCCCGCCAACGGCGGGACCATGCCCGTAAGAAAGCTAAAAGCTATTAGCGGTTAGCCAATAGCTCTTAGCATTATTTTATAAAGATAGACAATTATTATTAGTAAAGCCCTTTGGCTAAAAGCTAACAGCTAAAAGCTAACAGCTATCTCTTATTTTAAAATCTCAGTCACCTGACCAGCACCTACTGTACGGCCACCTTCACGGATCGCAAACTTCAAACCTTTCTCCATCGCAATTGGCTGGATAAGTTTTACAGTTAAGTTTGTGTTATCACCAGGCATAACCATTTCAGTACCTGCGTTCAATTCTACTTCACCGGTAACATCTGTTGTACGGAAATAGAACTGAGGACGGTATTTATTGAAGAATGGAGTATGACGTCCGCCTTCTTCTTTGCTCAATACGTAAACTTCGCCTTTGAATTCTGTATGCGGAGTGATAGAACCTGGTTTGCAAAGCACCATACCACGACGGATCTGGGTTTTTTCAATACCACGTAATAATAAACCTGCATTATCACCGGCTTCACCTTCATCCAGTAATTTTTTGAACATCTCAACACCCGTACAAACTGTGGCCAATGGTTTTTCCATTAAACCTACGATCTCGATTGCTTCACCAACTTTGATACGGCCCCTTTCAATACGACCAGTAGCAACGGTACCACGACCAGTGATAGAGAACACATCCTCAACACTCATCAGGAATGGTAAATCAACCAACCGTGGAGGTAATGGAATGTAGCTGTCAACAGCATCCATCAACTCATCAATTTTTGCAACCCACTTTTCTTCGCCAGCCAGGGCACCGGTAGCAGAACCCTGGATAATCGGTGTGTTATCTCCATCGAAACCATAAGAGCTCAACAGCTCACGGATCTCCATTTCAACAAGTTCCAATAATTCAGGATCATCAACCAGGTCAACCTTGTTCATGAAAACAACGATCTGCGGTACACCAACCTGGCGTGCCAACAAGATGTGTTCTTTTGTTTGTGGCATTGGACCATCAGTAGCAGCAACTACAAGGATTGCTCCATCCATCTGTGCAGCACCTGTGATCATGTTCTTTACATAATCGGCGTGACCAGGACAGTCAACGTGTGCATAGTGGCGTTTTAAAGTAGCATACTCAACGTGAGCCGTATTGATCGTAATACCCCTTTCTTTTTCTTCAGGAGCACCATCGATATCATCATAATTTTTTTTCTCCGCTAAACCTTTCTTTGACAAAACATCGGTTATAGCGGCTGTCAATGTTGTTTTACCATGATCCACGTGACCGATGGTTCCAACGTTAAGATGGGGTTTATCCCTCTTGAATGATTCTTTTGCCATTGTTTAATTTTTAGTATTGTTTTGAAAATTGGTTCTCATTTATAGTCTGTGAACTATTGACTTGTATTTTTTGTGCCAAATTTTTAGTACTACTATTTTACTTCGTTGCGTCGCACTCTTGTACTTCAATTCTGTATTCAGCTAACTTTTTCAAAGTATTAAACTTTTGAAAAGTTTTAAGAGCCATCAGTGAGAATCGAACTCACGACCCCTTCCCTACCAAGGAAGTGCTCTACCCCTGAGCTACGACGGCTTGAGAACGATCCCGCTTAGGCGGGACAGAAAAATGAGCGGAAGACCAGGCTCGAACTGGCCACCTATAGCTTGGAAGGCTATCGCTCTACCAAATGAGCTACTTCCGCTTGATATGGTTTAAAGCCTGCCTGTCGGCAGACAGGGTTTAAGTCGTTTAAGGGTTTAAACGTTGATCCGCAAAAATCGATCAACCTTAAACCTTTCAACCCTTAAACGTTTTAAACGTTTGTAAAAGAACTGTGGGCAGAGTAGGGTTCGAACCTACGTACACTTACGTGAACAGATTTACAGTCTGTCGCCTTTAACCACTCGGCCACCTGCCCTGCATAGTACATTAATAGCATGATCAGATGAACATCAGATTATTTCCCCAAATGAACATCAGATCATATACCCGAGCCGAAAACTGGAGTCGAACCAGCGACCTACTGATTACAAATCAGTTGCTCTACCAACTGAGCTATTTCGGCTTTTGAGTCGTTTAAAGGTTTAAGACGTTTAAATCGTTTAAGAATCCTGAATTGATGGAACAACCTTAAACCTTTAAACCCTTAAACGTTTTAAACGTTTTTAAAAGAACTCCCCCAAAAATAAGGGCCACAACAAAGCACCCCTTTTTTTGGGAAGGCAAAGGTAAGAGAAAATGGTTAATACAAGAACTTTGTAAAAGATTTTTTTGAAGGAATTCAAAATAAAAAAAGATCCCCCGGATTTACGGAGGATCTTTTTGATTTTTTTTAAGCGATTTATCAGGCGGCCTGCTTTTCTTTTTTTCTTTTTATTTGAGTGATCACAGCATCCAAAGCCACGTCAAAACTTTCCTCAAATGATTTGGAAGACTGCTTTACAAAGAACTCATGGCGTGGTATCATCACTTTGATCTCCGCTACTTTATCTTTAATATTATGTACAATATTGTCAAGTTTAAGATATACATCAACACTGGTGATCCTGTCGTGAAACTGCGTAAGCTTTGAAATTTTTTTCTCAATATAAGAAACCAATTTTGAATCTGCATCAAAGTGCACAGTTTGAATGTTTACGTTCATAACATCTGATTTTAAATGAAAAAATAAAATTATTAGGGTAGCAATTATTGCATAGGCATTGTAGGTTGTGTGGTTGTTCGCATGCTCAATTTAGATAGCTGTAAGTTACCGTATGAAACGCTTTTTTCAAAATAAAATTTTATCCGCGGTAAGATTATTTTTTAATACAATGTCAGGCCTTGGGATGCGCCTTTTTGAAAACGTCCTTTAACTTTTCAATCGTATTGTGTGTATAAATCTGGGTGGCTGCCAGGCTGCTGTGCCCAAGTAGCTCTTTTACAGCATTTAGGTCGGCCCCATTATTGGTAAGGTGTGTGGCAAATGTATGCCTCAATATATGCGGGCTCTTCTTATCAATAGTAGTTACCAGGGCGAGGTATTTTTTGGCCACATTGTAAACATAGCGGGGATACAGTTTCCTGCCTTTGTCATTTACCAGCAAAAAGACTGATTCTGCATCTGAAAACTGCTTTTTCTTTTCTGCAGCATAAGTAGTTATATCCTGCATTAATTTATTATTGACCGGTATGATCCTTTCTTTACTTCCTTTACCCAAAACCTTGATCGCACTGCCCAAACGGTCAACCTGGTTTTCCTTCAAGCCAATAAGTTCTGCCTGCCGGATACCCGTGTTATATAATATTTGTAATAAAAGCCTGTCCGTTCTGCCTGCCCAGTTATCAGGAAATTCAACATGATCAAATAATGTATCAATATCTTTTTTTTCTACAAACTGGGGTAATCTTCTGCCAACTTTTGGGGAGATAATGGTCGACATCGGGCTTGCTTCTATCAACCCCTGCTTTATATTGAATTTAAAAAAAGACCTTAATGATGAAATTTTCCTGTTGATCGTTTTTGAACTGATCCCTTCGCTTTTAAGTTGTGCCAGCCAGGTACGGATAAAGGGAGGTTTTATATGCTGAATCTTGCTTTCATCAAACTGCATGCGCAGGTAATCAAAAAAACCGGAGAGATCATTTTCGTAAGATGTAATGGTGTGCCGGGAATACCTTTTTTGAAATTTAAGGTAATCTAAAAAAGATCGGATATTTTGTTCTGGACTTAGGTGCATAAAAAAACTGATAACCAAAGTTAATCATAACCTGTTATCAGTCTTAATATATTGCCGGTTTAATTATTATTTTTCGAACTTGCCGGTATTCAGTTGCTGCTTGTAAACAGCTTTAAGTACTTCTGTACGGCGACGGATTGACGGCTTGATAAAAGCCTGCCTTTCCCTTAACTGCAACAGCACACGGCTTTTCTCAAATTTTTTTTTGTACTTTTTGAGGGCCTTGTCTATGTTTTCGCAATCTTTTGAATCTATAATAAGCATTGTATATATACCTCCTTTAGGTGATTTTAAGCCTGCCTGTTCGGTAGACAGGGCGGCAAAGATAGAAGATTTATTTAAATAAAAAAATATCTGTACAAAATTCCGAAATTTGAATAATATCCCGGTTTGTCATTCTGATACTTCGTTCCTCAGTACTGGCTGTGGAAGAATCTATAGCGAGATGCTTCGTACCTCAGCATGACAGATCAACGTAGGATGTTCTAAATTTGAGCAATGTTTACAGGAATAATTGAACAAACAGGCATAATACATACAATAGATAAGGTAGGGGATAACCTGGTAATTTGGGTTGAATCACTGTTATCCAATGAGTTAAAAATTGATCAAAGCGTAAGCCACAACGGGGTTTGCCTTACTATTGAAGAAATAAAAGGCAATATACACCGGGTAACTGCTATTGATGAAACACTCAAAAAAACAAACCTCAATCACTGGCAACCGGGTACTATCATCAACCTGGAGCGCTGTATGTGGGTAAATGGAAGGTTAGACGGCCATATTGTGCAGGGGCATGTTGATAGTATTGGAACCTGTACGATCATAACAGAAAAAAATGGCAGTTGGGAATATACGATCCGTATCGATCCATTATTTGCAGCATTTATTATTGAAAAGGGATCCATTTCATTGAACGGCATCAGCCTTACTATTTTTAATGTTACAGATGATACATTTACTGTTGCCATCATTCCATATACTTATATGCATACAAATATGCAGCAGGTAAAAAAAGGCGATACCATGAATATTGAATTTGATATCATAGGAAAATATGTGAACAGAATATCATCACTTAAAGAAAAGAATGGATAGGATGGTGGATGCATTTATTGGTGCTGGCTGGTGAAAACACCAGCCAGTGCGGGGAATACATAGAACTGCACTAGCTTTTCTGTTACTTATTATATATTGTAGAATTACTTTAATAAACCCGGGCGAATGCTTAAAAAAATTCTTACAAATCCTTTTGTTGTTTTCCCGGTAATTACCTGTTTGGTTTTTTGGCCTTTTACTTTCCAGCTTTTTTCTTTGAAGAATGATGCGCTTACTTATTACTATCCCATTCGCACACTTATCAGCGATGCACTGAATAACGGGGAACTTCCATTGTGGACCCCGTTTATTAATATGGGCTATCCTTTGCACGCCGATATGCAGTCCGGCGCCTGGAACCCCATCATCTGGATATTTAGTTTGCTCACAAACTACAGTCTCGCAGCCTTTCATTATGAGTTGCTGTTTTATATATCATTTGCAGGAATAGGTTTTTATTTTCTCTGCAAAGAATTTGGTTGCAGCAGACCTGTTGCTTTTACCATGGCTATTGCATACCAGTTCAGTGGTTTTATGATTGACAGTGTGCAGTTCTTTACCTGCATCAGCGCAGCCTGTTATATCCCATATGTTTTTATTTTTTTCAGAAGAATGATGATACAGTATCAATTGAAAGATACATTGCTGCTATCGGTTTTTTTATTCTTATTATTTACCGGCGGATATCCTTCCTTGTTCATTATTTTAAGCTATGCCTTATTAGCCTATTCACTTTTTATTTTTTTTAGTGCAGCTAACAAAAAAGTATTTCTTAAAAAGGTATTACCCCTTGCCGGTATAGCATGTTTATTTTTTGTACTATTGAGTTTGCCTGCTATCATATCTTTTTATCAGCACTTACCACAAATTGAAAGAGGCGAAAGCCAGGCACTTGCTGTTGTATTAGAGAACTCAATGAACCCTGCTACCACACTGTCTTTATTAAGTCCTTTTGGTACAAGTGCAAATGATAACTGGTTGAATTCCTCCATACTTATGAGAAGTATTTACATAGGCATCATTCCATTTATTTTTTTGATCTATGCATTTTTCAATAGAAGTTTGAGAAAGAATAAGGAAGTTGTTTTTTTCTGTATTTGTGCGTTCATTATGCTTGGTATGGCGTGGGGTGAATTCTTTTTCTTAAGACAGATCGCTTATTACACGCTTCCCTTGATGAATAGTTTCAGGCATCCCGCTTTATTCAGGTTGTTTGGCATTTTATTTTTCTTACTCATTGCTGCCATATCATTTAGTTCATGGGAAATCAGTAAGGAAAAGAATACTGTAACGTTGAAAAAGATCATGTTGTTATTAATTGGTATTGCATTGGTCATTGGTATAGGAAGTATCATATTCTTTAAGGGTTTTCCTTCAACAGGAAAATTCAATAGCGATGTACTCAAGGAGTTTTTATTGAAACTTGATTTCCAGGGGCGGTATTTGATACAGTTTCCTTTTTTAATTGGAATGATATTACTCAGTTATTGGGCCATCATAAAAAAGAAAAATATCAAACTGGTCTGCATTATCATCATTGCAGACATGTTCTTTGCAACACAACTTAATATGCCCATCACAGTTTATGGCGCCAAGCGTTTTACAACCATTGAAGAACTGCTCAACAGGAACCCGGTTAAATTTCCTGTTCCGGATAATAAGAGTATAGCAGAAAATTCCTTAAATAGTTTTGATAAAGATTTTGTTGCAGGCAGCAGGCTTCCTTTCACAAAAAAAATCGGACGAAATGATTATTTCATCACCCCGGGAAATTTGTTGAAACAAGATGAATTCTATGAGTCGGCTATCAAAGACAGTGTTTTTAAAAAACCGTTATTGTATTTTGCAGACAATGATACTGGCAGCATCCAGGCGAAAAGTTTTTCAGCCAATGAATTTCATGCAACTGTATATAAAAAAACAGGAGGACCATTGGTTTACCTTCAGAATAATTATCATGGCTGGCGTGCATTTCTGGATGGCAAACAAGTCAGCATCATGATTGTAAATACCAGCTTTATGTCGATAAATATTCCTGCGGGCAATCATGAAATTATTTTCAGGTACAGGCCTCAAGCAATTATCAATGCATGGTATATTTCCATACTTAGTCTTGCAGTGTTGATCATTATTTACGGGTTCCTGTTTTTTTCCAAACAGCGATCAGCGAAGCTCCAAAAGGAAAGTGAATGAACTTAAGCAATGGAATTTCTGTTGCAAAAATGATCCCGCATAATTTATTAAGCAAGCCGGGATTTTTATAACGGGTAAAATCTGATTGCAGGTTATTTTTTGAAAAAAGATTTGAGATCTTCCTCGCAATCCATATTGGAAAAAAAAGCAGGCAATTAAAATACCCGGCCTCTTCATTTTTTAAAGCCGCAGCATTTTTTCCCAAAGAAAACAATGATTGCTTTGTATACCTGCGCTGGTGCCTGTTCACAACATCATGACTACCCCATAACATCATAAATGCAGGAACGGTAACACAAAGGATACCAGCAGGTTTGCATACCCGCTCCATTTCTTTTATTGCAGCTATATCATCTTCCACATGTTCGATCACATCAAATGCACAAACCAGGTCGAACATATTATCAGCGAAAGGCATAGCTGTAACAGATGCATTTATCACATCAATATGCTGTGCCCGTAAATGATCGATAAAAAACGGTTCTGTTTCTACAGAGACTACATTGCCAAAAGTTGAAAGCCATTGAGTAGATGCTCCACCGGCAGCACCAATATTTAATATACTGACCGGTTTATCGCCTGTATATTTTTTTAAAAACTGCAGGATGATTTTTTGCCTCACTACAAACCACCAATGTGTTGTTTCCAGTTTTGCATACTGTTGTACATAATCTTTATTCATC
>JANNBU010000092.1:0-16401 GCA_031385805.1 Ferruginibacter sp.
TGGAATTTTAAAAATGTCCAATATCTTTCTCAAACTCAAGATTATTAAGCAATGATCTTAAATTAATTACTTTAACCGGACAGCAGTGATTTCGAATACTGAAGTGGTGGTTGTTATATAAGAATAATCAATATTCAACACTCAATGTTCAAAAAAAAGCCTCCGTTTTTCAACGAAGGCTTAAAAAGCTGTAGGGGAAGGGATCGAACCTTCACGAGGCAGTTAGCTGTAGTACAAAGTTCGGTGGTCGACCCCGGTCGAAACAATATTGCTACTGAGACGGCTCTATGCTACGTTTATCCTGTTATCCTCACCCCCGAGACAAGGGGGCATGTCTGCCAAAAATTTCATCACCCCACAGTGTATGATATATGATCAACAACTTATCTGATACAAATCTAAAGAAAAAGAATCTAATATTAAAAATATTTCAATAAAAATTTTGAAAATATAGATATTATTCAAATATTTGCATTATATATTGAATACTCACTAAAAACGAATATAGAAATGGCTGCTAAATTAAATCTTGACAAACTTGATCTCCAGATCATTGAGGCAATGATGCAAAACGCCGAGATATCCTATGCAGAACTTGGTAAAAAACTTTTTGTAAGTGGTGGTACCATTCACGTTCGCATTAAAAAACTCCAGGAGTTTCATATTGTTAAAGGTACAAGATTAAATGTAGATCTGAAACTGCTTGGATATGATATCACCGCGTTTGTTGGGATCTATCTTGAAAAAAGTTCTTTGTACGATTCCGTTGCAAAAGAACTGATGGGCATACCGCAGATCGTACGATTGAATTACATCACCGGTAATTACAGCATGTTCATTGAAGTTGTTTGTAAAGACATTGCTCAACTGCGATTTGTTTTGCATGATGAACTTCAAAAAATAAAAGGGATAGAACGTACCGAAACTTTTATTTCGCTGGAGGAAGGGTTTAGCAGGAATGTGCCGGTAGCACCAACGGACTAAACCCCCTCCGCCCCCTAAAGGGGGAACCAGCTCTTTTAGTTTAGAAACTTCTTTTTGAGTATTGAACATTGATAATTGTTTGTTGAATATTTTATTTTCCGGCAATCGTAATGCTATGTAGCATCGTTGCGTCGCACTCTTGTACGGCATACCAATTTTCATCTTTTATCTAAGCGGTAAAAAAGCATTAATAGATATTCAAAGAGCTGTCAATTATTGATAGCTCTTGTTATATATAAAAATTTCGAATTAATTTTTCGCTAAAATCTCCTCCTTATTCTTCTACATAATCAGTTCCCCCTTTAGGGGGCGGAGGGGGTTGTTTACTTCACATCCACCGCATCCCTCAATCCATTTCCCAATAAATTAAATGCCAATACCAATATCATAATGGCAATGCCGGGAATAATTGCCAGCAGTGGATTGTGCGTAATGATGAAATTATAATTCTCTTTTATCATCAGGCCCCAGCTTGGCATAGGTGCTTGTACCCCAATACCCAAAAAACTTAACCCGGCTTCTATAATGATGGCGGTTGCAAAATTCCCTGCTGCGATCACCATCAACGGCCCAAGTATATTCGGTAAAATATGACGAAGGATGATGCGGCTGTTTGTAAATCCCAATGCTTTTGCGGCCTGTACAAACTCCAATTCTTTTATTGCCATTACCTGTCCACGTACCAGCCGTGCAACACTCACCCACATCGTAAGACCAACAGCAATGAATATTTGCCAGAAACCTTTGCCCAATGCCATTGTAATAGCAAACACCAGCAGGAGCGTAGGAATGCTCCATGTAACATTTACGAGCCACATGATTATTTCGTCTAACCAGCCTCGATAGTATCCTGCTAATGCCCCCAGTAAAATACCCAATGTTAATGAAATGAGTATTGCGATCAATCCTACAGCAAGACTTACCCTTGTGCCAATGATAAGCCGGCTGAGAATATCCCTGCCATAAGCATCTGTACCGAGCCGGTATTTTTTAATGACGATGAGTTTTTTTATTTGCCCCGGATCATTATTTGTGAGTTGGTCAATATTGTAAACCTGTTTAACTGTTGTGTCTTCATCAATGTATTTTTCAACTACAAGATCATTGCCATTTATTTTATAACTGCTGATCGGCAGGTACCTGAATTGAGAAGTTGTGCCTGTAAAAAAACGGGTAATCCAATTTTTTTCTATAAGTTTTGTATCGGGGATCTTTAAGAACAGTTGTGTATAACCCGGTTTCTTTGCCTGTATCTCAACCGTCTGCAGATCTGCATTGGGGGTATTGTCCGGGGCAATGGTATAAGCGAAGATGGATACTAATATTGAAAGAATGATAATGATCAAACCAGCAAAAGCTGTTTTGTTCTTTTTTAGCCGCCGCAATATTTGTCTTCCGTATGAAAAGTTTTGATCCATTTTTTAAAGATGTCATCTCTTAATTCAAAGATACTATTTCACTTTTCTTTCTTTCCATTGATATGTTCCAAACTTACCCAACCAACCGGCTATGATGGTATAAAGAATATGAAATGGCTGCATCAGGGGAAAAAGAAACAATAACCTTTGTTTCCCAAAGAATTTTGAAACAGGAAATAAGAAAAACAACTCTATACTTGTTTTTAAAACCAATAACAGTATCCAGATTCCAATAATTGATAATTGGCAATTGACAATTGGAAATTGATCATTTCTAAACAGGCTTATTAACGGAAGTATGATCAAGATTACATTGAACAAATAAACTAACAGCAATACGGCAAAGATCCTTTTATCATCGTACTTATCAGCTTTGCTTGCCCATCTTATTCGTTGATTGAAAAATTCCGGGATCGTTTTTACAGGATTTGTCTGAACAATTGTTTCCTTTGATTTTAAGAACATTACTTTTTCCGGATAACGTTTATAGATCTTATGCATTAACAACATATCATCTCCACTCGCAATATTATCAATTCCGTTAAAGCCACCTACCTCATAAAATACTTTTTTCTCATAAGCCATATTAGCGCCATTGCACATGCTGTGAATTTTTTTATGAACAGAGCCGCCTGTAATTCCCTGTAATGTCATAAAATCCAGCGCCTGGAATATTTCTATAAAGCGCATACCACAATTAACGGAAACCGGTGCGGCAATAAAAGCGGGGTGATATTGTTCATAAAATGCAGCAATTGTCTGTAACCAGTTTGGAGGAAGATAACAATCTGCATCAGTTGTTACGATCAGTGTTCCCGCGCTTTGCTGAATACCAATTTCAATGGCTTTCTTTTTATAGGAATTTATTTCATCACCGGCTATGAATTCTTTTAAGGAAACAAGGTTTATATTTTTTAAAGCAAAAGATCTTACTATCGCTGCCGTATCATCGGTTGAATGATCATCAATGATCAATACTTCAAATAATACTGCCGGATAAGTTTGTGCTGATAATGATTCCAATAATGAAAGAAGATTTTCGGACTCATTTCGGGCCGGTATGATGACGGAAATGTAGGTAGAAGGTTTAAGGTTTAAGGTAGAAGGTTTAAATGCAGGGATATCATTCCAGGCAGAACGATAATAGAAAAGCAATAAAATATAGATGACTAAGAGAAGAATGCTTACTATTAAAAGTACTGTCATAAAAGATCCTCAGCGGTATGCGGTACAAGAGGGCGATGCAACGATGCTGCCATTTGCACTATAGCCGGGACAACAAAAATAATTTTTTGAAATTGAAATGAATGATTATCTTTATATAGTTGTTTAAACAACTATATGCCAAACAACCAATTTAAAAAAAGCGAATTATACAGTTTCATTACAGGTAAAGCCAGTACTGCTATTGCCCGGCGCATGCAGAAAAACTTTAAGCAAGCCGGGGTAGATATTACGATTGAACAATGGAGTGTACTGTATCATTTGTGGAAGGAAGACGGCATGAGCCAGCAATCTCTTTGTGACGCAACATTCAGGGATAAGCCGAGTATTACCAGGCTGGTGGATAACCTGGAAAAACTGAAATTAGTGAAAAGAGTAGCGAGTAAGGATGACCGCAGGATTAACATGATCTACCTGACCCCCGAAGCACAAAAATTACAGGAGCAAACAATGGAACTGGCCAATCAGACGTTAAATGAAGCGTTGCAGGGTGTTACAAACGGTCAGGTGGAAATTGCAAAGGAGGTATTGCAGATGGTGTATGAGAATCTAAAATAAAATACATCGTTTCTCGTCTCTTGTTTCTCGTTGGGTTTATAATACTTGTAGCGTTAAACGAACGAGAAACTAATAACGAGAAACAAGAGACGAGAAACGGTTCCTATAAAAAATAATAAAAATTACATATCATGAGTACATCAACTCCTCAAACAGCAACATCACTTAAAGGCGGTGAATGGCTTATCAAAGAAAGCAATGCTTTTGAAACATATACTCCCGAAGACTTTAATGAAGAGCAAAAAATGGTAAAAGAAATGTGCCTGCAGTTTTTAGACGCAGAGGTTTTACCAAATGTTGAACGCATTGATAAATTGGAACCGGGACTGATGCCGGGACTAATGGTAAAAGCAGGCGAACAAGGTTTGCTTGGAGCTTCCATACCTGAAGAACTTGGTGGACTGGGAAAAGATTTCATTACATCTACATTGGTGAATGAAGGATTGGGCGGAGGATTTTCTTTTAGTGTTGCGGTAGCGGCGCATACCGGTATCGGTACCTTACCCATTTTATATTTTGGTACAGAAGCACAAAAGAAAAAATACATTCCAAAACTTGCCAGCGGAGAATGGAAGGGCGCTTACGGACTAACGGAGCCCAATAGTGGCAGTGATGCACTGGGCGCAAAAACATCAGCAGTGCTTTCTGCCGATGGAAAACATTATATCCTGAACGGGCAAAAATGCTGGATAACAAACGGCGGTTTTGCCGATGTTTATACCGTATTTGCAAAAATAGACGGCGATAAATTTTCTACGTTTATTGTTGAACGTGGTATGGAAGGTTTTACACAAGGGCCTGAAGAACATAAGATGGGCATCAAGGGTTCATCAACTGTACAATTATATTTCCAGGATTGTAAAGTTCCGATAGAAAACTTACTGGGAGAAATTGGTAAGGGTCATATCATTGCTTTTAATATTCTGAATATCGGCCGTCTTAAACTTTGTGCAGCTGCGATCGGCGGTGCAAAAATGGCGTTGTCGAGCACGGTTGAATATGCCATAACCAGGGAGCAGTTTAAAACTGCCATTGCAAATTTTGGCGCTATAAAGCATAAGCTTGCGGAAATGGCTACACGCATTTGGGTCAGCGAAAGCGCTTTGTACCGTACCAGCAAATGGGTAGATGATAAGGAAACTGAATTACAGTCGGCAGGCAAACCGTTCAACGAAGCATTGCTTGGCGCTGCAGAAGAATATGCGATTGAATGTGCGATGCTGAAAGTAGATGGTAGTGAAGTGTTGAGTTTTGTAGTAGATGAAGGCGTACAGGTGCATGGTGGCAATGGTTTTAGCGATGAATACATGATCAGCCGTGCTTATCGGGATAGCCGGATCAATAGAATTTATGAAGGAACAAACGAAATAAACCGCCTGCTTACAGTAGATATGATGCTGAAACGTGCCATGAAAGGAAAGCTTGACCTGATGGGCCCTGCAACAGCTGTGAGCAAAGAATTAATGAGCATACCTGATTTTGGTTCTGAGGATGAAACTGCATTTGCTGCGGAAAAGAAGACCATTGCCAATATGAAAAAATCAATCCTGATGGTTGCCGGATCTGCTGTTCAGAAACTGATGATGAAATTATCTGATGAGCAGGAAATATTGATGAATATTGCTGATATGGCCATTGCAACTTTTCATGCAGAAAGCGCTTTGTTGCGTGTGATAAAAATGGTGGACAAGGAAGGAGAAGCTACCGCACAAATTCAAATTGATATGATGCATTGTTACCTGAATGATGCAGTAGATAAAGTAAACAAGGCCGGTAAAGAAGCGATCAATGCTTTTTCTACAGGTGATGAGCAAAGAATGATATTACTTGGATTGAAACGTTTTTCAAAAACAGCACCATTCAATAGCAAAGATGCCAGGAGAAGGATTGCGGATAAGATGATAGGAGAAAAGAAATATCCGTTTTAATAAAAATAATATTATTCTGAATGCTACTTTTTAGAGTGGCATTTTTTTTGGCATGCATATCAAATAATCCTGTAACACAACCCAAACCTTAATAAACGGGTATAGCAATCATATTGTCCCGAACCAGGTCTGTAATTTGATAATCCGTAAGAATATCCTACATAAAATCCTGCCCTGTTATAATTGATGGAAAATTGAATCCTCGGCCTGATATCGGTTCTGATGGCTTTCCTGTTAAGGGAGGGATTGAATTTTGTTCCGTCTGAAGCAGTAATGCTGCCTTTTTCTTCTGAATTTAAAATACAGCCGATATCTGCACCGGCTAACAGGTCACATGTAATTTTACCGGATTTAAATCTATGTCCTGCATAAGGGTAAATATTTATTAAGTTAGTGGTCAAAACCGATTTTCCTTTTCCAAAATAAGGAGTATATATTGTACCATCAAAGGCAAGAACTTCATCAACCCGGACCCTGCTTTTCAATATTTCATAACCCAGGTCAAACCCTGCGATCCAGTTTTTTTTGAATACCCGGTTAATGCCCGCTGATATACCATAACAAAGCTGGCGCTTTGATCCGTAAGGATTTTTTGTATAGCAGGAGGGATTATTGGATGTATTGGCAACACAATAACTTTCTTTTACAGATTCTCCGGAAAATGAAAAAAGCCCGGAATTAAAAGCAATGCTAAAATCTGTTTTTTGTGCAAATGAATTTGAGAAAAAAAATAAAGAGATAAAAATAAATAATGTTTTTTGCATGGCACGGTTTTTTGATCGCTGCAAAGGATAGCTAAATTAGTAAATTGTAATAATGAATGCAAAACATTAATTGAATATTAATTACCAAAATACTCACAACATAATCTCCATTTATATCCTGTATTGTAATAATTTTATACAATGAAATTATTACAAAAGATCATCAGGCAGCGAACCACCTGGGTGCTGTTATTCCTTTTTTCAGGTAATGGAAGCCTGGTTGCACAGTTTGCAGATGATCCATTCATAAAACTTACTGATCCTTTAAATCAAATAACGAATGTTAATACGCCGCGGCAATTTATTGTAGGCAGCACCTGTATGACCTGTACACTGGTTATCAATGCGGTTCCTGTAAAAGTATATTCAACAGGAGCATTTGCTTATGAACTGAATTTGCCGGAAGGAGAAAATGTATTTGAACTTATCGCCACTTCAGGAAAGTATAAACCAGTTAATAAAAAAATATCTTTTAGCTATACTATTCCCAAACCTACAGAACCGGTAAAAGAACCGGGGATTGAACGTATACAAACTTTCCCCGAAGGAGACCTGGTGTTGATGTCTGGCGATAAAATACAATTCAAAGTAAAAGCATTTCCGGGTGCAAATGTTACAACGATCAACAAAACAAAATTGTATGAATTACCTGTATCACAAACAAACGGAATGCCCGGTATATACCAGTGTGAATATGAAGTGAAACAAACAGATAGTTTTTTTGCATTTAAAATCCCCGTTACAATTACAGACAGTATCGGTCAAAGTATAATCAAAGAGACCAATAATAAATTTTCTGTCATGTCACCATTGGCAAGTGATGTTGCATTAACGAAAGGCCGGCTTTCACATTTGGAATATGGTTTGGGTGATGACCGGCTCGGTGGCGCAAAAGTTGGCTATATAGATAGCCTGATCCCATTGAAAATAATCGGCAAAGTTGGCACCCATTATAAAATCCAATTGGCAAAGTCACGAACGGCTTATATCCCCGATGATGTTGTTACGCTTATGCCCAAGGGTAGTTTTGCGGCGAATTCTCTTACCAACAAATT
Organism: Ferruginibacter sp.; assembly: GCA_031385805.1. Classification (GTDB taxonomy): domain Bacteria; phylum Bacteroidota; class Bacteroidia; order Chitinophagales; family Chitinophagaceae; genus Ferruginibacter. The sequence goes on from JANNBU010000092.1 coordinate 7,932, forward strand.
ATATGTTTACGGCGACGATAAATTTGATTATGTATCTGTGGGTTTGTTTGCAAGATTGCCTTATCAATCCATGCAATTGCTCAATCCTTCCAGGATTGTGGTAGATATTTTTGGGGCTACCAATAATACCAACTGGATAAACCAATTGCAGACAGCCCGGGAAATTGAAAATATTGATTATGAACAAATAGCCGATGATATATTCAGGATCACCATCCGGTTAAAACACAAACAACATTGGGGGCATACAATATATTATAAAGGCAATATGCTTGTTATAAAAATAAAACAGCAACCCAAAGATCTTTCTTTAAAAAATCTAACGATTGCTGTGGATGCGGGACACGGGGGAATAAATATAGGAGCCGGCGGGCCAACCGGGGTTGCAGAAAAAAATCTTACGCTTGCGGTATCATTAAAACTTCAAAAAACACTGGAAGATGCGGGGGCAACAGTTATCATGACAAGAACAACAGAAAAGTTTTTTGACAACAAAGAACGCATTTTGTTTTACCGCGATACCATGCCCGATCTGTTGGTAAGCATTCACCTGAATTCTTCTGCCGACCCGATTCATGTTGAAGGAACAAGTACATTTTACCGTCACATCGGTTTCAGGCCGTTGAGCCAGGCAATTTATAAACGCATGCTCGAACTTGGTTTAAAGGAATATGGCAACAACGGATCCTTTAATTTTATGCTCAATAGTCCTACAGAATATCCGAATGCATTGGTGGAGACATTATTCCTGAGTAATCCTGAAGAAGAGATGAAAATTTTGGATGAGGAATTTCAGCAGGAAGTGGCGGATAAGGTAATACAAGGAATTAAAGATTTCCTCGAAGCCTGTAAAAAAGAATAGTTACATCAAACGCATGATCATCGGTTGTAACAACCAGCAAAACAGCGTAATTAAAATAATGCAGATGATATTGAGTACAAATCCTGCTTTGATCATATCTTTTAACTTAATATGACCGCTGGCAAAAACAATCGCATTGGGCGGCGTTCCCATAGGCAACATACTTGCACAGCTTGCCCCCAGCGTCATAGGAATTCCCAGCAATAATGGATCTACATGCATGGCAACGGCAACCGCAGTAATAACAGGCGCCATTACAATTACCTGGGCCACATTACTCATTACCTCACTTAAAAAAACGGAGACCGTGGTAACGATGAGGATCATTAAAAAAATATTATTTGTAGCATAAGAGGCAATATAAGCACCCAGCTGGTCCATTAGTTTTACATCTTCCAATGCTTTTGCCAGCGCAATACCACCGCCGAATAGCAGTAAAATACCCCAGGCCATTTTCGTAGTATCGGGCCAGTTTAACAAACGTTCTTCTCTTGCCGTGGTTTTATTTCCCGAAGGAATGATAAATAAAGTGATAGCACCGATCATGGCAATAATGGTATCATCCAGCACGATCATTTTTTGTATGCTGTTGATGATATCTTTTGTTATCCATAAAAAAACAGTCATGATAAAAACGAATAAAACCCTTTTTTCGGGAACAGATAATTTACCCAGCGTTTTTAATTCTGACCGGATAAAATTTTTTCCTTCAACACTGTGTTTTATTTTATTGGGGAACAGCCATTTTACCATAACCCAGTAGAGCATGAATAATAAAACAATGGTTAAGGGTGTAAATATGATCATCCAGTCGGTAAAACCAATCGTATAGCTGAATTTTTCCTGTATATAATTTACATAAGCCACATTTGGCGGTGTGCCAATAATGGTTCCCAATGCAAAGTTGGATGCATAAGCTATGCAAAGCATGAGTACCATTGAAAAATTTTTGACACCCGCATTGTCTTTGTTATGAGAACTTATAACATGAATGACCGACAGCGCTATGGGAAACATCATCATAGTGGTAGCTGTATTGCTTAACCACATACTTAAAAAACCTGTGGCAATAATAAATCCTAAAATAATGCGGTTACCGTTGGTGCCGGTTATATTAATAATGCCGAGGGCAATACGTTTGTGCAGGTTCCATTTTTCAATGGCAATGCCGATAAAAAAACCACCCATAAAGAGAAAGATGATAGAATCAGCATAAGATTTTGTTACTTCTTTTAACGAACTGATATTAAGCAGGGGAAATAAAACGATGGGTACCAGGGCCACCACCGGCAATGGCATGGCATCCAAAACCCACCAGCTTATCATTAATGCTGCAATGGCCAATACCAGTTTTGCTTTAAAAGCAAGGCCAAGCGGATTAATAAAAAAGAAAAACAGGCACAGCAATAACCCGGTAATCAGTGCTGCTTCCTTTTTATATTTTTTTAAAAATTCCTGCATGTATATTTTAAACTATTTACCAAATTATAACAGTTTCATCAATATATAATACATGCCGTGTTTAACTTTGTATTTCAATAATATAAAAACTATGAGCAATTTAGTAAATGAATTCAACGACTATCGTACTAAAATGAACGAAGTAATCCTAAGCAAAGAAAACCTTGTCATCAAAAGATTGTGGAACCTTGATACCAATACCTATGCTGCTGGTGCATTGGATGTAAAAACAAAAGAACTGCTCGGCCTGGTTGCAAGCATGGTACTGCGCTGTGATGATTGTATAAAATATCATCTCGGCAAATCTCATGAGTTGGGAGTGAACACAGAAGAAATGTATGAAGTATTTGCTGTAGCCAATATTGTTGGTGGAACGATTGTTATTCCTCATACGAGAAGGGCGGCGGAATACTGGGAAGCTTTAGAGGAAAATAATCAATAATCAATGCTCAATGCTCAATATTCAATTGGGAATCCCGTTCTTTAATTGCGTATTGAGCATTGAATATTTATCAACCCGTACTAAATAAACTTTAGGATTTTACCGCCCTTACAAATATCATTTTCTGTAATTTGTATATTAAAATTACCTTTATGCAAAACAGAAAATATGATCTGGAAGACAGGCTTGTGGATTACACTTGCCGTATGATAGATGTCGTAGAAGCTCTCCCAAATACAAGGGCTGGAAATTATATCGCCGGCCAATTAATCAAATCATGTCATTCACCAACTTTTAATTATGGAGAAGTTCAGGCAGCAGAATCAACAAAAGACTTTCTTCACAAAATGGGTGTTGTTTTAAAGGAACTCAAAGAGTGTAGAACGGCAATTTAAATTATTCGCAAAAAGGAAATGATAAAACCTTTGTCTAAACTAGAAGGAATTTTTAAAGAAACAGAGGAACTAATCGCCATAATCGCAAAAGGAATTGCAACTGCAAGGAAAAGTAACCTAAACAAGGGTTAGCAGATGATTAAATAATCAATAGTCAATGTTCAATGCGAATCCCGCTTTCATTGAGCATTGATTGTTGAAAATTGGGTATTGAACATTTGTTTGGGATTTGGTATCACTAACCAATACATAAAATTCAATATTTTAACCTTGTTCATTAATCAGAATTCAATAACTTTATAGACTAAAAATAACAGAAGCATGAGCGACGCGACAACCACAGCAGCCCCACTAACCGCCAAAGATTTTGCAACCGACCAGGAGGTCCGCTGGTGCCCGGGTTGCGGGGATTATTCCATTTTAGCACAGGTACAGAAGATCATGCCTACACTGGGCATTCCACGAGAAAATATTGTTATGGTATCCGGTATCGGTTGCAGCAGCCGTTTCCCGTATTATATGAATACCTATGGTATGCACAGCATTCATGGCCGTGCTACAGCCGTGGCAAGCGGATTGAAAGCTGCAAGGCCAGAACTAAGTGTTTGGATCGTAACCGGCGATGGCGACGGGCTTAGCATTGGCGGCAATCACACCATCCATTTACTGCGCAGGAATTTTGATGTAAATGTATTGCTGTTCAACAACCAGATATACGGACTTACAAAAGGACAATATTCACCTACATCTGAAGAAAAGAAAATAACCAAGAGCACACCTTTTGGAAGTATAGATCACCCGTTCAATCCATTGGCGCTGGCCATGGGAGCTGATGCAGGTTTTATTGCCCGTACAATGGACAGGGATCCCAAACACCTGCAGGCAATGTTGCTTCGTGCGCAGTTGCATAAAGGAACATCGTTCTTAGAAATTTACCAGAACTGTAATATTTTCAACGATGGCGCTTTTGAAGTGTTTACCGAAAAAAGTACCAAAGCCGATGAAGTATTGTTTTTGGAACAAGGAAAGCCATTGATCTTCGGCGCCACACAAAACAAGGGAATAAAACTCGATGGGTTTCATCCTGTTATTGTTGACCTCGCCGCAGGAGGAAGTGTTGATGAACTCTGGGTACATGACGAAAAAGATTTTTACAAAGCCCAGATATTGATACGCATGTTTGATGATCCCAAATTACAAGGACATTTGCCAAGACCTTTCGGAGTTTTTTATGAAACAGAAAGAGCCTGTTACGAAGATGTAATGGCCATGCAGATCGAAGATGCCATTGCACAAAAAGGAAAAGGTGATCTGGATAAATTGATAAAGGGACGAGAAACGTGGACGATATCTTAACCCCGCCCGCCAAAAGCCCCTCTATCTCCCCGAAGGGGAGGAGAAGTAGAAGATTGAAGCGGAGATTATGGAAAATATTTTTAATTGAGTCAACATTTGCTCATTACTCATCATTGTTGTGTCACCTGCCTACCGTCAGGCAGGCTCACTTGTACGGTATACCAGCCTTCATCTTTTATCTGAGCAATAAAAAACCATTTTATAAATATTCAAGAGTCATCAATTATTGATGGCTTTTGTTTTATAAAAATGTTGCGAATTAATTTTCGCTTTAATCTCCTCCAATTACCTCCCCGAAGGGGAGGATAGGAGGGGCTTTTATTGGCGGAATGAGTAAGCAGCATATCCCACCAAACAGGAGTCTGTCATAATATGAATTACAAAAAAATTATTATCCTCCCTGCTTTCTTTCTGCTAACACATATCCTTTACATTGGCTGTTGTAAATGTGAGGATTCAAATAAAGCATTTTACAACATTAATAGTTTAACGGTTCAGGCCCGGGGCTCAGGCAATGCAATCATTGATACCGGGATCGCTACAAATGTGGATTCTGTTTTTCTGAATTATAATTTTGATTTCAGGTGCACGGCAGCTCATAAAGATCCATTTTCTTTTTTAGTGAACAGTACCTACGCCTGTAAGTGTAATGAGTGTGGTTTAAGCGGCCTCAAAACCAAACTGGCCAGTATTGAAGTAACAAGCGACAGTGTTTATAATGGAATACCACCAAATACTTTACTGAATTCACTGTTCCAGGTACATTATTATGGCAATAACTTTATCAGTTTAGATTCAATAATAACGCTGATGAATACCAGCAGGGTATATGGTACAAGGCTAATGACAACAACCAAACCCGGTAACAGCCAGGGACACAAGTTCAAATTAAAAATGGTATTTACCGATGGCCGTGAGTTAACTGTTTCAAGTAAAACAATTTATTGGATGTAAACTATTGAATATCGAACAAGGAATATCGAATGATGAAGGTGACTTGCAACAGTTCCTTGTTGGAAATTCTTTGTTCCTTGCCTGCCTGCCGGCAAAGGCAGGTTCGATATTCAAAAAAGGCTACAACAATTTTTTTCCCACCATATACTCCGCGATCTGTATCGCATTCGTAGCAGCGCCTTTTCTCAGGTTATCACTCACGATCCAGCAGTTCAATGTATTGGCCTGCGTTTCATCCCGGCGGATGCGGCCCACAAATGTATCGTCTTTTTCATGCGCTGTTAACGGCATGGGGTAAATGAAATTACTTATGTCATCCTGTAATGTTACACCGGGAGCTTTGCTTAGGAGATCCTTCGCTTCGCTCAGGACGAAATCGTTTTCAAACTCAATATTCACCGCTTCGCTATGCCCGCCCATGGTTGGTATGCGAACACAGGTAGCCGTTACTTTTATGGAATCATCTCCCATGATCTTTTTAGTTTCATTCACCATCTTCATTTCTTCTTTGGTGTAACCATTATCGGTAAATACATCGATCTGTGGAATCGCATTCTGATCGATCGGGTATTTGTAAGCCATTTCACCTTTTATTCCCTTGCGCTCATTCATCATTTGTTCAACAGCTTTTACACCGGTACCTGTTACACTTTGGTAAGTACTCACAACAATTCTTTTTATTTTGTATTTATCATGCAATGGTTTTAACACAACAACCATTTGTATGGTAGAACAATTTGGATTGGCGATGATCTTATCTGCAGCAGTAACAACAGTGCCATTCACTTCAGGCACAACTAATTTTATATTCTTATCCATTCGCCATGCACTGGAATTATCTATAACAGTAATACCCGCCGCCGCAAATTTTGGCGCCCACTCCAAAGAAGTTCCGCCGCCGGCAGAAAATAACGCAAGTGCCGGTTTCGCATCAATGGCATCCTGCATGCTTACAACCTTATACTTTTTTCCTTTGAATTCAATTTCCTTGCCAAGCGACCTTTCGGAAGCAACCGGTAAAAGTTCTGTTACCGGGAAATTCCTTTCTGCCAATACCTGCAACATTTTTGTACCTACCAGGCCCGTAGCACCCACAACCGCAACTTTCATGTAATATCTTTTGGCAAAAATAAAACTTCCGGGTTTGATTTGAATATCTTTTAATAAATAGTAGTGTATCGGTTTCGATTTTAAATTAGTACGTCATTGCGAGGAACGAAGCAATCCAGCAGTTTAAGTACACAGATTGCTTCGTTCCTCGCAATGACGGAAATCTTCAAACTGAGGAACTACCTAATAAATCGTCTTGTATTTATAGCTAAAACTTGGCTTTAAACTTCCTTATTTCTAATTTCCCCGGCTTTACAGAAAATTGTATCTTTAAAAACAAGTATTTTGATTATGCAAAAAAAACTACTTATTTGTTTTCTGACATTGATGATTGTATTGTTTAGCAAGGCACAATTCACAGATAACTTTAGTGACGGTGATTTTACCAATAATCCAACATGGGTTGGCGGAACAGCCGATTGGATCGTAAATCCTACTTTTCAATTACAAAGCAATAACACTATTGCCAACAGCACATATTACCTGAGTACCCCAAGCTCCCTGGCAACCACTGCGCAATGGGAATTTTTTTGTAAAGAGAGTTTTAACCCTTCCTCAGCTAATTTCATAGATGTTTTTGTGGTATCATCATCCAGCGATATCACACAGGCTACTACAACTGGTTATTTTGTGAGAATGGGAGGCACCGATGACGAGATCAGTTTATTTCGAAAGGATAATGGAACAATAACAAAAATCATTGATGGAACAAATGGCATTTTGAACAGCAGCAATAACGACATGAAAATAAAAGTGGTTCGTGATGCTGCCAATCAGTGGAGCTTGTCGCGGGATCTGAATGCTACCGGTTTTTTTACTGAAGGAGCCGTTACCGATGCATCGTATCTTACTGCCGCTTTTTTTGGCATCCTGGTTAAACAAAGTACAGCCAGTTTTTTTCAAAAACATTTTATTGATGACATTACGGCAGGCCCATTTGTGCCCGACCTGCTACCGCCGGTTATTCAGGCACTAACGGCAACGAGTGCCACAACACTTGATGTATTGTTTAACGAGCCTGTTGATATTTTGAGTAGTCAGCTTGTTACAAATTATCTGGTGGATAACGGTATCGGCTCACCGCTGACAGCCGTACGAGATGTTGCAAATACTTCCCTGGTGCACCTGACTTTTGCCACAGCCTTTCCCAACAGGGTAAACCTTGTATTAATTGTAAACGGGGTAAAGGATCTGGCCGGTAATGCGATCGTTAACGGTACAGGAACATTCAGTTATTTTATTCCTTTGCAATATGATATTGTGATAGATGAACTCATGGCAGATCCAACCCCATTGGTTGCATTGCCTGATATAGAATGGATAGAGCTGAGGAATACCACCGCTTTTAATATTGACCTGCTGGGCTGGCGTGTAGGAAAACCAACCGGGCAAAGCGGGCCAATGCCTTCCTATATATTAAAACCTGATAGTTTTGTGATCGTATGTACAAGCAGTGCTGTTACATCAATGTCGGTATATGGCGCTACGATTTCTGTAACAAGTTTTCCCAGCCTTAGCAATACAGGCGACCTGTTGTACCTGCGTTCGCCGCAGGGAACGGTCATTCACTCGGTAAATTATACAGACGACTGGTACCAGAATGAATTGAAAAAAGACGGCGGCTGGACACTCGAAATGATGGACATACACAACCCTTGTTCCGGTATTACAAACTGGAAAGCAAGCGTTGATGTAAAAGGCGGTACACCCGGTAAAAAGAATTCAACTGATGGTATTAATGCAGATCAAACTTCTCCGAAATTATTGCGTGCTTACGCTACAGATAGTGTGAACATCGTTCTTGTCTTTGATGAATCATTGGATAGTATCGCAGCTTCCATTGCAACAAACTATAGTATCAGTGACGGTATTGGAACTCCCGTAACAGCC
>JANNBU010000107.1:0-12401 GCA_031385805.1 Ferruginibacter sp.
AGTGGCGATGCAACAAAAAAATAAAATACACCCGCATAAATTTACTTTGTGGGTGGGCATTGGAAGTATCCTGATGATGTTTGCCGGGTTAACAAGTGCATACATTGTAAAGAGAAACCAGGCCGGGTGGGTGAGTTTTAATTTGCCCATCGCCTTTTGGTATAGTACGGCAGTGATTCTTTTAAGCAGCCTGTCGCTGTACATGGCATCAAAAGCTTTCTGGGAAAGGGCAATGAGCAGGTATAGGGCACTGGTAACAGTTACGCTGGGGCTTGGAGTTCTTTTTATCGGGGTGCAGTTAATTGGGTTCAAACAATTATGGAATACGGGAGTAACGTTAACAGGAAATGTATCGTATTCTTTTTTATACATCATTGTTGGTATTCATGCGGCGCACGTTTTGGGTGGAATCATTACACTGATCGTGATGTTGCTGAAAGCATTCAATAGTAAGATAAAAAGTTATAGTACGGTGCCGGTTGATCTGATCAGTACATACTGGCATTTTGTAGATATACTTTGGATATATTTATTGGTGTTTTTATTGATGATCCGGTAAATCATACATCTTAAATCATAAAATAAATGTATGATGTATGATTTAAGATGTATGATATAGCTAACCTGAGAGAATAATATAAATAATAAAAGGTTTAAAATTTTAGATATTCATTATGTCAACAACAGCAATACCAGCAGGAACAAAATGGTGGAGTGGCGGTAAAAGCCCTTTCAATGCCAGTTATGGTAAGGTAATGATGTGGTACTTTTTGATGAGCGATGCTTTTACATTCGGGGCATTTCTTATCAGCTATGGTACCATTCGTTTTAGTGTAAACCACTGGGCAGATCCCAACCAGGTATTTAATTCATTTCCGCTAGCAGGCCATGCCAACCTTCCGCTTGCGTTTGTTAGTTTAATGACCTTTATCCTCATCTTCAGTTCTGTTACGATGGTACTGGCAGTTCATGAAGGACATAAAATGAACCGCAAGGGAGTAGAAAAATATATGATCCTTACCATCTTTGGCGGTCTTGCATTCTTAGGTTGCCAGGCTTGGGAGTGGACACACTTATTGACAGGCGAACATGTTGCCTTATTAAGTGATGGTTCTTTGGGTACATTGCCTACAACAGTAAAAGCAAATCCATGGGGAACAGCGTTATCGCAAGAAGCCATGTTGGCGGCACTGCAAAAAACACCACATGAACAGTTGGTAACAATTGCTTCAAGTTTGCAACATGGAGGGGAGCATGCGGCTCACAATACTGCAGCATTGTCAAATCCGGAATTGATCAGCCAAATAACCGCATCAGGATTACATGCAACAAACCAGGGACCAATCGCTTTTGGCGGATACTTTTTTGGCATTACCGGCTTTCATGGGTTTCACGTATTTAGCGGGGTGATCATTAACCTGGTAATGTATATCAAAACAAAACTTGGCCATTTTGATCAGCGCGGCCACTATGAAATGATTGAAAAAGCGGGGCTATACTGGCACTTTGTAGACCTGGTTTGGGTATTTGTATTCCTTTGCTTTTACCTGATATAACTTTAAAAGATTTTAATATTTAACGAGTACATTTTTTATGAGTCAACATACCATATCACCTGAAATAAGTTTTGCTCCTGAACATGCAGGTAGTACAAAGCATATCTGGAAAACATTCTGGTTACTATCTTTTATCACAGTTTTAGAGCTGGGTATCGGCCTTGCCATTTATAATATTCATAAGGGAGAACATCCCAATGCGATGCTGGTTCTTTTCTTCAAAGGAATGGTTTGTATCCTTACACTTGCCAAAGCTTATTATATTGTTTCCATATTTATGCACCTGGGTAATGAAGTGAGGAATATGATCATGACCATTGTGGTACCGCTTTGTTTATTCATCTGGTTTATTATCGCTTTTTTGTGGGATGGTGATAGCTGGAGGGATATGCGTAATACCGATGGAGGAAGCAGGCCGAATACAGAAGAGATAGCACCGGCGGCCAAAGCAAAGCATTAAAAGTTGTGAAAGGAGGCTAAAAAATAGTATAACCATCCCGATGCATCGGGATGGTTTTTTTATACATGAATTGCACGAACTTGCGCACAATTAACCGATCATTTTGAATAAGAAAGCAATCCTCTCTTTATTATTAGCCATTATGTTACCGCTTGCCGGTTATTGGATAGTGAAGTACTATAGCAAAGATGCTGTATTTATACCCCGGCATTATTTTTTTGATAGCGTAACTGTTACAGAAAAAAATGGCAAGACAAGTACAGATACAGTATGGCACCAGGTTAAAAACATTTCATTTACAAACCAGCTTGGAAAGCAGGTTTCTCTGGATGATCTCAGGGGGAAAATAATTGTACTTGATTTTTTCTTTACCCGTTGTCCAACAATCTGCCCGGGACTTGCACGCAATATGAAAAAACTACAGGATTCTTTTGTAAAGAACGACAGCATTGTACAATTTATTTCTATCAGCGTGGATCCCGAACATGATAGTGTACCACAACTTCGCAAATTTGCAGACCGCCTTAATGTAAACCACGATACCTGGTGGTTTGTAACCGGGAATAAAAAAGAAATATACGATTTTGCCTTGCAGGAAATAAAAGCAAGTATTGCAGATAGCGAAGTAGATACCGCATTCATTCATACCGAAAATTTTTTCCTGCTCGATAGCAACAGGATCGTTCGTGGATGGTATAATGGATTTGATACCGCCAGGCAGGCAGAACTTGTAAGGGATATTCCAACCCTGATGCTTGAACGTGATAAAAAAAGCCCATCTATATTACGTGAATTTATTCCTTACCTGCCCGTGATATTTATTGGAATAGGAATGGTAATAATAGTAATGAATATCCTCAACAGGAACAGGAAAAAACAAAACCTAAAAGTATAAAATGTTAGCACCGGTATTACAAAAGAATGATCGAAAAGCACGCATCATTATCTTTACTGTTTCCATAATAGTTTTTGCAGCTGTAACTGTATTGGGTAAATATAATCTTGCAGGAAAAGTTACACTTCCTTTTGATGAACACATATTCGCTTCTGCCAATGCTATTATAAATACTATAGTTGCAATTTTATTGGCTGCAGGCTTAGTCACAGTCAAGGCAAAATATCATCAGCTTCATAAAAGGATCATGTTGTTTGCAATGACGCTATCCATTTTGTTTTTATTATCTTATATCTGTCATCATTTATTTGCCGGGGAAACAATGTATGGCGAAACGGATGGTATAAAAGGATTGAGCGATGCAGAACGAACTGCTGCGGGATCTAAACGTACTGTTTACCTGGCGATACTGATTACTCATATTCCCCTGGCAGGAATAGCGTTGCCTTTTATATTGTTTGCAGCTTACCGGGCTTTGATCGGGGAGTATGAAAAACATAAAAAATTAGTTCGCATCATCTGGCCGGTTTGGTTTTATGTAGCGGTAACAGGAGTATTGGTTTACATGATGATAAAACCTTATTATAATTAGTATATAATTTCAAGATAGCGGGTGTAATTATTTTGAATACGCTTTCTGTCTATGTTTCGACAAGCTCTGGCTGACAGAAAGCTGTCAGCCAGAGCTTGTCGAAGGCGGATTAAACCTGTTCTTATAATTAAATAAAAAACATGGGTAAAGGAAGATTTGAAGCATTCAGTGATGGAGTGATCGCAATTATCATCACCATTATGGTTTTAGAGTTTAGAGTACCAGAAGGCGGCGAGCTTGAATCCCTCAAACCAATTATTCCCAAATTCTTAAGTTATATTTTAAGTTTTATCTACCTTGGTATTTACTGGAATAATCATCATCACATGCTTCATGCCGTAAAGGAGATTAATGGAGCATCATTATGGGCAAACCTCCATTTGCTTTTCTGGCTCTCACTAATACCATTTACTACAGCATGGATGGGAGAGAATCATTTTACCAAATGGCCCGTTGCTTTATATGGATTTGTACTTTTTATGGATGCCATTGCTTATACAATACTTTCAATCACACTGACCCATAACCGCGAAAAGAATAATAAGCTCGCAAAGGCCATCGGAAAAGATGGAAAAGGAAAACTTTCATTATTACTATATGCGGCCGGAGTTGCTTTTGTAAATCAATCAATAAGTCTGGTTATTTATGCAATTGTGGCGCTGATATGGATCATCCCTGATAAGCGGATAGAAAAAACGCTTTTAAAAGAAGAATCTGAAACCCGCTAATAACCGGTCAATATAAACAACGGTTAAACTGTTTCAGCGATTTCTACTACAATTTTTGAGGGAGACAAATGTTTGATCATTACAGGGATTACTGAATTAACCTGTATGGATTTCTCTGCAACCTGTTTTGATAATGATTCATCGATATCAAGTTTTGCCTGTAGTTTACCGCCAACTAAATTTAAATGAATACCAAAGGGAGTTATTTTGTAAACAGTAGCTTCAACAACAGTTTGTTTCTTAAAATGCTGTATCGCAGCCAAAAATTCAGGAATATAATTGTGATTATAAAGGCTGGCAGTGATCTTGTCAGGCTTTTCAATATTTTCAAATTTAAAGAATACCGGGTCGGCAGTTTCTTTTTCCGTTGGGGCAATTTCATAAGGAGATACTGTGAGTGGAAAAAAGAGGTAGCTGTCTATTTCTTTTATAAAATAATTGTCATCGGTAATCTTAATATATCCCAGGAATTTATTTTCTGTATTCGCTTTATTTATCAATATCTCTAATGAGGTATTGTATTGGTATTGCAGGCCGGATGCATATTGTTGGCTGCCATTTGCACCGGTTTTTTTTATTACAAATGTTACGTTATCGCCCATGAGAAAGCGATGTATTTTTTTAATGATCTTTTGTTCCTTTAATCTTTGCTGTTCTTTTGTACTGATATCTGCCTGTATGGTTTTTTTCTTCCCGTTATCTATATATTCAATAACAGCACGATCCTTTTCATGATGAATGAAGGTTATTTTGCCGGGAATTGATTTGTCGCTCATAGTAGCGTAAAGGTAGGGCTGTTTGGGGGAATGGTAAATAGCTAGTGGTAAGTGGGTAGCAACTCTATTTGTTTTGTCATGCTGAGGTACAGCCTGTCCCGATTATTTCGGGAAAGCATCTCTCAAAATATTTAAAGACTTAAATTTTTAGCAGGATCCCAGAATTTTTTTTCGAAATCAACTATCATATCATTATTGACGTATATTTTTTCTTTTTTCAATAATTCTTCCATTCTGGTGGGAGAGCCAAAATGATGTTTGCCTGAAAGCATTCCATTCCTGTTAACCACTCTTTGTGCCGGAACTGTTGGTTTTACATTGTGTGCACCGTTCATTGCCCAGCCAACCATACGTGCACTTAATCTTGTTCCAAGATAGGCGGCTATTGCTCCATAAGAAGTTACCCTGCCTTTGGGTATTTGTCGTACCACATCATATACATCCTGGAAAAAACTGTATTCTTTTGCCCCTGGTGGTAAGTCCTTTTTTAGCGGTTCTTTTTTTATGCTAGATTTTTTTACGTTTTTTTTCATGATCTTTTAAAGATAATAATTCACTGCGTTTGGGTTCGGGAACGGCTTCAAAATTATATGGACAGTGTTTACAACCATTGCCGCAGCAAAAGCCTTTTTGTAAATGGTATTTTTCTGTGAGTACAATATATCCATCTTCATTAAAATAATAATCTTCTCCTTCTACAAGGTTATTGCTCATTGCTAATGATTTCTTTTAATTGATCATCAAGATTTGGTAATTCGTTTGGCAAAGAAAATTTAAGGTAATGGATCTTTTTACTTTGTGCAATATCCAGCCCCTCATAATGTGTTCTTATTTTTAATGCTTCAGCTATTCCGGGTTGTGAATAAGCATCTTCCAGGTCTTCAACAAGATCTAATTTATAAAGTTCAATAACTGATTTTGTAAACTGATATAATTGTGGTGAATCGGTTTTCAAATTAATAGAACCACCGGGTTTTAATATCTCCCGGTAAAGCCTTAAGAAACGGGGATGTGTTAATCTTTTCTTCGCTTTTGATACTCTTAGTTGAGGATCGGGAAAGGTGATCCAGATATCAGCTACTTCCCCTGCTGCAAAATAATCTGTTATTTTTTCAACCTGTGTTCTCAGGAATGCTGCATTGTTCAGAGAATCGTCGATTGCTTTTTTTGCACCGATGTACATCCGGTTCCCTTTGATATCAATCCCGATGAAATTTTGTTTGGGGAACATGGTTGCAAGCCCAACAGTATATTCACCGCGACCACAAGCTAACTCAAGCACAACAGGATTCTCGTTTTTGAAAAATTGATCCCAGGTCCCCTTCACCCCGGCCGGATATTCCAATACGTTGGAAAAAGTTTTTATCTGTGAAAAGCGAAGTAATTTTTTTTGTGCCATGGGCGGCAAATATAAATAAATATCTATCACTAATTCCCGAATACAAATTCCAAGACTAAGGAAACTAATCCTGTACTTATTCGTATGTCGCCGGGCATTGCTGTGCCGTTCTTAGGAGGTAACTTTACCGGTTATTAATTTTTGAAATTGTTTTGCCAACCGAGTTAGATAGTTTAACTATATCCTTAATGGAAAAATTAACTGCCGATTTTACAAGGTCTTTTACTTTTTTATTTCTGTAATCAGCCGAAGCGTGAATGGGGATATGTCTTATCAAATTTCCTGTGCCTGTTAATAATTTGTGCGGGTCATTGATCAATGTGCCTTTATTGAAACCTAAGTTCAGATGATTCGTGTAGATTGGAATCATACAAAATGCGTCAGATAATTTTTCCGAGATAGAAAATACTGCTGTCAATGCATGTGTATGATATAGCAATTCATTACTGTGAGGATGAATTTCGAGGATATAATTTCTCAGGTCATTAAATAGTTCAATTATCTTTTTCTCTTTCAATTCCAAAAGGGACAGAAAATCAGGATGTATCAATCTGGTCATGTTAAATTAAATTGTGACTGAGATGTTCTTTGGCTTTCTCATAACGAATTCGTGTTATCAGCTTTTTTATTGCAGAATAGAAAATACCCAGGCAGCCAATAAACCGCC
Organism: Ferruginibacter sp.; assembly: GCA_031385805.1. Classification (GTDB taxonomy): domain Bacteria; phylum Bacteroidota; class Bacteroidia; order Chitinophagales; family Chitinophagaceae; genus Ferruginibacter. Next base: position 7,074 of record JANNBU010000107.1, read on the forward strand.
AATTACCGGGCCCGCCACAGGTATCCAACTATAACCCCAATCACTGCTACCCTTTCCTTTAATGGGTAAGATGGCATGCATGATACGTGGACCAAGATCACGGGCAGGGTTAATGGCATAACCTGTTGGGCCACCTAAGCCCAAACCAATCCCAAGCACCAGTAAGGCAACAGGTAAAGCATTCAATGAACCCAGACTATTTGAAGGTGGAATGATCAACAGCACGCCAAACACTAAAACAAAAGTTCCGATGATCTCGGTAAGTAAATTATTAATGTTACTTCTTATTGCAGGAGCATTACAAAAAACTGCCAATTGAATATCCTGCTCTTTTGTTTCATTAAAGTGTTGTCGGTAACCGATCCATACAATAAGAGCACCCAACATTGCGCCAATGAATTGAGCGGCTATATAAAGAGGCACATTTGCCCAGTCAAACTTTCCTGCCGTTGCTAGACCAATCGTTACCGCAGGATTTAGATGAGCGCCACTGAAGCCCGCAACACTATATACCGCAACAAACACCCCCATGGCCCAACCCATGGTTATTACGATCCAGCCGCCACCGTTGCCTTTTGATTTATTGAGTAATACATTTGCAACTACACCATCACCCAATATGATCAATAATGCGGTACCGATAATTTCTGCTACAAAAGGAGTCATTAGAATAGATTTAGATTATTTATAGAACAAGTTTAGTGAATTAAATACTGATCTGCAATATTCCGGAAATCTTTTATTTGTTGTTCCTGCCATTGTGTTGATTTATTCATTTCGTCCGACATCAACGTTGCAACTAATGGTGCAGCATCAATAGCAGCTTTTGCATCAAGAAACAATACCCTCATTCTTCTTGCCAATACATCTTCTACTGTCATGGCCATTTCCTGTCTTACTGCCCAAACTACCATTACTTTTGTATAAGGCAGTCCTGGATGTATCAATTCTTTTAAACCCGGCTGTTCATTCATCAATTGCCTGATCGCTTCAGCATCACTGCCATAAATTGATAAGCTGTTATCATTTTTATGATCATTTACAAAACCATGCAATGGCAAAGATTCCGTAACACATATCTTCTTTGGTAATTTTCCGGTAAATGCAGCGTTATCAACAGCACTTTTGGCCATGGTTCTGTAGGTTGTCCATTTGCCTCCTGTTATTGTTATCATGCCACTTGCCGATACAACAGTTGTATGATCACGTGACAGGAATGAAGTAGATTTTTTTTCTTTAGTTTTTATCAATGGCCTTAAACCGGCAAAAATTGTTTTGATATCACTGTGTTTAATATTCGTATTGATATAGCGGTTAATATGCCGGATGATAAAATCAATTTCTTCGGGCAATGGTATTGGGTCAATTAAAATTTCATTGAGTGGGGTGTCTGTTGTACCGATCACCACTTTATTATTCCAGGGTAATGCAAACAAAACCCGGCCATCATCGGTTTTGGGAATGATCATTGCTTTGTCGCCGGGAAAGAATTTTTTATCAACAACAATATGAATGCCCTGTGATACCGTGATGATCGGTTTATGTTGCGGATCATCCAATTGCATGATCTTATCTGTAAAGACACCCGTTGCATTGATCACAACTTTACAACTCAATTCATATTCCTTGCCCGTGATCGTATCGTTGATCACTATGCCACTGATACGTTCATTCGTTTTGGTTATGGAAGTTAATTCGCAATAATTGATGATTGCGGCACCCTGGCCTGCAGCTGTTTGAGCAAGAGCTATAGCAAGACGACTATCGTCAAACTGCCCATCATGATAAAGAACGGCGCCACTCAATTTTTTTGGATCAATGACAGGCAATAGCTGCTGTGTTGTTTTTTTTGAGAGTATTGATGTTTTACCAAGGCTTAGTTTTCCGGATAACAGATCGTAGAATTTTAAACCAATACCATAATACCATTTTTCCCACCAATGAAATGAAGGGAGAACAAAAGGAATATCGTAACAAATATGCGGGGCGTTTTTTAACAGTAATCCCCTTTCTCTCAAAGATTCTCTTACCAATTTTATATTGCCTTGTGCAAGGTAACGCACACCGCCATGTATCAATTTTGTGGAACGGCTTGAACTTCCTTTTGCAAAATCATATTGTTCAACCAACAAAGTTTTATAGCCCCTGGAAGCGGCATCTACTGCTGTACCCAGGCCGGTAGCGCCACCACCGACGATCACAATATCCCATTCATGAACCTGCTCCAGCTGATATAACATTTGTTGCCTGTTCATTAAACAATTTTTTATTCTTCAGATTAAATATCTCCGTTTCTTGTCTCTAGTTTCTCGTTTGTTTAACACTACAAATATTGAGCACTTAGCCAAAATGCAGCTTTAATTTTGTTTTATTAAATACGCTACAAATTATTACAAACCCAACGAAAAACGTCTAACGAGAAACAAGAGACAAGAAACACTGTATTTTATTCTTCCACCCATGCTTTTGCAGCCCTAACCGAACGTTGCCAATCCTTTGATAATTTTATTCTCGTTTCAGCATTCATGTTAGGATTGAATTTTTTATCCGCCTGCCATTGATCCTGTATGGCTTCCATATTTTTCCAGAATCCAACAGCAAGTCCCGCAAGGTATGCGGCACCCAATGCCGTAGTTTCTGTGACAACGGGCCTTACAACGATCGTATTTAAAATATCAGCCTGAAACTGCATCAGTAAATTATTGGCGGTGGCGCCACCATCCACTCTTAATTCTTTAATAGCAATACCAGCATCAGCTTCCATTGCTTTTAATACATCCATTGTTTGATAAGCGATGCTATCTAATGCAGCACGGGCAATATGTGCAGCAGAGGAACCTCTTGTAAGCCCGGTGATAATTCCTCTTGCATGTTGGTTCCAATGCGGTGCACCCAACCCGGCAAATGCAGGAACAACATAAACGCCTTCGCTATCAGTAACCTGTTTTGCCAACGTTTCTACTTCTGCAGAAGATTTTATTATTCCCAATCCATCTCTCAGCCATTGTACAACAGCCCCTGCAATGAATACACTTCCTTCGAGTGCATAATGTGTAATGCCGTTTACTTTCCATGCAACGGTTGTCAATAAATTATTTGTTGAAGCAACAGGTTTTTCTCCCGTGTTCATCAACATAAAGCAACCGGTACCATAAGTATTTTTTACCATGCCGGGTTGTGTACACATTTGTCCGAATAAGGCTGCCTGTTGGTCACCTGCAATTCCTGCTATCGGAATATTATACGATGAAATAATATTTTGTGTATGTCCATATACTTCAGAACTGCTGCGTACTGTTGGTAACATATTGCCGGGTATGTCAAATATGTTTTGTAATTCGCCATCCCATTGAAGTGTATGGATGTTGAGTAACATTGTTCTTGATGCATTGGAAACATCTGTTGCATGTATTTGTCCTTTTGTAAGTTTCCACAACAACCAGGTATCAATCGTTCCAAAACAAAGTTCATCATTGTTTGCTTTTTCCCTGGCGCCTGCAACATTGTCTAATATCCATTTTACTTTTGTTGCAGAAAAATACGAGTCAACAACCAATCCTGTTTTTTGCTGAATGAGTTTATCTGTACCATTTGCTTTTAAAGAATCACAGAATGCAGCGGTTCTTCTATCCTGCCATACGATGGCATTGTAAATGGGTTTGCCGGTAGCACGTTCCCATACAACCGTAGTTTCTCTTTGATTTGTGATCCCGATAGCAGCAATATCTTCTGCATTCAATCCTGCTTTGGTAATTGCTTCTGCAGCAACACCGAATTGTGTACTCCATATTTCATTGGCATCATGTTCTACCCAACCTGGTTGAGGAAAGATCTGTGTAAATTCTTTTTGTGCAACGGAAACAATTGAACCATTTTTATCAAAAATAATTGCTCTTGAACTGGTTGTACCCTGGTCGAAGGCGAGGATGTATTGTTGCATGGGATTAGTTTTTCTAAATTTAGAATAAATAGGAGGAATAGCAGAATGAATATCGAACCTGCCTTTGCCGGCCGGCAGGCAAGGAACAAGGAATTTCGAATCACTGCTGTCCGGTTAAAGTACTATTATTAAAAAAAGGAGGCTGTAAGACCTCCCTAAATTGGTAGTTTTGAGTTACCACACCAAAAACTATCCAATGAGCAAAAGTACTTTTTTTACCGGACAGCCGATCTTCAGTCAGTTATTAAAATTTGTTCCCCGCAATACTGTAACAGGTCTGGCAAGGCAATTGAATACAGACAGATATTACAAACGATTTTCTACTTATGATCACTTGGTAACTATGCTTTATGGCATATTAAATCACTGCACTTCATTAAGAGAAATTAGTACAGGGATGCTGGCTTGGGAGCATCGGTTGTTTCATTTAGGTATTTCTCATCATCCACGCCGCAGTACTATTTCTGATGCCAATAACCGCCGTAGTTCAGAAGTTTTCGAACATATATATCTAAAATTAATGGAACGCTATGGCCATTTTTTATCGGACAGCCGCAGTAAATCCAATCTTTATATTTTTGATTCCACTACTATTACTTTGTTTCAAGAGGTCTTAAAAGCTGCGGGCATGTCTGCTTTAAATGGCAAACGTAAAGGAGGAATCAAAGTACATACCCTTATTAGATCTGATCAGGATGTGCCTTGTATGATAAGGTTTAGCCCTGGGGCCGCAAATGACATGAAGTTTTTGAAGGATGTTCATTTACCCAAAGGCTCGGTTATTGTATTTGATAAAGGGTATAATGATTATACAGCTTTTAACAGGTTTTCCAAAGAGAATATCAGTTGGGTAACACGCTTGCATAAACACCTTGTTTATAAACACCTGTCTGATCGTGTAATAACCGAAGTGCAGCAACAAAAAGGAGTTCTTCGTGACCAGGAAATAATATTGGGAGTTGAGTACAAGCCTAACAAACCTAAAGTAAGAGCAAGGCTGATAACTTTTACTGATCCGGAGTCAGGAAAAACCTTTGAGTTTCTTACCAACAATTTTAGAATGGCGCCTTCAACAATCGCAGCTATATATAAAAAGCGATGGCAGATTGAATTACTCTTTAAAAGAATTAAACAGAATTATCCTTTAAAATATTTTTTAGGAGACAGCGAAAATGCTATTAAAATCCAGATATGGTGTGCCCTGATCGCAGACTTACTACTTAAAATTATTAAGAAAGGATCAAAGGCCAAGTGGGCATTTTCTAATTTAGCGGCTATGGTGCGACTTCATCTAATGACATATATTGATCTATTCCTCTTTTTAAAAAATCCTGAAAAAGCATTACTCAAAAAGATTGAACCAAATCCTGAATTACTGCTTTTATTCA
>JANNBU010000117.1:0-9303 GCA_031385805.1 Ferruginibacter sp.
GCTGCTTCTGCTGCTGCAATGGCAATGATGAAAATGGTAAAGAATAATCCGTCCAGCCTGTTTGGCCAGAGATATTTATTGAATGCTATAAAATTAAGATTAACACTATTCAATATTAATTCAATGCTCATGAGCATAGTGATTAGGTTTCTCCTGGTAAAGAAACCAAACACACCGATGAAGAACAATGCGGCGCTTATAAATAATATATGGTATAAACCGGGTTCCATCATGTTGTTGCTGGTTTACTTCGCATGGCAATCACAATGCAACCGATCAACGCAGCTAATAATAAAATACTCACTACTTCAAAAGGTAATGCATACCCGCCGTCATTCACACCGAGCATTTGATTACCGATATTAACTACATCTGGTTTTATTGGTTGAGATTGGTCGCCGGTAAATGAATATTGATAGATCTGCAGCAAGGTCAGTGCAAAACCACAGCATGCTGCCAGCGCAGCAAACAATTGCCTGCTGATCGTCGGTTTTGGTAAAAGATCGCCTGCCTGTTGCGTTAAGAAAATAGAAAAGATGATCAATACGGTAATACCGCCAACATACACTACGATCTGCACTGCAGCAATAAATTCATACTGCATCCAGAAATATAATCCCGCAATACCGATCAAAGTAAATAACAAGAAGATGGCAGCCCGGAAGATCTGTCTTGTACTTACAGCAAGTACTGCATTCACCAAAGTAAATGCCGCTAATAAATAAAATATAATGGTTGATCCGCTCATTTATAATTCATCATTCAAAATTCATAATCCCTACTCCACCCCGTCCATGATCTTTGAATCGGGATTATTTAATATTTTGGTTAGTTTACTCCGGTCAAATACACTGTGTTCAAATGTTTGCGCCATTACAATTGCATCAGATGGACAGGCGATGATACATAAATTACACATCGTACATAATTCCAAATGATATACTAATTTATCAATTGCTTTTTTCTTTTTTCCTTCGGGTGTGATGTCGAATTTTGTTACCACTTTAATCGTTCCATTCGGACAGGCAAGTTCGCAGGCAGTACAGCCTGTACAACGATGTTCATTGTTTTCATCATGAGGCATTACAACTTCTCCTTTAAACCTTTCAGGAAGATTCAATGTTTCCCTGTTATCGGGATATTGCTGCGTAATGATCTCTTTGTGATGCGTAAAATAATAACCCGTCCGGCGCATGCCGACGAGCAATGATTTGATTGCAGAGAAAACGTCTTTTATGTATTTTACTATAAACATATAGCCCCTCCCTCCATCTCCCTCCCCGAAGGGAAGGAAGCGGTACATTTAAAATATCCAAACATTTTGTTCTTCCACATCATCACTAAATTTCTTTTCAACAATAATTCAAAATACTTTGCATTTCATGAACCCAAAAAGCTCAATAGCATTAATGCCGTACAAGTGAGTGACACAACGATGTTGAGCAAAGCGCTCATGCTGGTCAAAAAATTTTTATTTTTATTTTTTATACCTATTTCAATTTACTAACCTTATCCTACATCATCTTCGCTTCAATCTTCTACTTTTCCCTCCCCTTCGGGGAGGATAGGCGGGGCCATCAAAAATGCCAACCCAATATCGCCATCGCTGATACCAATAAAATATTGAACATACTGATCGGTAATAGATATTTCCATTCCAGGTTCAATAACTGATCGATACGCAACCTCGGGAATGTCCATCTGAACCACATGATGACGAATATTAAAAAAAATGTTTTTCCAAAGAACCAGATGCTTGACGGAATATAATCCATTACATGATTAAATCCCTGCCAGTTGCCGATATGAAAAGGCATCCATCCTCCCAAAAATAATGTTGCGCCAATGGCACATACAATAAATACATTCACATATTCTGCTAAAAAGAACAAAGCGAATTTCATTCCTGAATATTCTGTATGAAATCCGGCTGTTAATTCCGATTCCGCTTCTGCCAGATCAAATGGCGCCCTGTTTGTTTCTGCTGTTACTGCAATGATGAAAATAACAAAAGATATGATAACAGGAATATGTCCTTTAAATATCCACCAACCATTTTGCTGCGACAGGATGATATCATTCAAACTCATACTTCCTGTTAATACAACAATAGAAAGAATGGCAAGTCCTGCAGACAATTCATAACTCACGATCTGTGCACCACTTCTCATAGCTCCCATCAATGAATATTTATTATTGCTTGCCCAACCCGCCATTAAAATGCTGATCACTGAAATGGATGAAACTGCAGTTACATATAATACACCAATATTCAGGTCCCACATTTGAAAATCTTTTGCGAATGCGATTGGCGCCATCAGTAACATGGCAACAATGATGGCAATGATCGGCGCCAGGTTGAATAAGAATTTATCTGCACCACCCGGCGTCATTCCTTCTTTCACCAATAATTTTAATGTATCGGCAAATGATTGTAACAATCCTTTCGGGCCCACACGGTTTGGCCCAAGCCTTATCTGCATCCATGCAGAGACTTTTCTTTCCATCAATACTAAGACTAATCCCAGTATTGCAAACAAACTGATCACACATACACCCACAATGACCATCTCCAAGATCAATGCCCAGGTTGCACTGAATGTTTCATTCAGCCAGTTGTCGATTGTTGTTGTTATGTTAGATAGGCTCCACATATTAAAAACCCCCTCCGCCCCCTAAAGGGGGAACTGATTATGGAGAAGATCATGTTTTATTTTGTTGTTACAAACATTAAATCTCTATTCACCATTGTTGTGTCACTCTCTTGTACTTTTACAGCTTTAATCATCCAGATGCTGACTTCAAGTTCCCCCTTTAGGGGGCGGAGGGGGTTACCTATCAATATCAGGTATCACCAAATCCAGCGTTCCCATCATCGCAACCAGATCTCCCAGCTTACTTCCTCTTGCCATGTGATCCAATGCAGAAAGATTGGAAAATCCAGGTGAACGAAATTTAATCCTGTATGGCGTTGTTGCTCCCTCACTCACAATATAAACACCAAACTCTCCCCTGGCGGTTTCAACCCTTGAATAAAATTCTCCCTTCGGTAATTTTAAAACTGCTTTTGTTTTTGCCTGGAAATCGCCTTCGGGAATATTATCTATCAGTTGTTCAATGATACTGACAGATTGTTTTATTTCCCTTAACCTCACAATATATCTTGCAAGCGAATCGCCCGCTGTCTCAATTATTTCTTCAAACTGTACTTTATCATAAACATCATAAGGATATATTTTTCTTATATCACATTGTACGCCACTACCTCTTGCTACCGGTCCCGTGCAGCCGAAAGAAATAGCATCTTCTTTCGACAATACACCAACTCCTTTCATCCTGTTTTGAAAAATGATATTTCCCGTCAGCAACTCATCTGCCTCATTCATTTTTGTCTTATAGAACGCAATAAACTCTTTTACTTTTTTTTGAAAATTTGGATGTAACTCCTGCATCACACCACCAGGCACCATATAATTCATGGTCAGCCTGGCGCCACAGGTTTCCTCCATAATATCATTGATGCTTTCTCTTTCACGGAATGCATGGAAGAAAGGGGTGAATGCACCGATATCCATGGCCATGGCTCCCCACCACAATTCATGTGAAGCAATCCTTGTAAGTTCAGCCATGATCACCCGGATCACTTTTGCCCTTTCCGGAACTTCTATCTGCATTCCTTTTTCTACAACCAATGCACAACCCTGGTTATTGATGTGAGATGAGAGATAATCCATCCGGCTGGTTACATAAATGAATTGACGGTAAGTTAAACTCTCACACATTTTTTCAATAGAACGGTGGATATAACCAAGATGTGGTTCAACTTTTTTGATCGTTTCTCCATTCAATGTGATCACCAGGTGCAATACGCCATGCGTTGCAGGATGCTGTGGGCCTACATTGATGATCAGATCACCAGCCCCCTCTAAATCTCCCCCGAGGGGAGAGACTTGCGAATTCTGTAATATTTCAGTTTCTCTAAACATTAATAAATTTTGTAAAAAATATCTTTGCTTCAATTTTCTCCATCTTCTTCTCCTTTTCCCTCCCCTTCGGGGAGGATAGGAGGGGCTTTACAATTTTATCATATTAATCGGATCCTCAAAATCCTTCCGCATCGGGTTTCTTCCTTCCCAACCATCCGGCAATATCAATAACCTCAGGTCGGGATGATTTAAAAAATTCACACCAAACATTTCATACACTTCCCGCTCATGAAATTCCGCTGTCTTCCAGATATGGCTTACCGTTTCTATTTCAGGATTATTAAAATCAAGTTTTGTTCTTATTACAAGCGTATTGCGATGAATGGTGGAACTTAAGTGATAAACAAGAGTAAGATGTGTTTTCCCCACAGGGGTCTTCGACCAGTCAATGCAGGTCACACAAAAAAGGTAATTGAAAAATAAGGTTTCATCGTTACGAATTTTTTGAGCAACAGGTAACCAATTTTTTGATTCAATATTCATATTAATCCATTCGCCGCTTTCCTCGAAAGTGGCTGCAGGAATCAATTCAGTGATTTTTGTTTTTAATTCTTCGTTGTTCATAATTTATCTTTGCAAACGCAATTTGCCAAACCTCAAACCCTGCCTACCGGCAGGCAGGCTCAAACCTTTTAACCTCCCTTTATCTGTTCCCTCGTCATCCCCGCTTTTATTTTCTCCTGCAAACTGATCAATGCATGCAGCAATGCCTCCGGCCTGGGCGGGCAACCTGCAACATACACATCAACCGGTATCACATGATCGGCACCTTTTACAACTGAGTAAGTATTATAAAAGAACGGGCCTCCGCTGATAGCACAAGCTCCCATAGCGATCACATATTTTGGATCGGCCATCTGGTCGTATAATCTTTTTAGAACAGGCGCCATTTTATTTACAATGGTACCGGCAATAATGATCACATCGGCCTGCCTGGGAGAAGCCCTTGCCACTTCAAAACCAAAGCGGGAAAAATCATACTTAGCTGATGCCACTGACATCATTTCAATTCCGCAGCAACTGGTGGCAAACGTTAGCGGCCATAAAGAATTGGAACGTGCCCAGTTGATCACATCATCCAGTTTACTCAACACGATCCCACCTCCGGCTGTTTCATGTATCTGCCCTGGAAAATCCTTAGTTATTTTTTTTTCTTCCGTCAAACGATAATTAATTAAAATTTCGAATCAAATAAACTTATCCAGTATCTGGTATCCAGCATCGGCTGTTCCCTACATCCACTTCAACGCCCCCTTTTTATGCGCATATAAAAATCCCATAAATAAAATAAAAAAGAAAATAATCACTTCTATGAATGCTAACCACCCAACTGCTTTTGCTACTACTGCCCATGGAAAAAGGAATATCAGTTCTACATCAAAAATTAAAAAGATGAGGGCGAATAAATAATAACCAACATTCATTTGCACCCATGTTTTACCTGTAGTAGGGATGCCACATTCGTACGGTTCTGCTTTTTGTGGATTTTTAGTGGCTTTTGTTACCAGCCTGGAAACAAGGATGGCAATACAAGAAAAAAAAAGCGCCGCAATTATCAAAACGATCATGGAAGCTGCACCCATAGTAAACTGTTAGTTTTAAAGAAATTAATATTTACAAGTTACTTAAAAACAATTGATAAATTATAATTAGTAGTTTTCATTAATGTTCTTGTTTGCCATTTTGATATAGGAAGAATGCTCAGAGATGCTTTCCCGAAAAATCGGGACAGGCTGTTCCTCAGCATGACAGTACGTTATCCATAGATCTCCTGGTGAATTGCTTTCCTGTCATAACCCATTGCTGTGATCGTATTTTTTGCATCATCAATCATACCTCTCCAACCGCACAAAAAGAACATGGCGGGTTGTCTTTGCATACAGAGCGATTCATAAATCGGATGAACATAGCCTGAATTGCCTTCCCACTGCTCTCTTGACAATGTTGGTATGTAATGAAACCCGGGGATCTCCTCATCAAGCTTTTTCATTTCGTCATAATACAGCAGTGTATCTTTTGTACGACAACCAAAAATGAGATAAATATTATCGTGGGGGATATTATTGTTTTTAATATGATGGATCATACTCCTGAATGGGGCAATACCGGTACCGGTACAGATCATGAAAATATCTTTGGCCAAAGGTTCTTTGAAAATAAAAACGCCCTGCGGTCCACGCAAGGTTAATTCAGAACTCACAACCACTTCATTAAAAAGATAAGGTGTTCCTGCTCCTTTTTTATCCAATACAATAACCAGTTCAAAAACATTGGTGCCATCGGGCCAGGATGCAATGGAATAACTTCTCCATCTTTTATTGGGCTTCTCATGAATAGGCAGGTCGAGTGTTACGAACTGGCCGGGAATAAAATCAAATTTATCCAGTTCGGGTACTTCAATCCAGAATCTTCTTGTATCACTTGTTTCATCTTCCAGCCTGATCACTTTACCAATGCGCCATGGTTGTAATGCCATATAAAATGTTTGAAGTAAGATACAAAGAAATGGAAAAATGTGAGAAACATTTTTATGCAACTCGTCATTGCGAGGAACGAAGCAATCTTATTCTTACAGGAAGATTGCTTCGTTCCTCGCAATGACGGCAACTTAATTCCCTTTTATGTCAAGACTATTCGTTGCCTTGATCAAAACCGGTACACCGGGATAAACCCTTACACTTCGCACAGCAGTATTGTTATTCAATACAGGGTTGTTTGTCAAACCGCCCGGTATGATCACATCTGTATATTGATCAGGAACAACATTGCAATTCCAGTTGGAAGCCGTTAGCCAATTCGTATTTGTATTTCCATTCCAGATCGCTGTAAACCTCAATGTGATGGGGTTGCCATTTACAGCATCAACCACACAACGGTATTTATATCCTGTGTAAGATGTTGGCAGGCCAATCAGTTGTAAAGTGTTTGTAGCGGTGCCTGTATAATTTGGCCCGTCATTGATATCTGTAAATCCTGAACCGTTGTCTTCCTGCCATTGATAAATGCTACCGAGTGTTGCTGTGGTAAAAGTAATATTCGTACCAGGGCAAATATTACTTGACGGAGGTTTTATACTTGCCTTGCTCAACCAGAATTCGCTGAAACTATTCACCGTAAATTCTGCATAGTAGCCATTATCATAAGGAATGATTTCTGTGTTAGCAGGCAGTATGAATTGAAAAAATCCTGTAAGATTATCAGACAGGTCACCGTTTTCATCATCAATACTTCCATTATATTTTGTAACGCCCGGTTCATACGCATCGGATGGTTTGATACAGGTACCACAACCGCTTGCATTTATCAAAGCTTCTGCCTCAACATCTGTGAAATAAAAACGAACAGTGACATTCCCTGATGGAGGATTGGTTGGATTGATAGCTATATTTCTATCGAGGTAATATTGGCCATTACTGTTACGAACTGTGCCGACGTATGGATACACGCTTACTGATGTTGCACCAAGATCCTGTCCAGTAGGATTGATGGATGCGATCCTTTTTCCTCCCGAAGAAAAATTAACCCAGCCACTACCACTTACCGTTTGGGTAATACCCGTTACTGTTGAACCGGTATATACAGATGCTTTATCAAACACATGAATATCATCTATCCCTACCCCTTCAAAATTAACACCTCCATCACTGGCCATCACGATCCTGAAACGCATATTGCCTGCATAAGCCGGTATATCGATACTGGCTACATGCCATTTTGTATCTGATACACGCCAGTTATTAACGGCTGCATTGTCATACCAGTTGGTTCCGCTTCCGGCAGCTCCAAGCTTATACCAGACTTTCCCATCGGTTGAATATTCCACCCAGGTATAATCATAATCCTGTTCTACATCAAAAATATGACTGAAGGAAAGAACAGGTTGTGTTAATCCACCCAGGTTAAAACAAGGAGAATAGAGGTATGACAATTCATTGTCATTATAATTTGCGGTAAGATTTGTTGTCCATACATTATTTCCATTGGCAGCTTTATTGATAATTGTTTTTGAAGGTGCTCCCCATTCCCAGCTGTTATTAGATCCTTTTGTAAACCAGTTTCCATTATTTGATTCAAAACCTTCCAGGTACGGATAGCTGCTTATCACCGGGCTGTTGTGCAATGAATAATTTATGATACTGTCATTGCTTTGATAATTGTCTCCGGCAGCGGTTAACCAAAAATCAAATTTATAATCTATGTAAGCAGTAAGATTTGCCGTCGCTGAAAAAGTATATGTCAGCAATTGATTTGGAGTAAGCACAGGAATATTTTCAGTTACGAGTGAACCGCCATTAAAACGGTAATTCACCTGGATATTGTTGATCGTTGTATTGGTATAATTTTTTACTTTGATACTTACCGGGTAGCTGCCTGTTAATCCGCAACCATCTTTTGAAGGAGAAAGTATTTGATTGATGGATACATCACCAATAGCTTCTGTAACAGAAACATCATCGATCGTATATCCGTCATCCTGGTCAAGTATAGGATTGGGAACATTGGCCGAAGTGATCCCTTGCTGCCCGATTTTTATTTGAAAACTTGTACCGATTGCCTGAGGAATCGCTGCCGTATCCATAATGTCATCAACATTGATCAATCCATGTTTCCACTGCCCCAGGTCATTTTGATTTTCCACCAGGTCATACGCAAATATCCAGGGCAGGTTATCAGCGCCACGTATCCATACTTTATTATCAGGGTTTGCAGCCTGGCCATGATTCTTATAATTGAAATCTACCCGCAACTGGTTGCCTGAATTGTAATTATTTAAATTCCAGGTCATCAATAAACTATCTGTAGCAAGAGTTCCATAAGTCGATTGGTCGAGTGTGATGGCCCTGTTTCCATTCAAAGCAAAACCGGTATTTACAAATGTCCTTGCCCTGCCCCTTATGGTTGCTGTTTTAAAATCAGTACGGTCATCGCCATCCAGGCCAATGGTATTGAATGTATAATCTTTTATAGTTGTTGATTCAAATCCATCCATTACCGGAAGTGTAAGCAATGGATTGGCAAGATGTTTAATAACCGTTGTAACCGTATCATCAATTGCCAAAGCATCGCCGGTTTTTTTCACCCATGCTTTAATGTTATAAACACCGGTAGATGCAAATGCAGCCGTAGCAGCAAATGTATGTGTGTATGTACTGAGCATTGCAATATTCACATTGTCATTTTCTGTAACAACAGTGCCGCCATTTATTTGATAGGAAAGATCATAGCTACCCGATGAAGTGATATTATCCAGGTTCTTTATCGTAAGTTTTATTTGTTCTGATGCAGATAAGGCCGAAGAAGTAAATTGCCTTCCGGT
>JANNBU010000149.1:0-11824 GCA_031385805.1 Ferruginibacter sp.
AAAACAGAAAACGACCTCATGAAATTGCCTTTTAAACAGGTATATAATTTTCGCCCCGGTATTTTGCAGCCAACAAAGGGTTTAAAGAACACATTGAGTTTTTACAAATATTTTGGGTGGTTGATACCGGTCATAAAAATGATCGCACCAAAATATATTTGTACTTTAAAGGAATTGGGAATTGCGATGATCAATTCGGCAACGAAGGGATATGAAAAACAAGTTCTTGAAATAAAAGATATCCTTGTGTTATCAAAACGATGATACAAGCAAAAGGTTTAAGTATTCTTATATGTCAAACATAAAATTTAGAAATGCAAACCTGGCCGACCTGGGAGTAATTGTTGAGATATACAATTCCACGATAACATCCAGAATGGTTACAGCGGACACAGAACCTGTAACTGTTGAAAGCAGGCAACAATGGTTTGAAGAACATAGTCCGGATAAAAGACCGCTCTGGGTAATTGAAAATGCTGCTGAAACTATTATTGGCTGGATAAGTTTTCAATCATTTTATGGCCGCCCGGCGTATGATGCAACAGCCGAAATAAGTATTTATTTGGATACAAAGCAAAGAGGAAAAGGTTTGGGTAAAGAAGCATTGCAATATTCTATTGATCATGCTCCCGAATTTGGTATTAAGACCTTATTAGGGTTTATTTTTTCTCATAACGAACAAAGCCTAAAACTTTTCAGACATGTTGGTTTTGAAGATTGGGCAACATTGCCGGGCATAGCTGTTCTTGATGGACAGGAACGAAACCTTAAAATTCTCGGTAAGCGCATAGCATAGCAAAGGCCGGGCGATTGCCTTTTAAATTCTCTATTTTTGTGTTTCAATTACATCATTACACTAAAAGTTAGTATGTCAACACTCACCATCAGTACCATACAAACCGATCTTCATTGGGAAAATAAAGCAGC
Organism: Ferruginibacter sp.; assembly: GCA_031385805.1. GTDB lineage: Bacteria > Bacteroidota > Bacteroidia > Chitinophagales > Chitinophagaceae > Ferruginibacter. The sequence goes on from JANNBU010000149.1 coordinate 928, forward strand.
AAACCTGCAGATGCTGGAGGAGAAGATAAACACGCTTTATCAAAAAACCGAAATAGTAGTGTTGCCCGAAATGTTTAACACCGGGTTTAGTATGAATGCTTCAATGCTGGCAGAAACCATGGATGGCCCAACCATTGCATGGATGAAAAAAGTAAGCACTGAAAATCGTGTAATACTAACAGGTAGTCTCATCATTTCAGCAGAAAAAAAATATTATAACAGGCTTATTTGGATGATGCCCAACGGCGAATTCGGATATTATGACAAACGACACCTGTTTGCATATTCAGGAGAGGATAAGGATTTCAGTAGCGGGATTAAGCGTTTGATCACATCTGTAAAAGGATGGAAATTGAATATGATGGTATGTTATGATCTGCGCTTCCCGGTTTGGGCACGGCAATCTGTTGAAAAAAATGAGCAGGCCGGTTATGAATATGATGTGTTGGTTTATGTAGCCAACTGGCCCGAACGCCGCAGCCATGCATGGAAAACATTGTTATGCGCCAGGGCCATAGAAAATCAGTGTTATGTTATCGGTGTTAATCGTGTGGGCAGCGATGGGAATGATATTCGTTACAGTGGAAACAGTCTCGTCATAGATCCATTAGGCGAAGTGTTGTATCACATGGCCGACGATGAAGATATTTTTACAATTACTTTGCAGAAAGAAAGATTGGATGAAGTAAGAACTAAGTTTCCTTTTTTGAAAGATGGGGATGGGTTTGTTATTAGTTTATAAAACCCTGTCGGCGGTTGCAAACCCTGACAGCGGTTTGTAGTATATAAACTGTATTTATAATCTTAAATAAACAAGGATTACGATTATAATAAACCGCCGACAGGGTTTGCAACCGCTGTCGGGGTTTATCCCTTTTTTTTAATGAGTTCTTTCACTACCTGCATTTTCTTATCATAACTTTTTAGCAACGCATCATAACTGGTTGGAATGTAAATATCCGGGATTATGCCTGTTCCCTTTGTTGCAATATGATTGTACTGTACTATTCTGAAAAGCGGCAACCTCACCCTGGTCCTTGTATTGGGAAGTATGATATCAGGAATAAGAATACCATTGTTTCCATACCATCCGCCACCGGTTTCTTCTCCCAAAAGTGTTATACCCGGTTGGCCTTTTACCGCATTACAAAATAAAGAGGAGGCAGAAAAAGTAGGACCATTGGTAAGAATATACACATCAGCATTGCAATGGTTATTTTTTTTGGGTTTGTATAACTTCCTCTCCATATTTCTTATATGATACAACCCATCGTTTTTTTTGTGTGCAATAAAAAACAATTCAATATTGGTAAAAAAACCCCCTTTGATATATTTTGTATAAGGCCCGAGTGATCCTGCTTTTGAAAACAAAGTATCTGCAACTTTAAATGGTTTACGTGAAATATACCTTGTGAGTAATGTTGACAGCGCCACCCGTCCGCCGCCATTACTCCTTACATCAAGCACCAGGTTATTGATATTTTCTTTTCGTAATTTTTTAAACGACTTTTTGAAAAAACTTCTCAGCCTTCCATTGCTGAATGTGTTAAGTGTCATGATCGCAAATTTACCACTGCTGTCAATTTCCAATGAACGGTATTGTAATATCCTTTTTTGTTTTGGTATGTTTTTTCTTTCAATTTTTGTGAGACTGTCTTTCCTGATAGAATCCTTAGGCGCAACATATACAGATAAAGTATCAGTTTTCTCAATGCCTGCGCTATCAATATGGTTGACATAATATTTTTTAGGGAGCCCATAAATATTCCGGTGAAAATAGGGGAAGTTGGCACTTAGCCTGATATAATTGATATTATTTGCATGCCCGTCCTCGGGAAGGTAATCAAACATCTTTTGGATCATGTTGTGATTGGATACACCATTGATTGATGTGATCAAAGTGCCTCTTTTAAAAACACTGTCTTTCCTGTTCATGTTACCGGTTACTGCTATGGTATCATTCCAGATTTTTACAAATAATGGAAAAGCGGGAAGCCTCCGGTTATCCGCCCATTTTAAATATGCCTTACTCATACCAACACTTGTATGGCCGCAATGAATTTTATCTACCAACGGAGCCAAAATATGCCAGGTGAATTGTTGCTCCGTCATGCTATCTGTAATTGCATAATAATATTTTGAGAAGTAATGATCCATACTATCCTTACTTGTGTACCAGTAAAGCGATGGATGTTTTTCTTCAAGAATATTTTTTAAAACCAGGTAATCCTCCCGGAGTGTTTGTTGCGAAAATCTTTTAGAAGGAGAATAAGTATTACTCACTGTACAGGAAAAAAAAATACAATTCAATAATAAGAAAAATGAAATCAAAATTTTATTCATATCAGGCTTTGAGTAATACTCAATTGAAATTAAATATAATTAAGATAAGAAAATAATATTGTCGATAAAAGTATATGATCAATGATGAAAGACAACAGTTGATGAGTGTAACTTAAATATTTTTCCTGCCACTTATAATTTTAGAATGTATATGAACAAAAAAAGTAGTAATTTATCTTTTCTTTTACCAAAATTCTTTCTATGGCCTTAGTAAAATGTATGTTTTCAATTGCTGTAATTTTAATTTCACTCAATACAACTGCACAGGATATCAAACCTGTAGCATCCGATTCATTGAAAAATGTATCACTTTCCGGACTTAAATTCAGGAGTATTGGCCCGGCACTTACAAGTGGCCGTGTGGTTGACATTGCGGTAAACCCTAAAAATAAAGCGGAATATTATGTGGCATCCGGTCATGGTTCCCTTTGGAAAACAAGTAATAACGGTACCTCATTTATGCCCATTTTTGATGGCCAGGGTTCTTATTCGATGGGAACAATAAAGATTGATCCGGGCAATACAAATATTGTGTGGGCCGGCACCGGCGAAAATGATAACCAAAGCAATGTGATTTATGGTGATGGTGTATATAAAAGCGAAGACGCCGGCAAAAGCTGGAAAAATATGGGATTGAAAAGTTCGGAGCATATTGGAGATATCGTTATTGATCCGGGGAATTCAAAAACGGTTTATGTAGCTGCGTATGGATCTTATAGAAATGCGGGAGGCGAAAGGGGCGTTTATAAAACAACTGATGGCGGAAATACCTGGAGAAAAGTATTGAACATCAGTGATTATACCGGTTGCTATGAATTGCATATAGACCCGCGTTCATCCACAACATTATATGCAGTAGCGCATCAGCGTTACCGAAAATTGTATTCAGTTATACGGGGCGGCAGCGAAAGCGCTATTTATAAAACAGTTGATAGCGGTGCAACCTGGCAAAAAATAATGAACGGTCTTCCTACAGAAGATGTAGGAAGAATTGGTATGGCTGTCTCTCCCGTTAATTCCGATATCTTATACGCCATAGTGGAAGCAAAAGAAGGAAGTGGTTTTTATCGCAGCCAGGATCGTGGCGCAAGCTGGACAAAACAAAACAGTTATATTTCTTCTTATCCTTTTTACATGCAAAAAATATTTTGCGATCCAAAAAATGAGAACAAGATCTATAGCATGGATGTATATAATAAGGTATCAGATGACGGCGGAAAGACATGGCGAAATCTCGGTGAAAAAAATAAGCATGTAGATAATCATGTACTCTGGATCGACCCCGACAATACCGATCATCTATTATCCGGTTGTGATGGGGGAGTATATGAATCATGGGATGGCGCACAGGCATGGGCCTTTAAAGCTAACCTGCCTATAGCAGAAATTTATAAGGTTACTACCGATAACAGCGCCCCGTTTTATAATGTGTATGCAGGTACGCAGGACAACAACAGTTTTGGTGGCCCTTCACGTACAAGAAACAACGCCGGTATAACAAACGGCGACTGGTTTATTACAACAGGCGGTGATGGATTTGAATCACAGGTTGACTGGAAAGAAGGGAATTACGTGTACGCACAATCGCAGAATGGTGGCCTGGTAAGATTTGACAAAAGGACAGGGGAAGAGTTGTCGATAAAACCGGTAGAATTGAATGATTCAGCGTATCGTTTTGACTGGAGTTCTCCATTGCTCATATCAAAACATGAGAACAAGCGACTTTATTTTGCGGCAAATAAATTATTTAGAACAAATGACCAGGGAAGTTCGTGGGAAGAGATCAGCCCGGATCTTACTTTGGGAGTTCCTAAGAAAATGCACAAGATCATGGACCGGGTATGGAGTATGGATGAACTTGTTAGCAAAGGCTCTATGGCACAGATAGCCGCTATAGCAGAATCTCCTTTGGATGAAAATATTTTATTTTCCGGCTCAGGCGACGGACTTTTATTTTATACTACTGATGCAGGAAAGCACTGGACAAGATCTGGTGAATTGCCGGGATTACCAGAATATGCAAGAACAACCAGCATTGCTTTATCATCACACAATAAATTAGTTGCTTATGCAGCATTTGAAAATTTCAATGCTGGTAATTACAAACCACTTTTATATAAAACAACAGACGGAGGTAAAACATGGATTTCATTAAACAATAATCTTCCTGCAAAGGGGAGCACTTATGCTGTAGTAGAAGATCACAAGGATTCGGATCTTTTATTTGTGGGAACACAGTTTGGCATTTTCTTTTCAAGCAATGGGGGTAAAGAATGGATACAATTAAAAAACGGTATTCCGCCCACAGCCGTAACCGATATAGAGATCCAGCAAAAGGAAAACGACCTGGTGGTATGTACTTTTGGAAGAGGGATTTATATCCTTGATAACTATTCCCCGCTGCGTAGTCTGGATAAAGAACTGCTCCAAAAACCTGCCGCTATCTTACCAATTAAAGATGCGTTGATGTTTATTGAATCATCTCCGCTGGGCGGCAGGGGTAAAGGTTACCAGGGTGAAAGTTATTTTACCACCCCCAATCCTGAAGTAGGTGCAGTGATCACTTATTATATCAAAGACGAATTTAAAACACTGGCACAAAAAAGAAGGGATGCAGAAAAAGAAAAACAAAAAAAGGGAGAAGATTTTGACATGCCTGTTATTGATTCATTGCGAAAGGAAACCCTGCAACCTGATGCATATTTGATCTTTACAATAACAGATGATGAAAATAATGCTATTAGAAAAATAAAGAAAAATATCAGTAAGGGGATTAACCGGGTGGTTTGGAATTTTCGTTATCCTTCCCCTAAACCGGTTTCTGCAAATGAAAGCACAGAAGGTAATGGATATATGGTTGTACCGGGCATCTATAAAGTTTCACTCAGTAAGTTTGAAGATGGAAAATTCACAGAACTTGTATTTCCGCAAACATTTAAATGTGTTGCATTGAACAATGAAACAATAGCAGCTGCAGACAGACCAGCTCTGACTGCATTTAACAGGAAAGTGGCAGAGTTGTTCAGGGCTGTCACCGGGGCCAATGCATACAGAAACGAGTTGCAGGCAAGGATCCCTTATTATAAAAAAGCTGTGCTTGAAACAGCAAAGTTACCATTGGATACCTATGAAAAAATTACGGCCATTGAGCAACAACTTGAATTGATAGATCGTAAGATCAACGGAGATCCTTTGCGTGGAAAATATGAATCTGTGAGCCCCACATCACTCAGGAACAGGATCGATGATATTGCCGACGGATTGTGGAGTACCATAGCTGCGCCTACTGCTACTTTTACAAGATCTTACGATATTGTTTCGGAGATATTCAATGATATACTGAATGACCTGAAAGCAGTAAGTGAACAGGTAAAGCAAGTAGAAAATATCATGGAACTGAACCATGCACCCTTTACGCCCGGGAGGTTACCTGTTTGGAAGAATTGAAAATTAAATTTTCTTCCTGCATCAATATGGCCATGGCATGCAAAAAATTCTGCATGATGATCTGCAATTGCTGATCTTTTTTTTCCATGCTTGATATGATGGCATTTAATAATTCCTTGTCTAATAAACGCAGTTCCTCTTTTTCATTGCTGTCGTAATTGGTTGCCGGCATGATCCTGAATTTGCTTTCCGGGTCTGACAGCAATTGCTCAATAGAAATATTCAAAGCAATGGAAATTTCTTCCAACTGGCCTACGGTAATATTGCTAAGATCATTTTCTATATTACTAACGGCAGCTTCTGATATCTGCAATGCATAAGCCAGGTCTTTTTGTTTGATGCCTTTAATATTTCTCCACTTACGGATATTATTACCAATTTTAAATTTACAGGCTGAACTATTTTTATTTCTTTTCATAATTGTAGGGATTAAAGCATAAACTTATAAAATATACCATGAAAGAAAAAGGGTTTTTAGCGTAAAAACGAAAAGAAAAAAACAGCTATTTACCGCGGTAATTCACTTTAAAATTTGATTTGATCCCAACTAAATAAAATTATCTCCACACTAAATATTCATTACCCAAAAAACACGGATTTCAAAGAACTATTATTCACTTTTACGCTGTCAAATGAATGTTTCATCAAACCCGGAGTTATGAATAAAATAGTTATTGCCTTATGCGTATGTTTTATTATACCTTTTTTTCTGTTCGCTCAGTATGATACCCAAACCAGCATCCTCACCGAAGAGGGGATCTTTACTGTTTCACATACAGAATATGGAAAGGACATGGTCTGCTTCAATGTTTATTTATGGAATGATATGATGAAAGGAACAAAATACACCTCCCCAAACCTGGCTGGATTATCTGCAAAAAAAGTTTGTATTCAAATAACAAATAAAAAAGAAAGGCACTGCAGATCAGGAATTGGATTCAGGTGTGGAATTTTTGATCAATCCTATAAATTAACAAATGAAACTACCCTTGTAAATGGATCAAACAGGATTTGTTCAGCCATCATTCAAAAACAGGATACCGGCACGGTTAAAATAATTTTTTTGGATAAGGTGGACTGGCTCAGCCTGCAAAATGATCAATGAAAAAATTATGACATGAAAAAATTGATCCTACCCTTTATTTTTTTTGTTTTCTTATCCGGCAGTTGTAAAAATATTTATGCCCAGCAATTCAGTGCAGGTGAATTATCAACCATACGACCATCACAGGTTATCATAGAGAATTATAGCGTTGTAAACCTGTCAAAAGAAATTATTGAAGATCCCATGGCTAATCGCTTTGATGTTAATAACCCGTACACTTATTTGCAGATCGTACATGATGCTATAGCTAACAGGTATCATATACTTTTTCAAACGGGCTTTACAGGAAAGGTTTTATTTCTTTCGTACAGTAATAATCTCTCTGCGTTGTTTAATAAAAAAACCAAACCCATGTTTTTGTTTATACGTTGCTTAAAGGAAATAAACAATCACATTTCATCCATCCAGATCGTCAATGCTGTTATTGAATGTATTTTAGAAAGACTAAACTATTGTTATGATAACTAAGCCATGTGGTTCCAGCCCTGGGCTACCAGGTCGTGCTTGTTACCGCCACGTGTAATGATCTTTTTTCCTTCTGATGCTTCGGCAATATAACCGATGATGCTGATACCGGGATTGGCTTTTATCTTTTCAAAATCTCCCTGTGCAACTGTAAACAATAATTCATATTCTTCACCGCCACTTAATGCACATGCAGTAGGGTCAAGCTTTAATTTATAGGCAAATTCTTTCATCTCATCATTGAATGGCAGGTTGTCTTCATACAATACACAACCCGTATTACTTTGTTTGCAGATATGCAGCAGTTCACTGCTAAGGCCATCACTTACATCTATCATGCTTGTCGGTAAAATTTCTGCTTCGGAAAAATATTCTATAATGTCTTTTCTTGCTTCTGGTTTTAATAAACGGCCAACAATATAAGCCTGTCCCTCAAGGTCGGGCTGAGCGCCTGTTTCTTCAAATATTTTTTTCTCTCTTTCAAGCAATGTCAAACCAAGAAACGCACCACCGAGTTCTCCACTCACACAAATGAGGTCATTCACTTTTGCACCGTTTCTTTTTACAAAACTATCCGGCGCCACTTCACCAATAGCAGTAACGCTTATTACAAAACCGCGTTGTGATGTGCTGGTATCTCCACCAACGAGATCCACCCCGTATTTTTCACAGGCAGCATATACACCTTCATAAAATTCATCTAATGCTTCAACACTAAACCGGTTGCTGAAAGCAAGGCCCATTACAATTTGCGTAGGTGTTGCATTCATCGCATAGATATCACTGATGTTTACAACCACCGATTTATATCCAAGATGCTTTAATGGTGTATATGAAAGATCAAAATGAATTCCTTCCAGTAGCAGGTCGGTTGTTATAACTGTTTGCCGACCAAAATGATCTATTACTGCAGCATCATCTCCCACAGCAAGTATAGTAGATGCATTTTTTAATTCATTGTTTTTGGTAAGATGGTCTATCAGGCCAAATTCGCCAAGTGATGATATTTCTGTTCTTTCAGGCATTTTTTTATTTATGATTTATAAATGTATGATGTATGATTTTATGATGTATGCTGCACTATTCACAAATCATACATCATAAAATCATACATTAAAACTTTTTTCCATTTACGATTCCCAGTAATTCTATGTGTATTTTCCCATTGGTCGCAAGCAAATGTGGTTGGTACGGTGAATAATGATCTCCTTTAAAGTCAGTCACTTTTCCACCGGCTTCTTCAACGATCAAAAAACCTGCAGCGCTGTCCCATGCCTGTAAGTTGTGTTCATAAAAACCATCAAAACGACCGGCTGCAACCCAACAAAGATCTATTGCTGCACTTCCGAGTCTGCGCACCGGCACACCTTTGCGGATAAGTTTTTCAAAAACCTGTATCGGTCCGTTGGGCATATCAAGATAAGTATAGGGAAAACCGGTGACGAGGTTGCTGCTTATTACCGCTGTTTTATTGCTTACCGATATTTTTTTATCATTGAGTGATGCACCCAAACCTTTTTGTGCAAAAAAGAATTCATTCATCAACGGATTATAAACTGCACCTAATATCATTTCTCCATTTTTTTCCAATCCGATACTCACACAGCATAAAGGAATGCCATGCGCAAAGTTTACGGTACCATCAATTGGATCAATGATCCATTTATATTCACTGTTGGTTTTTATCTCACCTGTTTCCTCACTTAAAATAAAATGATCAGGATATTCTTGCTGGATTACATCAATAATAGCTTTTTCTGCTGCATGATCTGCTTCTGTAACAAGATTATTTATGCCTTCTTTATTGGATATTTTGAAATCGCCATTAAAAAAATGCTGTAATTGTGCAGCCCCCGCCTCTACAGCTTTAATAAGTGTGGGTTTTAACATGTCGCAAAGATAACAAGCTAAAGCGATACCGGATACCGGATACCGGATACCAGATACCAGATACCAGATACCAGATATTAATTCCGGGATGCAAAATTAACCTGACTTATTTGATTTACGCCTTAACGGCAAAAGAGTATTTTTGATGACAGTAATAAAAGCCCGTATTTCGTACTACAAATAACCTGCACTTGGATATATCGGTCATCATAGTAAATTATAATGTAAAATATTTTTTAGAGCAATGCCTTTGTTCTGTAATAAAAGCATGTGCAAATATTAAAGCAGAAATTTTTGTTGTAGATAATAACTCAACAGATGGAAGCAGGGAATATCTTGAAACAAAATTTTCACAGGTGATTTTTAAATGGAAAAATTCAAACGATGGTTTTGCGAAAGCGAACAACAGTGTTCTTGGTGAAGCGAAAGGAGAACATATCCTGTTTCTAAATCCCGATACCATTTTGCCGGAAGATTGTTTCGAAAAATGCCTGGCTTTTTTTGAGAAGAATAAGAGTTGTGCTGCATTGGGAATTCGGATGATTGATGGTGCAGGAAAATTTTTAAAAGAAAGCAAAAGATCATTTCCATCACCTGTAACATCATTCTTTAAAATCACAGGGTTTGCAGCTTTATTTCCTTCATCAAAATTATTTGCAAAATATTATGCAGGGCATTTAAATGAAAAAGAAAATAATGAAGTAGATGTATTGGTCGGCGCATTCATGATGGTAAAAAGTGAGGTCTTGAAACAAATGAATGGGTTTGACGAAGATTATTTTATGTATGGTGAAGATATAGACCTAAGTTACCGCATTCAAAAAACCGGATATAAAAATTATTATTTTGCAGACAGTTGTATCATACATTTTAAAGGCGAAAGCACGCAAAAAAATTCCTACCATTATATCCGTACTTTTTATGCAGCCATGAAAATGTTTGTGAATAAACACTATAAAGAAAAGAAAGGAACAGCGTTATTAATGAATGTTTCGATCGGATTTAACAAGCTGATTGCTTCAGCGGTTCTTTTTATTAAAAAAATAACTATAATAAAACCCGGCCGGCCCCGGCCAATACAGACAGCAGTAATATCAGGCCAGCAACGGTTTGATGAAATGATCCATTTAATAAGATATTCAACAATACCACTTATTATAAATGGAAGGATCGCAGTTGACAAAAGCGATACCGGAATTGCAGTAGGCAGGATAGAAGATACTGAGCGGCTCATTGTAAAAATGGTAATAGATCAACTGATCTTCTGCGAAGGCGAATTAAGTTATAAAGAGATCATCGAAAAAACGGAACAACTGTCAATGCTGGTTGAATTTTTATTTCATTCAAATGGTAGCAGCAGCATTGTAGGCAGTAATAATAAAAATGGAAATGGGTTCTTTATTGCAAAGCAATGACCGTTTTTTTTAAGGTAGCGATCCAGTCTGTAATAACATTTTTATGAAGGCTCTCAATATCTCCCGGGGAGGTAAAATTAAAAAGCCTGGCAGATTCCAATGCCTGTTGAATGGAAAATGTTTCCTGTGCACAAGTAAAAAATAATTTCCTTTCCATCAAATAATTTCCCAGGTACTCCTGTTCTGTTTGCCCCGGTGTCGGCACTAATATTGCTTTTTGTTGCATTGCTAC
>JANNBU010000165.1:0-6646 GCA_031385805.1 Ferruginibacter sp.
TTCTGCTTTGAAGAACAAAAAAGAAAAGTTGATAATATTGTCTAAAAAGATCAATAACCAGGTACAGGAAGAACAGAATAAGAACAACAAAACTGGCGGACGGATCATTTTGCAATTATCTGCAGCGTTAGAAGGCGAAAATGAATTCACTGTTTCTTACATTACGCAAAATGCTTACTGGACGCCTTATTACGATGTAAAAGCAGAAGACATCAAAAGCCCCTTAAAAATTATTTATAAAGCAAAAATTGTTCAGACAACTGGTATTGACTGGAAAAAGGTAAAGCTATCGTTGTCTACTTCCACACCTGCGCAATATGGTGCAGCACCGTTACTCAAAAGTTGGTTCTTAAGTTATATCAATCCTGTGAAAGTATTAGAAACAGATCTATATAAATCAAACACTATTCAATCAGCACTTGCAGGGAAAGTAGCAGGAGCACAGGTTAGAAGTCAAGGTTATGTAAAGGAAGGTGCTGCAGCCATTGTAAGGTTAAGAGGTGAGAATGGTTTAGGTGCAAAGGATGGGAATGCCGCTCCTATATATATTGTAAACGGAGCAATAATGGCGAATGGAGATATTGATAAAGTTAACACAGATGCTATTGAAGATGTAACCGTACTTCAGGGACCCGCCGCCGTCGCTCTTTATGGAAGCAGAGGAGTAAATGGAGCAATCGTTATCACATTAAAAGAAGGTCTTGAAGATTATATTTCTGTTACAGACAATGCCCTTGATGTTACTTATGATATTGAACTGCCTTATGATGTTCCTACAAATGGCAAGCAACAGATCGCCACCTTAAAGGAAGCATCCGTTCCTGCCAACTACAAATATTACTCAGTGCCAAAACTTGATAAAGATGCATACCTGTTGGCTGAAGTGAGTGACTGGGAAAAACTGAATTTATTACCCGGTGAAGCAAATATCATTTTTGAAGGTACTTATGTAGGAAAATCTTTTATTGATCCTGCAAGCACAAATGACACATTGAACCTTACACTTGGAAAAGATAAAAGAGTTGTTGTAAAAAGAGAAAAATTGACTGACTATAGCAGTGTAAAATTTTTAGGGTTGAATAAATTGCAAACGATCACTTATGAATTAACGGTAAAAAATAATAAGAAAGATCCCATCACTTTATTGTTAAAAGATCAATATCCCATCAGCACAAATAAAGATATTGAAGTAGAGCTTTTACAAAGCAGTGATGCAACCAACAACATCGAAATAGGAGTGCTAACCTGGAAACTTGATTTGGCTGCGGGGGAAAGTAAAAAGGTACGTATCAGTTACAGCGCTAAATATCCTAAAGGCAAGGTATTGAACCTGAATTAAGGGATAGGGAGATATTAGTCATTGCTTAACCAGGGAACAAATTTTCACTGGTGCGACGCCTATGCAGCTTAACCAGGGAACTACTGCCGGCAATCAAAATATTCTCTTTCCTTAATAACCCTTCTCCCCTATCTTTGCGCCGGATTTCAATCATTCACTCTTAATTTTTAATTGAAAACATGTCAGTTTTAGTTAACAAAGATTCCAAAATAATTGTACAGGGTTTTACCGGTACGGAAGGTACATTTCATGCCACACAAATGCTGGAATATGGCACCAAACTCGTTGGTGGCGTAACACCCGGTAAAGGTGGAACTTTGCATTTAGACAAACCGGTTTTTAATACGGTTGCCGATGCAGTAAAAACGACCGGCGCCAATGTGAGCATTATTTTTGTACCACCGGCATTTGCTGCTGATGCGATCCTCGAAGCTGTTGACGCTGGTATTGCCTTAGTTGTTTGTATAACGGAAGGAATTCCGGTACAGGATATGGTAAAAGTGAAAAGTTTTTTACAGGGAAGCAACACAAGATTGATCGGCCCCAACTGTCCGGGTGTTATTACTGCGGATGAATGTAAGGTTGGGATCATGCCCGGTTTTATTTTCAAAAAGGGAAGGATCGGTATCGTTTCAAAATCGGGAACGCTTACGTATGAAGCAGCAGACCAGGTTGCAAAAGCAGGACTGGGAATTTCTACAGCGATTGGAATTGGCGGTGATCCGATCATTGGCACCACAACCAAAGAAGCCGTTGAATTATTTATGAATGACGACAACACAGATGCGATTGTAATGATCGGTGAAATTGGTGGTGGCATGGAAGCAGAAGCAGCGAATTATATTAAGTCAACAAAAAATAAAAAACCGGTTGTTGGATTTATTGCCGGACAAACAGCACCTCCCGGAAGACGAATGGGCCATGCAGGCGCCATTGTTGGCGGTGAAGATGATACGGCTGCTGCAAAAATGAAGATCATGGCTGCATGTGGAATTCTTGTAGTGGCAAGTCCTGCTGATATTGGAAAAACAATGGCTGAGGCTTTGAAGAAATAATTTGGAAATGAATCAATTTGGAAATTTGGAGATGAAAAGAGCTTCAAATTATTTATACCCAATTTCCAAATTAGCACATTTTCAAATTTCCCAATCAACGATTTTCAATTTGTTCTTTACGCTCGATCATAAAAAAAGGGGCCGGACCTTTCCGAACCCCCTTCAAAGTATAGCCACCAAAACTCTTATCTGTACGCTTGTATAAACCTGGCAAGCTCTTCTTTACTGCTGCTGTAAGTAAAAGCATCATTGAGTAGAAAATAATTATTCTTATCAACGGTATACTTGTAACTGTATTTGGCAATATCTAATTTGCTGTTCTCAAAACTGAATAATTCCACAATCTCTTTTACCTGTGCTGCTGAAAAATAATTCGTTGCCATGGTTTGCTTTGCCAAAACCAATCTTGTATTGTCAAAACTTTCGTTCCGGATAACCTGCTTGAATTGTTCAAATGAACGGCTGTTCATCGGTTGCATATTGTTGTCATTGTTGCCCCAACCTCCATGGCCGTTGTCGTCATTGTCATCATAATACCCCGCATTCATTTGTCTTTCATCTATAAAAGCTTTTCCAAAACGGTTGAAAACAACATCAACATGATACTGGGGCTTTACATAAATATTCCCTTCATAGATCAGTTGCATGTTCCGGTTAGATTTCCAGCCATTGTTTTTCCGGGATTTTTTTTGCCGGTAAACTTTAATTGAGTGATAACCCGGCCTGATATCATTGATCTTTGTTTCGTCTTCATTTCCCCTGATATTGTAATTATTACCATCTACCAGTATCCTTACAGGATCATTTGTTACAGTACTGATTGACAACTTGCCCTGGTAATTATATGGCCGCCTGGCTGTTTCATTTGGCTGAGCAAACGATGAGAACATGGATAATAATACTGCGATAAGTGTAAAAATTCGTTTCATGTTATAAAATTTATAGGTTTAAAAATCGGGTTAGTAACGTAGTATTGGATGCAGCGCATACCCCGATGTAAAAAGGGAAATAGATAATAAAAAGTTAAAGAAATAAATGGGCCTGTTTTATGTAAAAAACAGCAATCTTACATCTTAGACATACTATTTGCTCAAACAACATTTACTATCTTGTATATAAATATTGACCGGTTATGAATTCAACTAAAGTACTTAGCCTTATTTTTTTACTTATGACGGCATCATTGAACATTTCAGCCCAGCAACCAAATGATTATTCTAAGAACTGGAAAGCAGTTGATGGTTTCGAGAAAAAAGGACTTACCAAATCGGCCCTGCAGGAAGTAATGAAAATATTCCAACTGGCAACAGCTTCCGGTAACGAGACACAACAGGTAAAAGCATCCATGTACCAGATGAAATACCGCAACATGGTAGAAGAAGATAATAAGGAAAACAATATTTTTTTTATTGACACACTTATTGCAAAAACAAAAGCGCCTGCAAAAAATATACTGCAAAGTATGCAGGCAGAACTCTTTCACAGTTACCTGGAGAACAACCGCTATAAATTTTACAACCGTACCAAACTAACAGAGGAAAAAAGTAAAGATATTACTACCTGGAGCATAGAAAAACTAAATGCAACAATTGCTTCATTATATAAAGCATCTTTAAAGAATGAAACAATTTTAAAAAATAATACATTAAACGGTTTGGATGCGATCCTTCAAAAAGGAGAAAACACCCGCAACCTGCGGCCAACTTTATATGATTTTTTGGCTCACCGGGCCCTTGCTTATTTTATGAGCAGCGAAAATGATGTGACCATGCCAGCTTATAAATTTATATTAAATGATGAGAAGATATTTGCACCCGCAGCAGAATTTATAAAAACTAAATTCAATACTAAAGACAGTGTTTCACTTTACTATAACGCACTTATATTATTCCAGGATATTTTAAAATTTCATTTAAATGACCCCAGTCCTGAAGCCTTGTTGGATGCAGATCTGTTGCGTTTAGACTTTGTCAACGAACACGGTATTTTTACAAATAAAGGCAAACTGTATGAAGATGCATTAAAGAATATCGAAACAGTTTTCAATAAGAACGCAGCATCGGCACAAGCCATGTACCTGCGGGCACAATTATATTTTACCCAGGGAAGTGAATATGATCCTGTATCAAAAAAAGAGCACCAATATGAAATAAAAAGGGCGAAAGAACTTTGTGAAATTGCAGTAAACAGTTTTCCAAAATCTGAAGGTGCTATTAATTGCCAGAATTTATTGAACCAGATAAAAATTCCTTCCCTGAATGTAGAGACTGAAAAAGTAAACATACCCAACCAGCCTTTTCGCAGCCTCATCAAGTATAAAAATATAAGTACACTTTACCTGCGGGTCATAAAAACAAGCAGGGAAGAAATTGAAAGGATCAACCTGTTGGGTTATGATGCCAGCTGGAATGAATTAGTAAACCTGCAATCATTAAGAAGTTGGGATATCAATTTACCCAACCTGCAGGATCACCAGGAACACGCTGTGGAAATTAAAATAGCTGCATTACTGCCGGGCACATATTATATTCTTGCCAGTATTAATCCTGATTTTGCTGTTTCCCGGGATATTATCGCAAGACAGGTTACTTATATCAGCAACATTAGCTATATCGCAAATAATAAAGATGAATTGTATGTGTTGAACCGGGATAACGGCCAACCACTTGCAAATGCAACCGTTCAGTTATGGCAGCAGGTATATAATAACGGGGCAAGGAAATATGAGAACACAAAGAAAGAAAAATACAGTACCGATGCAAACGGTTATATCAAATTAAAAAGATCAAAAGATTACTATAATAGTTCTATACAGGTAACATACAACAATGATGAATTATTCTTAGATGATAATGTTATTGCCTACTATTACAACAGTTATGAACCACCTACAACCAAAAGAACATTTTTATTTACCGACCGGTCTATTTATCGGCCCGGCCAAACCATTTATTTTAAAGGTATCGTAATAAGTACTGACAGCGCCAGTAAAAAAAGCAGTGTAGCCGCTGGATATAAAACCACGATCACGCTGTATGATGCAAACAACCAAAAATTAAGTAGTCTCGCTCTTCGGTCGGGTGAATATGGTTCCTTCAACGGTAATTTTAAACTTCCTGAAGGATCATTGAACGGGCAGTTTTATTTGAAAGACTCAGTAAATAATTCTACGCAATATTTCAGTGTAGAAGAATACAAACGCCCGAAATTCTTTGTTGAAGTAAATAAGCCAACAGGAACTTATCGCTTACAGGATAGTATCCAGGTAAAAGGCAAAGCCAAAGCCTATGCAGGAAATAATATTGATGGCGCCAAAGTAACTTACAGGGTTGTACGCCAGGTTCGTTACCCGGTGTGGTGGGGCTGGGGCGGTCATTATGGCCGTGGCAAGTCTATTTACCCCCGTAGCAGTGAAGAGATGGAAATAACCAATGGTGAAACCACTACCAATGCAGCCGGTGAATTCTTTGTTACATTCAAAGCAATACCGGATGAATCGGTTGATAAAAAAGGTCAGCCTGTTTTTCATTATGAAGTAAGTGCAGACATTACCGATATAAATGGTGAAACAAGAACCGGTAGTACAACTGTAGCCGTGGCATACCAGATGTTGCAGCTTGATATTGTTTCAAAAGATAAAATGGAAGCCGACAGTATTAAAAATATAAAGATCAAAAGCAGCAACCTGAATGGTTTGTTTGAAAAAACGACTGTAAATGTTTCACTTTATAAATTGAGGTCACCTAAACTTATTTTCAGGGAAAGGTATTGGGAAATGCCCGACCAGTTCATGATGAGTTATGATGATTATAAAACAAATTTCCCTTATGATATCTACAGCGATGAGGACCAGATGAGTAAATGGCCGCTGGGTGATATTGGAGTTAGTGTAAGCGATTCTACTGTAGAAACCGGTCAATTCTCTTTGCGTAATGGGCAGTTGAGAACAGGTTGGTACAAACTCATCGTAACAGCAAAAGACAAATACGGTGAAGAAGTGAGTGCAGAAAAATACATATTGCTAACAGATGGAAATGGATTTGTTACAGAAAACAAATCAGCCATAAATATAAAAGTTAATAACGCTGAGGCAGAGCCGGGAGAAAAAATCAGTTATAATATCTCTACTGACCTTGATAAAATATGGCTCATTCATAATTTATGCAAAACAGGCAGGCCAAACAATACTTCTTATCAAAGCATTACTTCCTCTTCTCAATATTCAAATGAGATCGCAGTAACAGAAAATGAC
>JANNBU010000176.1:0-6480 GCA_031385805.1 Ferruginibacter sp.
TGAAAGCAAATCACAACAATAGCATCGGTAAGCCATATAAAATTTCGTTGTTATCAAAAATACAAAGAACAAAAGTTGAAAGCAAATCACAACCGCCATTGGGTTTGTCCCATGGCGAATACCGTTGTTATCAAAAATACAAAGAACAAAAGTTGAAAGCAAATCACAACACCGGTATGGTCCATCCTCCAACACTTCAAGTTGTTATCAAAAATACAAAGAACAAAAGTTGAAAGCAAATCACAACCGTAACATAACATTGGCACACAATATTTATGTTGTTATCAAAAATACAAAGAACAAAAGTTGAAAGCAAATCACAACCTTCGAACGATTAATCACCATACCTTTTGAGTTGTTATCAAAAATACAAAGAACAAAAGTTGAAAGCAAATCACAACCTCAGCCGCTGCATCTTCATCCTCTGTCCGTTGTTATCAAAAATACAAAGAACAAAAGTTGAAAGCAAATCACAACCATAGCGGTAAGGGAAACGAATGTGAGTACGTTGTTATCAAAAATACAAAGAACAAAAGTTGAAAGCAAATCACAACAGGTTGATACCTTGAAACTCAATGGCATCAGTTGTTATCAAAAATACAAAGAACAAAAGTTGAAAGCAAATCACAACAGTATCCCTGCTTTCTACTGCTAAGTATTTGTTGTTATCAAAAATACAAAGAACAAAAGTTGAAAGCAAATCACAAGAAGATAGTAATTCATATACTCCAAATGGAAGATGATGGAAATATGATTGTGGCGAATGGATTCCTATTGATAAAAAGAAAAAGTAACAACCGGATACTATATCAGCATTGTTACTTTTATATCCCCTGTCTTATGATTCAAATATTTCCTGTTCTTCTCTTTCGCTTACAGGAATTTTCCTGATAAATTCATCATAAGTATCATCATCATGATTACTATATACGCCATAAGCATCCATGCTATACCCTATTAATCCGTCATTGGCTTCAATCAGGTATAGAATAGAACTATCGGATGGATCTGAATCTCCTTCAAAACGATAAGTTTTAATTATCAAAAGATCCTCAGGATTATATACTTTTCCGGCCGGGCTGGCAAATCCTTCATCAGAGATCTGAAATTCGTTGTCCTGTTTTTTTACACGTAGTTTTTCAAGTACCGTGCTCAATGTGGTCATCATATAAAA
This sequence comes from Ferruginibacter sp., assembly GCA_031385805.1. GTDB lineage: Bacteria > Bacteroidota > Bacteroidia > Chitinophagales > Chitinophagaceae > Ferruginibacter. Next base: position 1,175 of record JANNBU010000176.1, read on the forward strand.
TAATTTATGGTGAAAAATATTATTTAATGAATGTATACCGGTAGTTCCAAAAACAATACCAAGATTAGCTCTTTCACTTTTTAACATTACCTTTTTGGCATGGTTTTATAACCTCATATCAATAAGAAGTATTTAATAAAAAATAAAAACTCCGATCATGTCAATTAATCTTTTAGAAACAGTACAACAAAACTTAGGCTATCCTGCATTACAAAAGATAGATCCCAATACGCAACAGGTAGTAATAGATGAAACAACTGCTGATGAAGATAAATTCAGCCAGGCAGCTATTCCTGCTGTATTGACCGGGCTATATGAATATGCACAGTCGGATGAAGGTGCTGAGGAATTTTTAAGGGGTGATAATTCCTCAAACTGGGTGGAGAAAATTTTCGATGACAATAAAAAAGAAGCGATACAAACAATTTCAGCTTATGCCAAACAGTCCAATGCAGACCCTGTTGCCAAGATGAATGCAATAGCAAATGAAGCAATAAAAGTTGTTAAAGAAAACCTGCCTGCAGACGCTGGTATCAGGGAAGTAAAAGTTTTCCTGGCCGGTCAGAAAAACAATATTTTATTGTACTTACCTGCTGCATTAAATATGGGCGAACTGCTGCACGATAATACACTCGATGATAATACAAATAAAATGGAAGGTCCGATATCCAGCATGATGCAAAGTATTGGTGCTGCTTTTTCTAACCCGGTTACAGGTGAAGAAATTAAAAACCCATAGAAAACACATTACAATTGAGAGTCTTCATAACTCTTGATTTTATTGTACAATGTTTTGCGGTCAATTTTAAGCACATCGGCAGCTTTGGTCTTATTAAAGTTTACTTCTTTTAAAACATGCATAATGGTTTCGTACTCTGCTTTGGATGCTGAGTTTTTTAAATCAAATGAAACTTTTTGAGGTTCAGCCGTTTTTGTATTTTCTTCATTACCCGGAACAGCATTGCTTATTTCAAAAGGCAAGGACGATGCTGATATGAAACCACTATCGGTTAACAAAGCACATCTCCTGATCACATTTTTAAATTCCCGTAAATTACCCGGCCAGTTGTATTTAATGAACATATCCATTACAGTATCATCAAAGCCATCCAATTGTTTATTTAATTCAACCATTGTCTTTCCCAGAAAGAATTCTGCGAAGACAGGTATATCATCCTTCCTGTTTCTGAGTGGCGGAAGGTTTATAGAAAATTCATTGAAACGATGATACAGGTCTTCCCTGAATTTTCCTTTCCGGTAAGCTTCCTGTAAATTTTCGTTTGAAGCTACGACCACCCTTATATCGATATCAATTTCTTTATTGCCACCTACCCGTTTCAATTTTCTTTCCTGGATCACTCTTAATAATGATGCCTGAACTTCAGCAGATAAATTTGCCACTTCATCTAAAAACAACGTACCGCCATTGGCGATTTCAAAATGACCTTCCTTATCAGCCAATGCACCGGTAAAAGATCCTTTCATGTGACCAAATAATTCGCTGCCTGCCAGTTCATTTGATAAAGTACCACAATCCATGGCAATAAACGGCTTGCCCCGCCTGGCGCTTTTATCGTGGATGGTTTTGGCAATAACTTCCTTGCCCGTTCCACTTTCTCCATAAAGTATTACACTAAAATTTGTTGGCGCTACGAGGTCAATTTGTTTATAGAGGTCTTTTGCTGCGGGGGCATCGCCTTCCAAAAATTCTGCAGATGAAGTCCTGGGAATTTTATTTTCTTTTAACGGAAGCGTAACTGAACTGGTTTCTGTAATAGGTTGATTAGTCGCTTTGCTTAATACACTTAATACTTCATCAGGTATGAGCGGTTTGGTGATGTAATCATAAGCACCTGCTTTTATAACATCCACAGCCGTTTTAATATCGCTATAGCCGGTAATGATCAATACAATCGTGGAAGGTTTGTGCTGTTTTATTTCCATTAAAACATCTTTCCCGTCTTTTTTATCGCCTAACCTGTAATCACATAAAACAATATGAAACAAGCCTGCTTTAAATTTTTCTATCCCGGTTTTACCTGAGTGGGCAGTTTCTGTTTCATAACCGTTTTTGGTAAGAAACCTAGAGAGTAATGCACACATGTCGGTATCATCGTCAATGATCAAAATTCTCCTTTTCATACGCACTTATTTTTTATAAAGGTACACTTAGTTTAAATTGTTTAAAAGGAACATAAGATTAAGGTAATAAAAAAATTGCAGTCAACTTGTAAACCCATTTCGTTTCAATGACTTAAACGCCTTCCTTAGGTCGTTTGTGCAAATATTTATCACTTATTGAAAAAACCCTGCCAAAAATTGTTAGTAACTTTTTCACCTGAAATGCGTGGTAAATAAATGAAAATGAGCATTTAATTATCTCAGTTTGGGGAAACTAATCCCCAATTATTAATAGCGTGATGATTATTCAGGCGATTTTATTATAATAAAAGCCATTTGAAATTTGGCTAAGTAATTGTACCATAACAGCGGGCACAACAAGTACCCAAAATAGTATTATGAAAACAGGCGAATTATATACTTATATTCTATACTTTGCCATAAATACAACATGGTGAAGGCATTAATTATAGATGATGAAATAGATATCTGCTACTTATTAAGTGGCATCCTACGCAATAAAAACGTTTTGCCTGCTTATGTAAATTCCATCCTGGAAGCAAAAAAGGCTTTGGAAGATCTTAAACCTGAAATTATTTTTTTAGACAATCACCTGCCTGATGGTATGGGTATAGATTTTATAGACTACATAAAAAAAAATCACCCAGCCACAAAGGTAGCAATGATCACTGCTTATGATACCGCAGTTGACAGAAGCAATGCCTTATTAAAAGGCGCAGATATTTTTATAGCCAAACCTTTTTCCAGGGACACCATATATAAATCAGTTGACCAGTTATTAAATTAAAATTCTTTCAACGCCTGTACTTTTTATTTCCTTTTATTTAAGAGATACCACCTTCAATTCAAAAGGGTATTTTGTTAATTTTTTCTCTTTACTAAAAATTGGCAGAGTTTTTTAATACATATTTATATCATTCATTCACACTTAAAAAATAAATCATGGGAAATCTATTGTACATCATTGCAGTAATTTTAGTTATCGGCTGGGCTGTAGGATTTTTAGGATATCATGCCGGGGGTTTAATCCATATTTTATTAGTCATAGCAATCATTGCCATACTACTTAAGTTTATCAGGGGCAACAGTTAATTTTTTTGTTGCTCATTATTCTTTTTTAAATCCATGCTTTTAAAAAAGCAATACTAATTATTTTACATCCAAAGGCATGCTGTTAAATAAGTCTCAACCGTTTTATACAAAGATCAGTTTGATCCTATTGATGCTGTCATTGATCGGGGCAATAATATTTATCGGTCAGGACATCATTGTTCCATTAGCATTTGCCATTTTACTGGCAGTATTATTACTACCTGTTAACAATTACCTGGAACGAAAAGGAATACCACGTGTTTTTGCTATTCTTTTATCCTTAACGCTGTCATTTATTTTTATTGGCGGCATCATCTATTTTCTTTCTTCACAGATCGCCCGGTTTATGAATGATGTACCGGCAGTTAAACAGCACCTCGCAGATCATGCAAAAACATTGCAACACTGGATCACCCATCAATTTAATATTACTAAAATAGAACAAACAAATCTTATTGATGGCGCTACTGAAAAAATGAAAGACTCCGGCTCAGGTTTTTTGGGAGATACTTTTTTATCCCTTACACAAGGCCTAATGGTAATAATATTATTACCGGTATACAGCTTTTTGATATTGTATTACCGGGGTATGATCAAAAGATTCTTAATAGCAGTTTTCAAAAATGAACATGAAACTAAAGTAACAGAAGTAATACAGGAATCAAAATCCATTGTACAGGGATACATGACAGGTTTGATCATTGAGATGGGGATAGTGGCCGCCATTAATGCTGCAGGATTTATGATACTCGGTATTAAATATGCAGTATTTTTAGCTGTATTAGCAGCTATACTCAATATGATACCTTATATCGGCATGCTGATAGCTTCTATATTTTGCATGCTTATTACGCTTACTACCTCGGCACAAATCAGCGATATTATATGGGTAGTGGTAATATTAACCGTTGTTCAATTTATAGATAACAACATCATTATGCCGAAGGTTGTTAGTTCGAAAGTAAAAATAAACGCACTCATCACAATCCTTGGCGTACTCGCAGGAGGAGCTTTGGCAGGGGTTTCAGGGATGTTCTTATCAATCCCCGCTATTGCTATTTTAAAAGTAATATTCGACCGGGTGGACGGCTTAAAACCCTGGGGTATTTTATTGGGCGATGATATTACGGGCAGCAAAAAAAACCGTATCTATTTAAAACTTGAGAATATAGGGCATAGATTCAAAACGCCTGCACCGGTAAAGCCACCTACACTGGACTAATAAAATCAAATTTAATCACAAAGGTTGTTCCCTCGCCCGGCTTACTGTTCACACTGATGTATCCCTTGTGATTTAAAATGATATTCTGTGTATTGGTCAGCCCCAAACCATTCCCATTTGTTTTTGTTGTAAAATAAGGTTCAAATAATTTATTCAGATGCTCTTCTGTCATACCAAACCCGTTATCGGTGATCTCTATAACACAATTACCATCTTCCACCCTGGTATTTATCTGTAAGACTCCCTTGTTGGGTTCCATAGCTTCAATGGCATTTACAATTAGATTTAAAAAAGCGATCTTTATTTTTTCCGGGTCAACGGAAATATTGGATAGATCATTCCCATAGTTTTTTTCTACCCTTATATGATTTAATTCTATCCGGTCTTTCGCCATAGCCAGTGCTTCATCCAATAATAAATTAACTGAACCGGAAATATAACTAAGCTCTGCAAAGCGGGTTGCACTCAGTAATTCAGTGATCAACTGGTTGATACGTTTGCTGTTCCTGATCACCATATCAAAGAGCATATTGCTGTTTTCATCCTGCACAGGCATATCGCTTTTTATTTGAGCTACTGCCAGGTCAATATTGGTTAATGGATTGCGTACTTCATGCGCAATGGAACGGGCAATACGACCGGTAGCAGCAAATTTTTCATTTCGTTTCATTAATAACAATTCTTTATTCGCTTTATCCAATTCGCTGATACGTTGTTGCAGTTGTTTCAGGTAATCATCTCCCCTTTTGTCTGCTACATCGCCACGTTTATCTGCCACATCGCCTCTTATATTCGCTTTATCCAATTCCACATTACTTTGTTGCAATTGTTTGAAGTAATGATCCCCACG
>JANNBU010000235.1:0-2550 GCA_031385805.1 Ferruginibacter sp.
AGAAGTGATACGCTTGCTTTCGGTAGTATATCCTGTAAAGGTTACAACAAGATCATATCCACCGGCGGGAAGCTGCAGGCTAAATTTTCCTTCTGAATTTGTAGCCGTTCCCAAAGTGGTGTTCTCTGCAAATACAGAAGCACCCTGCAACGGAAGGTTCGTTTCCTTATTAATTACAGTTCCACTTATATAAAAATTATTTGACTGTGAAAAGACAGGAGCAGAAAAGAAGGAAAATAATAAAACAATAAAAAGTTTGTTCATGGTTTACTACTTTGATTTGATAACGGGGACGAAATTACATCACTGAATGTTAAGTTTTTGTTGCAATGCTGAGCAGGTATGCTTAATTGTTTGCTCAAGACTTTGATACTCAAACGAAGGGAAATGTTTTTTTAGTTTACTATTATCGAATTGAACCTTCGCCATTGCTGTTGCTGCTGTTTCTTTTGTAATTAAGGGCTTGGTGCCGGTAAATTTACTCTTAACCGATTCCCACCTCCACACAACAGATGCAAGAAAAGTTGTTACTTTTTTTGACGGTCGTTTTTTATTGAATGCATCTGCGATGAGGTTAAACAGATCACGGTAACTCTTGTTTTCGGCACTTATGATAAACCGTTCTGATGATATGTCAGATTCCATCAACATGATCATTGCATTGGCAACATCTCTTACATCTACAAACCCTGATGTACCTTCTGTATACCAGGGCAATTCATTATAAACAGATTTGAATATTTTCGTAGAACTGTCATTCCAGTTTCCTGCACCAAGAATAATGGTTGGGTTTACAATTACTGCATTCAATCCTTCTGCAATACCACGCCATACTTCCATCTCACCCATAAATTTGCTTTGTCCGTATTTGCTGTTGCTGGTCTCTTCGGTCCATTGCATGTGCTCATTGATGATTTCATTTTCCCTGATACGTCCCAATGATGCAACAGAACTTACATGCAGCATTTTTTTAACACCCGCATTCAGGGCAGCATTTACGATATTAGCTGTGCCTTCCACATTTACTTTGTACAACTCATCTACGTACCCCGGAGCAAAAGAAACCTTGCCGGCACAATGATACAATTCATCAATACCATCCATTACCTCTTCCAGGCCAGTTACATCAAGGATATTACATTGAACTGTTTTTAATCCTTTATATGGAAAATGATCCAATGCCGTATTATTGTAAATAGCAGTTACTTCTTTGCCACGGGAAAGTAATTGAGTGATCAATTCCTTCCCCAATAACCCTGCGCCACCTGTAACTAATATCATAAATTGATTTTTACAAAGATAAAAGAATGTACACCTGTTTCAGGCATCATGTTTTATTATACGGTTGACAAGAATAAATACTATTTTTAAAATTCAAAAAATAAGATATTGATCAGATTTTTGTTTTTGCTTTTTACCGGATCTGCTATTCCAGTTTTTAGCAATGCCCAACAGGTATATTATGAAAAAGTAAACGGGCAAATAATACTTACTGCAACCGGTGCATCACAGTTTGCAAAATTGCCGCTTCGTTGTGTCGAAAAAGAATTCCCATACAAAACGGGTATAACATTTGGCGATTCCTCATTGGTTACAGCTCCAAAGAATTATCATCCTGCATTCTTTGGTTGCTTCGACTGGCATAGCAGTGTTCATGGACATTGGATGCTGGTAAGGTTATTGAAAATTTTTCCTGCTATTGCAGAATCCCCACAAATAAGGCAATTATTCAACAAGCATTTTACAACAGCCAATATTGAACAGGAACTGCAACTGTTCAAATCAAAGGACAATAAAAGTTTTGAAAGAACTTATGGCTGGGCCTGGTTACTGCAGTTACAAAATGAATTATTGAACTGGAATGACGCTGATGCAAAAAAATGGGCTGCGGCTTTGCAACCGTTGGTAACGGAACTATCCAAACTTACCATTGCTTATTTAGACAAACTTGTTTACCCGATTAGAGCAGGCGAACACAGTAATCTTTCTTTTGGATTGAGTATGATGTACGATTATGCCGTTGATCAAAAAGACAGTGCCTTATCAAAAGCTATTAAAGCAGCAGCCATTCGTTTTTATATTTCAGATAAAAATTGTCATTTCAACTGGGAACCCGGTGGCAGTGATTTTTTAAGCCCCTGCTTAGAAGAAGCCGATCTGATGAGAAAAATTTTACCAAAAAAACAATTCATCGTTTGGTTAAAACAATTTATGCCTTCATTGTTTGATGATAAATTAAAGATCGAACCTGGTAAAGTAAAAGACAGAACAGATGGAAAATTAGTTCACTTAGACGGATTGAATTTAAGCCGGGCATGGTGCCTTAAAGGAATTGCATCAGCGATCAATAATAAACATTTGCTTCAATTAGCCAATGAACATTTGGAAACTGCATTACCACAGGTTGCCAGTGGTGATTATGCAGGAGAACACTGGTTGACATCTTTTGCCATTTATGCATTGACGAATAAATAAAAATGCCACGAATGCACGAATAGTTTGACATTGATAATTTCATTAATAAATATTCATTGCTTTCCTCTTAAAGTG
>JANNBU010000236.1:0-16457 GCA_031385805.1 Ferruginibacter sp.
GTTGTGACTTATTTCATTTTAGCCAGGCTTTAAATTTTTACCGTGTCCCGAGAGTGAAGCGAATCGGGAGCTTTTTTTTCCGGAGCCCTTGATTTTTGCTTCTTGGAACAAGGTCCCGCCATAGCGGGATCAAGGAAAAGAAGAATATAAAAATCATTAAGTTAGAAATCTATTACTAAAGACAAAAAAGTAACGTGCAATAATAATTTGTAACTAACATTTTATAAAAACATTATTCCTCAACCCAGGTTAATAATATATCTAATGATCAAAAAGAAAATTTTAGCAGTAATCATTACAAGTCTTTTCAATCTTCCAATATTTGCCCAACAAAATTTTGTGCAGTATGTAAATCCTTTTATCGGAACCGGTGGTCATGGACATACATACCCGGGAGCAACACTTCCGCACGGAATGGTGCAACTTAGTCCGGATACACGATTAGATGGATGGGATGGATGTGGTGGTTATCATTATTCCGATAGTTTTATTTATGGATTTTCGCATACGCATCTCAGTGGCACCGGTGTGAGTGATTATGGTGATATTTTATTGATGCCGATGAATGGAATAGCATCGGCCGATAATAAAATTTACGGTTCATTGTTCAGTCATAAAAATGAAAAAGCATCTGCAGGGTATTACAGTGTATTATTAGATGATGATAAGATTCAAACTGAATTCACTGCTACAGAACGAGTGGGTTTTCACCATTATACTTTTTTATCGGGCAAGACCAATAATATCATTCTTGATCTGAAGCACAGGGATGCAGTAATAGAATCTTCATTAACTATTGAAGACAGTGTAACCGTGTCGGGCCTGCGCAGAAGTAAAGCATGGGCAAATGACCAGTATGTTTTTTTTGTGATGAAATTTTCAAAACCAATTATAAAGAATGGCATTTGGCAGGATACTGTTTTATCTGAGAATTTAAGAGCTTCTTCATCAAAAAATATCAAAGCATATTTTCAGTTTGATCTTGCCGAATCAAAGGATATTTATGTAAAAGTGGCCATATCTGCTGTAAGCGTGGAAGGCGCAAAAAAAAATATGGAAAGCGAAATGCCGGGATGGGATTTTGAAGCAGTAAGAAGCGCTGCCGAAAAAAAATGGCAGACCGAATTATCAAAGATAGAAGTGAAGAGTACTGACGAGGATAAATTAAAAATATTTTATACAGCCTTATACCATACTGCCATTGTGCCCAATATAAATATGGATGTGGATGGCCAATACCGCGGCAGGGATAATAAGATACATACGGCAGAAGGGTTTACTTATTATTCTGTTTTTTCATTGTGGGATACTTACCGCGGCGCACACCCGCTTTATACCATCATTGACCAGGCACGAACCCTGGATTATATTAAAACATTTTTGGTTCAATACCAGCAGGGCGGCCGCCTGCCCGTATGGGAACTGGCAAGTTGCGAAACAGATTGTATGATCGGTTACCACAGTATTCCCGTTATTGTTGATGCTTATGCAAAAGGCATCAAAGATTTTGATACAAAACTTGCGCTGGAAGCCATGAAAAAAAGTGCAAACTGGAGCCACCTGGGTTTGCCGGCCTATATTAAGAACGGATTGATAGAAGTAGAAGATGAATCTGAAAGTGTAAGTAAAACACTGGAATATGCTTATGATGACTGGTGTATAGCCATGTTTGCAAAAATGACCGGTAATGATACAGATTACAGGGAGTACATAAAAAGGTCACAGTATTATAAAAATGTTTTGGATAGTAAGACAGGTTTTATGCGGCCAAAGAAAAACGGCGATTGGTTAAACCCATTCGACCCACGGGAAGTGAATAATAATTTTACAGAAGCCAATAGCTGGCAATATTCTTTTTACATGCCACAGGATATTGGTGGTTACTTAAAACTTACCGGCGGTGCAAAAAAACTGGAACAAAAATTAGACAACCTGTTTACAGCTCCATCACAGACAACCGGTAGAGACCAAAGTGATATAACCGGTCTGATCGGACAATATGCACATGGCAATGAACCAAGTCATCACATCATTTATTTATACGACTATACCGGCAAGGCATACAAGACGCAGGAACTGGTTCACCAGGTAATGACAGAAATGTATAAGAATGCTCCCGATGGACTTATTGGAAACGAGGATTGCGGGCAAATGAGCGCCTGGTATGTTTTGAGTGCATTGGGTTTTTATCCTGTTACTCCCGGATCAACCAATTATATGATCGGTAGTCCGCAATTCAGCCTCGCAGAGATCCATTTGGAAAATGGTAAGTCATTTATAATTAATTCGCCGGGGGTAAGTGATAAAATTTTTTATATTCAAAGTGCATTGTTAAGTACAACCGCTTCACTCATGCCTAAAAAATGGGAGATGCCTTTTTTACAGCACAATGATATTGCCAATGGTGGATTGATAACTTTTATGATGGGAGATAAGCCTTCAGCCATATTCCCCAAAAAATATAACACACCTGTTATTAGTGAAATAAACCAGGATATGCAAATTGTTTTAAACCCGGTTATAAACGGAGGTGCGGTTCCTTTTAAAAACAGTAAACAGGTAACGATCACATCTGCTCAAAAGAATGTAAATATTTATTATAGCCTTGATGGAAAAGATCCTTCTGCCAGGAGCACAAAATATACAAAGCCTTTGTTGATAGACAGATCGGTTGTACTAAAGGCAATTGCCATCAGTAATAAAGGATCGAAAAGTTTTATCACAACAGCAACCTATAAAAAACTGCCTCATAACTGGACTGTAAAACTTAATACAAATTATGAGCAGCAATACGACGGAGGCGGACCGGATGGCCTGATAGATGGCATTCGGGGCGATATCAACTGGCATAAAGGAAACTGGCAGGGGTATCAAAAAACGGATATGGATGTAATGATCGATCTGAAAGAAATAAAAACCGTATCCAGGGTGTTTACAAGTTTTTTGCAGGATACCAGGGCCTGGATCGTAATGCCTAAGGAATTTATAATTGAAACTTCAACAGATGGAAAAAATTTCAGCCAATTATACAAGGGCAAAGAGTTGATTCCGATAGAAAGTCTTGATGCACAAATATTGGAGATCGAACCAAGCTTTGTTCCTGTTAAAGCGAGGTATGTAAGAATAAAAGCCATTCAATATGGTAAACTTCCCGAATGGCATGAAGGGGCAGGTGGGGATACGCATATTTTTGTAGATGAGATACAGATTCAATAGCAAAAAAAATCCCGAAGATTACTTCGGGATTTTTTTTGCTATTGTTATTTTTTATGCTTCAGGCTCAATTCTTCCAAGCTTTCTTCCAAAGACAACTAAGTGAACTGCTGCAAAAATGAGAGAAATATAAAATAAAGTTCTGTCCGTTTCAAAACCAACAGTATATTGGTGCAATACTCCTGCTACAACCAATAAAAGACAAAGTGCAATGCTGCTGTATCGGGCTATTCTCATTCCTTTCCTGTTATTAGTTCCATTTCCTAAATGACTGTTCTTGGCTCCATAAACCAGGTAGATATCCATGCCTATCAGCATCCATACAAGTAAACGTATCCAGGTATCCATTGGAAGAAATACCATCATAAAAAGGCATACTCCAATTCCAAGGATCGGAACAAGTGGAACCAATGGTGTTTTAAATGCTCTTGGAAGTTCGGGCATTTTTTTACGCATTACCCAAACGCCAATACATACAAGTATAAACGCAAAGAGTGTTCCGATACTTGTCATTTCTCCAACAACCCTGGCAGGTACAAATGCGGCAAACAGGCTTACAAAAACCATGAATAACAAATTGCTTTTTGCCGGAGTCTGTGTTTTAGGATTTACAGTGGAGAATATCCTTGGTATCAAACCATCTTTACTCATACTGAAGAATACCCGGGTTTGGCCCATCAGCATTACAAGAATTACAGAAGCATAACCTGCAAGAATGGCTACAACAATTGCACGGTTCAGCCATGGATAATCTGGTGTTACAACTCCTGCGGCATTCGTTGTTCCCATATGATCAATTGCAATTGCAACCGGAGCAATTCCATCTTTACCGGCAAATGTGGTATAACTGGTAACACCTGTCATTACGTGTGCAAATAAAATATATAGTATCGTACAAATAGCTAAGGAACCTAAAATACCCCATGGCATATCCCGTTTCGGATTCTTTGCTTCCTGGGCTGCAGTACTTACTGCATCAAAACCTATATAAGCAAAAAATACGATAGCCGCTGCACGAATGATCCCACTAAATCCAAAGTCTCCGAATTTGCCGCTATTATCTGGTATATATGGAGTGTAATTTGAATTGTTTATATATTTCCATCCAAGAATAATAAAGATCAGTACAACGGTAATTTTTAAACCTACAATGACTGCATTCACAGTAGCACTTTCCTTTGTTCCTTTTATTAATAATAAACTCATCAATACAATGATAAAAACTGCGGGCAGGTTAATGATACCACCATCCCAGGGCCCAACAGTTAAACTTTCGGGAAGGTGAATGTCAAAACCTTCCAGGAATCTTACCAGATACCTGCTCCAGCTAATACCAACCGTAGCAGCACCAACAGCATATTCCAGTACAAGATCCCAGCCAATGATCCATGCAATGAATTCACCCATGGTGGCATAGGAATAAGTATAGGCGCTTCCTGCAACGGGTATCATTGATGCAAATTCTGCATAGCATAAACCTGCGAACAAGCATCCCAAAGCCGCAACAACAAATGATAATGTAATTGCCGGACCTGCATGGTTAGCTGCTGCCATCCCGGTGATAGAAAATAATCCAGCCCCTATGATGGCGCCAATTCCTAATGCGACCAATCCCCAGGTACCAAGCGTCCTTTTCAGGGTATGACTGCCTTCTTCCTGGGCTTCATTCATTAAAGCCGCCATTGGTTTTCTGACAAATAAACTCATAAAGTTGTTTGGTTTTTATTAGTAATAGAACGGAAAAATAAGCAATAAATCTTTATTAATGCAACCATTGATACATTTTTACCCACCCGCCTGTGCACAACAAGCTTTAAATCATATATTGCAATACTAATTTTTATCTATGCATCAGGAGAAATCCAAAAAACATAAGCTTACTTTATATATCGGAATTGCATTGATCATTGGTATTGCTACGGGATTCATTTTGAATAAGCAATATGTGGGTACGGAAAACAATCGTATCATGAACGCCGAAATTCAACAAAAACTATTGCGTAATAAAATGAAGGTTTTTGAAATGCCAAAAGATACAATTGCATTTCAATCATTGACCAAATTAAAAGTAGCGGTTACCGCTAAAAAGAAAACCGCGGAAAAAGCCATACTTGATAACAATAGCAATACAAGCGCAGCTGATGAATTGCTTATCTATACCGATTCTCTTAAAAATATTAATAGCAGGATGTCCTTATTGCTTGATACGACAAATGCAGGATACAAGGCGTTGCAAAAAGAAAAGGAATTGGTTGATGTGCAAAAAGGGGAGACTTTAAAAGCACGTGATAAAAAACTCGAATGGTTCAGCCTGCTTGCAGATATCTTTATACGGCTCATAAAAATGATCGTTGGACCATTGGTGTTTACTACACTGGTTGTTGGTGTGGCAAAACTGGGAGATATAAAGGCGGTTGGCAGGATAGGAGGCAAAACCCTGCTGTGGTTTATATCTGCATCATTGATGAGTTTATTACTGGGTATGGTATTGGTTAATTTCTTTGAACCAGGAAAGGCTATGAATTTACCACTACCCGATAGCGTTGCCAATCTGGGTATTGACAAAGCAGCACTTAGTGTAAAAGATTTTTTCTATCATGTATTTCCTGCAAGTTTTGTAGATGCAATGGCGAAGAATGAAATATTGCAGATCGTTGTTTTTTCGCTCTTCTTCGGCGTTGCAGCTGCTGCATTGGGACATATTTCGGCCCCGGTGATCAAAGCACTGGATGTGGTTGCACATGTCATTTTAAAAGTTACCGGTTATGTAATGAATTTTGCTCCAATAGCAGTATTTGGCGCCATGACCGCGGTTATTGCCAAGCAGGGCCTGGGAATTCTTAAAACATATTCGATCTTTATTGGCGAATTTTATTTCGGGCTTGCATTACTTTGGATAATACTCATACTTGCAGGCTCATTGTTTATCAAAAGAAGGGTATTTACACTTTTACAAAGGATCAGGGAACCAATCATGTTAGCCTTTAGTACTTCCAGCAGTGAAGCTGCATTTCCTAAAACAATGATGGAGCTGGAACGATTCGGGTGTAAAGACAAGATCGTAAGTTTTGTATTACCGTTGGGATATTCATTCAATCTTGATGGCAGTATGATGTACATGACCTTTGCATCTATATTTATTGCGCAGAGTTTCGGGATTCACCTCGATCTCCCAACACAGATCAGTATGTTGCTGGTGTTGATGCTGACCAGCAAAGGCATTGCAGGTGTGCCAAGGGCATCACTCGTGGTAATTGCAGGAACATTGGCAACTTTCAATATTCCCGAAGCAGGTATAGCATTGCTCATCGGTATAGATCCTTTATTGGACATGGGCCGCAGCGCCACCAATGTTGTTGGTAACAGCATTGCCACGGCAGTAGTTAGTAAATTAGAAGGCGAGCTGGGGCATTCACATTAAAACTATAAAATAATATTAACTGATAGCAACGATATTTATGAAACAATTTGTTCTTTTTCTTTTCCTCGTTACAGCATTCTCGAAAACCTTTGCACAAGATTCAGTTACTGTTAATCTCATCAATCAATACAAACAGGAGATCGGGCATGCAGTAGTCAGGATAAATAATATTGATTATACATCCGATAAGGATGGCAATATCACCATCAGTAATACCACTGTTGATTCGATTACGTTCATAACTGAAGGGTATGATATTAAAAAGGTTTCGGCCAAAAATGTTATTGCGGCAAAACTGCTGGTGCTTGATAAACAATTCTCATGGACTGATTTGTTAACCCCCATGTTCTATATTTTAAACGGAGGGTTATGGTTATTGTTGCTCATTATTTTTGCGGAAACGGGATTGTTTATCGGATTTTTTTTTCCGGGAGATTCTTTGTTATTTGTTGCAGGAATACTAAGTACTCCGCTGGTTGATTCAATTTCTTTAAATACAGGAAGCGATTTTATTAACCTGCTCATCATAGCGGGATTATGTACCATAGCTGGTATTTTAGGCAATACTGTTGGGTATATGACCGGTCGCAAAGTTGGACCGGCTATGTACAACTGGAAAGACCGGTTATTGTTTAAACAAAAATACCTGCACCAGGCAAAAGATTTTTATGATAAACATGGTGGTGGGGCAATCGTGTTCGCACGTTTCCTTCCTTTTGTAAGAACCTTTGCACCCATTGTTGCAGGTATTGTACACATGGATAGAAAGAAATTCAGTTTTTTTAATATCATTGGTTGTGTGGCGTGGGTGGTATCCATGCTTTTTATCGGGCACTATTTAAATACATTTACAAAAAAGCAATTTGGTATTGATCTGGAAAAACATCTGGAGATCATAGTGATAGTTATTGTGCTGGTAACAACGGCCCCGGTTTTGATAAAATTGTTTTTTGGAAAAAAGAAACCACATATTTCCTCCTAATTCCCCTGCATGCAGAAATCTTCTAACTCAATTTTTAATATCGCTGTACTGGTGGCAGCGCTGGGTTATTTTGTTGATATATATGACCTGCTGCTTTTTAATATTGTTCGTGTGCCAAGTCTGCGTTCACTGGGTTTGGATCCGGAAGCAGTTAAAAAGAGCGGTGAATTCATTATCAGTATACAGATGATCGGTTTATTGATCGGTGGTATTATCTGGGGTATCATGGGTGATAAGAAAGGAAGGTTAAGTGTTTTATTCGGTTCTATTATTTTATATTCTGTTGCCAATATTTTAAACGGGTTTGTGCAGACAACAAATCAATATGCACTTACAAGATTCATTGCAGGTATAGGCCTGGCAGGTGAATTGGGTGCAGGGATCACACTTGTATCGGAACTTGTACACAAAGAAAAACGGGGTGTTGCTACTTCGCTGGTAGCCGGTATAGGATTAACAGGTGCTGTTGTTGCATATTTCATTTCAAAGATTTTTGATTGGCGTGTTTGTTATTTTATTGGTGGCGGACTTGGATTTTGTTTACTGATCTTACGTGTCAGCGTTTTTGAATCGGGTATGTACAAACAGGTAAAAGAAATGAAGGTTTCACGTGGCAATTTTGGGATGTTCTTTAACAATACAAACAGGTTCAGGAAATTTATATTGAGTATTCTTATTGGTTTGCCTACCTGGTATGTAATTGGAATACTCATCGTTTTTTCCAATGAATTTGGTAAACGGTTCGGAATAAGCGAAGAGATCATTCCCGGTAAGGCAACCATGTATGCTTATGCAGCTATTTGCATCGCAGATGTGCTTGCGGGCCTGCTGAGTCAATGGCTCCGAAGCAGGAAAAAAGCTTTGTTCATATTTTATTTTCTTACAGCAATTGCCATTGCATTATATTTCTCTCCATATAATAATTCTGCTACAGCTATGTACATCATTTGTGCCGCATTGGGTTTTGGTACAGGATTCTGGGCAATTTTTATTACAATGGCGGCCGAACAGTTTGGTACGAATTTAAGGGCAACTGCCGCTACTTCTGTACCCAATATGGTAAGAGGGTCCCTGCCGCTAATGCTTTTATTGTTTAATTGGTTGCAGCAATATACCAGTTATATATATGCAGCACTGATCACCGGCATCATTGTTATGCTGATAAGTATCATTGCAGCATGGTTCACCGATGAAACTTTTGGAAAAGAATTAAATTATATTGAATCTTAAATCTGACGTTAATAAGTGCCTAAGATATTAGTCATACGATTTTCATCCATTGGAGATATTGTACTTACCACACCGGTATTTCGTTGTATTAAAAAACAAATACCGGGTTCCGAATTGCATTTTGTAACAAAGCTTAATTACAAAATTGTTACTTCCACTAATCCTTATATAGATAAGTTTTTTTATGTAGATAAAGATCTCCCTGAGATCATTGATAAACTGAAAAAAGAGAATTATGATCATGTAATTGACCTGCATAATAATCTCAGAAGCTTAAGGATCAAAAAGGCGTTGAAGAAAAGATCCTTTTCCATTAACAAATTGAATGTTGAGAAATTTCTGCTTACAAATCTCAACATCAATGTCATGCCTGCCGAACATATAACACAAAGAAGTTTGGATACAGCAGCTGCACTGGGGATTAAAGATGATGGATTGGGGTTGGATTATTTCATTCCCGAAAAGGATATAGTAAGGCAAACTGATATTCCTACATCACATTCAGCCGGATTTATTTCAATAGTGATCGGAGCCACTTATGAAACAAAAAAATTACCGGTTCATAAATTACAGGAACTGTGTTATAAGATCGATCACCCTGTCATGTTATTGGGAGGAAAAGAAGATTTTAATGACGCTGAAATTATTGCTTCCGTTGATCCTATAAAAATTTACAATGCCTGCGGCAAATTTAACCTGAATGAATCGGCAGACCTGGTTCGACAATCTAAATTAGTTATATCGCATGATACAGGATTGATGCATATTGCAGCTGCTCTTCAAAAACCGATCATTTCAATTTGGGGAAATACGGCCCCTGTGTTTGGGATGTATCCATATTATGGAAGTAAATCAACGCTGCAATATGAAGTAATGGAAGTAAAAAATCTACGCTGTCGCCCTTGTAGTAAGATCGGTTATCATACATGCCCGCTGGAACATTTTAACTGCATGGAAAAACAGGATATTGATATACTTCTTCGTATAATACAGCAGCGGCTTGGTAAATAATACTTCATTAACCTGTTAAGTTTTTTATAATTGTACCCGTCTTAATATTTTATTTGCAATAATGATGGTTCTTTTGGGTTATAGAAATGAATAGTTAAACATGAAAATACTCCCCTTTATTTTTTGCTTACTGTTACCTGTAAGTTTATTCGCACAATTATCGACAAAAGTGGAATGGACACAACGCACTTCAATGCCTGCTTCTGAAGTGATCTATTATACTCCGGAAAATAAATTGTTGTGGGAAGACTTTAAAGGTAGGGTTCCTGCGAATAATGGCAGAACTGCTGCAGTTACCATGTCGGGTTTTGGGTATACCGCTAGTTTAACATCTTCCAACAGAAATGGGGAGTTAAATATCAAAGTGTATTGCTTTTTTAATAAAAACAAGTCATGGGTAAAACCAGGTAAAACAACCGCTTATATTTTAAATCATGAACAACATCATTTTGATATCAGTTATATAGCTGCCTGTATTTTTATTGATAAGATCCAAAGCACAATTATTACAAACAAAGATTACAACAATTTACTTCCGCGTATCTACGATGAATGTGTTGAAGCCATGGAAAAAATGCAGGATGAATATGATGGCCAAACCCGCAATGGCCAGGAAGCTGCCCTGCAGGAAAAATGGAATAAATTCATAGATAGTAAAATGGCAATCATCACAAAGTAACTACCAGTACCGGTATCTTTAATTCGTGCCGCACAGCATTTACTGTTTCACCATAAATAAAATCTTTAAGGCCGGTATGCCCATGTGCACCTACAACGAGGATATCTGCATTTTCCTCTTTTACAATTCTTACAATTTCTTTGGCGCTGAGCCTGAAGCCCAATATCCCTTCTGCTTTATATCCCTTTTCTCTTAACTCTGTTACAAAGAGATCAAGCCTTTCTTTGTCTTTTTGTGTTTCATAATCAGCTGTCTGATCACCTAATAATATGGCGGATGCACTTTCTACAATATGGATCAAAATAAATTCAGTGTCTTCCTTTGCCTGTCCGATGGCCGCGGCTAATAATTTTGCATCCTTCTCGCTAAAGTCCAATGCTACGGCTATCTTCCTGTAAACAGGGATCTCAATATTCTGTAAACCTGTGATCTCAGGATGCATTTGAATGGAACCTATACTCTTCTTACTGATTAAAGGAAAAATGATAGAGTAGATCAATAATGCCCCGAACAAGAGGCCCGCCATAATGATAACGATCTTCCCGGTCATGCTATCTGAAGTCGCAAAAAAATCAGTTGCTTCACCAGTTACCATTTTTACATTCAGGTAAACCAGAACAGATGCAACCAGCCAGGCAAGAAACTTAATAAGGGGTTTAATGGCAAATTCGCCCATAGTTTTCTTGTCACTTGTAAAATGAATAAGCGGTATCACGGCAAAGCCTAACTGTAAACTCAATATTACCTGGCTGAATATTAAAAGGCTGTCAACTCTGTCCTCACCAAAAATTGCGATAACAATAATAGCGGGGATGATCGCCAATAACCGTGTGATCAATCTTCGCATCAGCGGATTGATTCGTAAACGCAGGTACCCTTCCATTACGATCTGTCCGGCCAGTGTTCCTGTTACCGTGGAACTTTGGCCTGAAGCGATCAGTGCAATGGCAAATAAAGTGGATGCAAATGTTGACCCAAGCATCGGGGAGAGCAATTCATGCGCTTGTTTTATTTCACCAACATCGGTTCTTCCGGTTTTAAAAAAAACGGTTGCGGCCAATATAAGGATGGCTGCATTTATGAGAAAGGCAATATTCAAAGCAATGGTACTGTCAATAAAACTGAATTTCAATGCCTCTTTGATTCCTTTTTTATCTTTCCTGATCTTCCTGGTTTGTACCAGTGCAGAATGCAGGTATAAATTATGCGGCATAACAGTGGCACCAATGATACCAATTGCCAGGTATAAAGCTGTTTCTTTTGGTAATGCATTACTCATTCCCTTTGCTGCATACAGGTCTTTTGCATCCGGTAGCGAAGGGATAAATCCTTTCAATACATCGAAGAGTTGTGGTTGTGCAATGATGATGTTAATGAGAAAACAAAATCCAATCACTGCGATCAGCGCAATGATAAATGCTTCCATTTTGCGAATGCCCAACCGTTGTAAATAGAGCAATAAAAATGTATCAAATACTGTAATGGAAACACCCCAGATCAATGGCAGGCCGGTAAGCAACTGTATCCCGATGGCCATACCAAGCACTTCAGCCAGGTCGGTTGCAGCTATAGCGATCTCTGCAAGTACCCATAAAATAAAATTGATACCTTTTGGGTAAGTCTCCCGGTTTGCCTGTGCAAGGTCACGCCCTCTTACAATACCCAGTCTGGCACTCAGACTTTGCAGCAATAGTGCCATGAGATTACTCATCAGCAATACCCAGATCAGCGTATAACCATACTTACTGCCACCGGCAAGATCTGTGGCCCAGTTTCCCGGATCCATGTATCCGACACTTACCAGGTATGCCGGCCCCAAAAAGGAAAATATTTTTTTCCAGCCTTTGTTTTTTACCGTTGTATCCACTGAACCGTGCACTTCACTCAGTGAGTTATCATTGTTTATTAATTGCTTCATACAATACAAAATACATTTTGTGCAACCTGTTTACTGATAATGGTTGGAGGTAGTTTACCAATTTTAATTTCTACAGAACCATCAAAGTCAAAACGTTTATTAACTTTTAACCTGGTACCGATGCCTATCTGAAAATGGTTTAGCAGGTCAAGCATTTCGGAACTTTGATTTTTTACTGAACTTACTGATGCAGTCTTCTTTAATGGCAATGCTGCAAGATTGGCCTGTTTGATCGTTCTGATCTTTCCTTTATTGTCAGGGATAGGGTCGCCATGTGGATCAAATGCGGGGTTGCCCAAAAAATTATCTAAGCGTGTGACCAATTCACTGCTTGTAATATGTTCCAGTTCTTCAGCTACATTGTGTACCTCATCCCATTCAAATCCAAGTTTGTTTACCAGGAAATATTCCCAAAGCCTGTGTTTGCGTATAACGGTGAGGGCTGTTTTATTGCCCGATTCTGTCAGACTGAATCCTTTGTACCGCTGGTAATGAACAATCCTTTTGGACCGTAATTTTTTCAGCATATCAGTAACAGACGCCGGCCTTGTATTCATTTCGGCAGAAAGCAACGTGGTGCTCACCTTATCACGTGTATGCTGTAAATGATAGATAGCTTTGATGTAATTCTCTTCGGTGGCTGTATGGTTCATCAAACAATAAATTTAGACAAATCTAAAAATTATTTTTCTATTTACCTAAATCAGAACTTTTCTTCCATTTTTTTAGTTTTTCACATATACTGTATAACCTGCTGTGATTAAAAAAAACGGTTTTATATTGCAGCCAAAAAAAAAGCTAATATGAATTTTACCCAGTATGAGGTACCGTATCCTGTTGATCATGCATACCAGAAACGCATCGCATATTTCTCAATGGAATTCGCTATACACCAGCCATTGAAAATTTACAGTGGAGGTCTTGGATTTTTAAGTGGTTCTCATTTACGCAGTGCCTACGAATTACGCCAGAACCTGATAGGAATAGGCATCTTGTGGAAGTATGGCTATTATGACCAGGCCCGCAACCAGGATCAGACATTGCAGGTACAATGGAATGAAAAGATCTATAATTTCCTGGAAGATACCGGCATAAAATTTCAGATCAATATTCACGAAAACCCTGTTTGGGTTAAAGTTTTTTATTTAAATCCTGAGACCTTTAAAAGTGCACCCTTATTCCTGTTAAGTACCGACCTGCCGGAAAATGATTACGTATCCCAAACTATTACCCATCGGTTGTATGATGCAAATGTGGCAACCAAAGTAGCCCAATTCATTTTATTAGGTGTTGGCGGCGCCCGGCTGATTGATGAACTTAATTTCAATCCTGAATTATATCACCTCAATGAAGCTCATGCAGTAAGTGCAGCTTTTTACCTCTATAAAAAATATGGAAGCAAAGAGGAAGTCAGGAAAAGACTTGTATTTACAACCCATACACCCGAAGAAGCAGGTAATGAAAAACATGATATTTTTCTTTGTGAAAAAATGAGTTATTTCTGTGGTGTGCCTTTAGAAGAAGTAAGAAAACTTACCGGTATTGATGATAACCAGTTCAACCATTCATTGGCAGCATTGCGTTTTGCAAAACTGGCAAATGGGGTGAGCCAGTTGCATGGTGAAGTAAGCAGGAAAATGTGGAGTAAATATGAAGGTATCTGTGAGATCAAATCTATCACCAATGCACAGAACTGGCATTATTGGGCCGATAAGCAATTATATAATTTTATGGACGATCATAAAGTTGATGAATTTATAGACCGTAAAAGATTTTTGAAAAAGCGGGCTATGGATATTGTTGCAGATCAGACAGGAAAATTATTTAACCCTGATGTGATTACCATTGTATGGGCACGCAGGTTTGCCGGTTATAAAAGAGCTGAATTGATAACCAGAAACCTGGAACGTTTCGAAGCATTACTAAGTAGCACCAAATACCCCGTGCAGATCATCTGGGCAGGGAAACCTTATCCTGTTGACTATCCTGCAATAAGCGATTTTAATTTTTTAGTGAACCTTAGTAAAAAATATAAGAATGTTGCTGTTTGCATCGGATATGAACTTTCATTGAGCAAAAGATTAAAACAGGCTTCTGATGTTTGGCTGAATAATCCACGTGTACCCAGAGAAGCAAGTGGAACGAGTGGAATGACAGCAGCTATGAACGGATCTGTGAACTTCAGTACCAACGACGGCTGGATATGCGAATTCATTAATCATGGTAATAATGGTTTTGTTGTACCAATGGTTGATTATGAAAAGATGAACGTACATGAACAGGACCAATACGACCTTGATAGGATGTATGAGATACTTGAAAACCAGATACTGCCCATGTATTACGACAACCCTCATGTATGGCGCCAAATTATTAAAAATGGTATGAGAGATGTACGCTGGCAATTTGATAGTAACCGCATGGCAAAAGAATACTACGAATTATTGTATAAATAATTTATTGTAATAGTAATTGTAAAAATCCTTTTCGCCTGATGCGGAAAGGATTTTTTATTTTTACCAAAACCTGATCATTCATGGAATCATTCAATGTAAAAGCAGAAATACGCTGGGCAGATCTTGACCCGAACTTTCATGTACTTCATTCAAAGTATTACGACCTGGGGGCATTTTGCAGGATGGCTTTCCTGGTTGAAAATGGTTTAACACCCAAATTGATGAAAGAACATCACATAGGCCCAATCATTTTCAGGGAAGAATGTTTCTTTAAAAGAGAAATAAATTTTGGCGATGATATCATCATTAATTTAAAACTCTCGAAAATAACTTCCGATTTTTCAAGGTGGAGCATGGAACATGAAATATGGAAAAACGGGGAAACACTTGCAGCTACCATGAATATTGATGCAGCATGGATGGATACTCAAAAAAGAAAACTCACCATACCTCCGCAAATAATAAAAAACATTTTGGAAGCAACGCCAAAATCATCCAATTTCAATAGGGTAGTGAAATGAAAAGTATCTTTTATTTTTTATGATAACACAAACGGCACAATTATATAAAAATGCATATAATGGTTTATCCAGGCGCATCTGGTTACTAAGCATCGTTATGCTTATTAACAGGAGTGGTACCATGGTACTGGCTTTTATGACATTGTATTGCAAACATCTCGGGTATACGACAAAACAAGGTGGGTTCGTGGTGGCGATCTATGGTATCGGCTCCGTTACCGGCGCTTTTTTGGGAGGAAAGATCACAGATAAGTTTGGATTTTATTATACACAATTTGCATCATTGTTTTTTGGAGGTATTTTATTCATAGCACTTGGGCAGATGCGTAGCTATGAAGCCATTTGCATCTGCACCTTTTTTTTAAGCATGGTCAATGAATCTTTCCGGCCAGCCAATGCAGCCGCTATTGCTCACTACAGTACAGAAAAAAACCGCACTCAATCATTCTCATTGGTACGGTTGGCAATAAATTTAGGTTGGGGTATTGGTGTTGCATTGGGAGGATTTTTAGCATCTATCAATTATCACCTGCTTTTTTGGACGGATGGATTTACAAGTATAGCAGCATCGCTTTCCCTGCTGATCATTTTACCGAAAGTATCATTGGTACAACAAAAAACAACACATCATCATACCACAAAAAACAACAAATCTGTTTCACCATACAGGGATAAGGCATTTTTACAATTCCTGATCTTAACCGTATTGTTTGCTACCTGTTTCTTCCAGGTATTTACAACCGTACCCATATATTTTAAAGAAGGATTGCAGTTAAATGAATTTTGGATAGGCACAGTCATGGCTGTTAATGGAATATTGATAGCGATAGTAGAAATGGTACTGGTTTTTAAACTGGAAGGACGAAGGCCATATTTATTGCTGATGTGCTATGGATCTGTTATAATGGGTGTAGCTTATTTAATATTAAACTTACCTATCGACAATGGATTTATGATCGCATTGTCTTCTATGTTGATATTAACAGTGGCTGAAATGATCGGTATGCCTTTTATGAATAGTTATTA
>JANNBU010000273.1:0-7401 GCA_031385805.1 Ferruginibacter sp.
ACCGGCTTTACTGAAATTTAATTTTGCGAAACCTTCTGCTGTACCTGCCCAAAGCCTGCCCTGGCCGTCTTCATACAATGACGTACAAACTGTTTTTGTTGCCATGGGTTTGGTTGCGTCTGTATTAATTGTAAAACTATCGATCCTGCCGGTTACATGATCGAGGCGGGAAAATTTACCACCCAAACCGGAGAACCATATATTGCCTTTGCTGTCTTCCAGCATCGGTTGTTTTTCACCTTCGCCATAAAAATAATTGATCTCCGGAACACGGGTCAACTTACCCGACGAGGGCTCGTATTTATAATACCCGGAATTGTCACTCTTTATCCAGTAATCACCTGTTCTTGAAATGATGAAATTATCTATCTCGGTCACTGAAGAGATCCTAGCAAATGGTTTTTTTTCTACGGAATCGCTTTTTAGTTTCACCCAGCCATAACCGTAATCCCCTATAAATATATCAGTTGCACTAGCAGGAACGATCCAGCGGACACTATTGCCAGGAATTAGCCGGGTTTTGAATTTAATACCAGAGGTATTGTATTTCCGTAAACCATATCCAAGTGAGCCCGACCACAATATGCCGGAGCGATCAATGATAAAGGGATGGTTAATTCTTGCGGTTGGCGGAAATTGCACATTCCAGTTTAACGTTTTACCAGGCTCCCATTTACTTACATCATAAAAATACGGCTCCCTGTGATGGTTGTTCCAGAGTTTCTCCCTTGGTCTGAAAATGATATTACAGGCGGGTATTTTATTTATGTCGAACAGTGGGTGTAGATCCTTCCCATCGGAAAGGAAGAGATCATTGTTTATCATGATAGTTCCATCCTGGGTTAAATAACCGCTATTCAAAAGCTCTCCATTGTTTAATTTAATAAAACTGTTTTTCAATGGATCAAACCTGTAAACAGATCTGTCCATTCCACCGATCCAAATATTTCCGTTCTTATCTTTCCCCATACCGTACACCTGTACATCATCGGGCAATGTTAACCTGGTAATAATCGGGGCTGCATCCTTTTCAAAAAAATCATTGGTCAATTGAACTATGTTCAAGCCGGCTCCATCAGCACCTACCAGCACCCTTCCATCGGGCATTTCAATTATCGTTCTGACTACATTGCCCGAAAGGCTGGCCGGATTTGATGCATAGTAAACGATGCGATAAAATTTGCCGCTTTTTTTATCATAGATATTTACCCCGGCATTTTCTGTTCCCGCCCATATCCTGCCTTTTGAATCTTCAAAAAGCTTTATGATCGTATTGCTGCTCAGCGTATGGGAATTGTAAGGGTCATTTGTAAATACCTTGAACTCATATCCGTCATATTTATTGAGGCCATTCTTGGTGGCTACCCATATAAAACCTGCATGATCTTGTAAGATGTCGAATACCATTCCCTGCGACAAGCCCTGTGCGATCGAGATCGTTTCGTACGAACCGGTCGTTTGGGCAGCCAGTTGAGGTTCATGTAAGATCATGACCAGGCTGAAAAAAAAGCTTATGGTTAGTTTGGATATACTCACGGAACTATAAATATAAACTGAAAAAATGCGCATGCGAATATTTGGAAAGAGAAAATTCCTGCTTTTTAAAAAATGACGAATAAATCCTGCTCATGCACAGTTTGTCCGGTAGTTTGACTGAAATGTATAATAGGATGGTTAAAATCTGCCAGCTTTTCGTGCTGTCAGTTATGACCTTTGTAACGTTAAAATAATAAACGCCCGGCTGAAAACAATAAATATGAAAGCAATTGCTATTGATATTCCACTTAAAAAGAGCAACGATCTGCCAGCCCTGTCAGAGCATACTTTTTTTCGGTACTTCAATTTTATTGCACTGTATGTTGCTCAAGGTATTCCGGAAGGCATGGCTTTTTTTGGTATCCCTGCATGGATGGCAATGAATGGCAAAACACCCGGTGAGATCGGCAGCTTTGTTGCCGCAGTGGGGCTTCCGTGGAGTTTTAAAATAGTGGTTGCTCCAATGATGGATAGGTTTACTTATTTACCCATGGGCCGCAGAAGACCTTGGGTATTGTTTGGCCAATTGGGATTAATGGCAAGTTTTATTGCCATGGCTTTTGTGCCCGACCCGCTGAACAACTTATCTCTTTTTATGCTTGCAGGATTTGCTGTGGGATTCTTCGGTGCTTTCCAGGATGTTGCAACCGATGGTATGGCTATTGATATTGTACCTATCAAACAACAGGCCCGGGCAAATGGGTTAATGTGGGGCGCAAAGATCATTGGTACATCTGTATCATTGGCGGTTGGCAGCTGGCTCCTGAACAGGTATGGATTTTCATCTGCCATACTCATGCTTTCCGTTGCTGTTTGCCTGATCATGATGGTGCCTTTATTTTTAAGAGAGCGGCCAGGTGAAAAACTATTGCCGTGGACAGCCGGTAAAGCATCTCCCGAAACCAAACAAATGCAATTAACCAAATGGTCGGTTATTTTTAAATCATTGTATAGTGTATGTAGTTTGCGCAATAGCCTGTTACTTTCGCTGGTTGCATTTCTCGTAATGGCAGCGTGTAATTATTTGGATACACTCATCCCTATTTTTACTGTACAGGCACTAGGATGGACAGATCAGACCTATTCACAATTCTATTCCAGCGCCAGCCTCACAGGTGGTATTGGTGGAATGCTTATCGGGGGAATACTGATAGACAGGTTTGGAAAAAAGCGCATGTTGAATATTTACTTTCTGCTGATCATCCTTTTGATGAGCGCATTGGCTTTTATGAAAATGTATTGGATCAATACATGGTTTATCAGTGGTTTCATGATCTGTTACCAGGTGCTGTATGTTTTTACATCTATTGGCATATTTGCAACTGCAATGGAGTGTTGCTGGAAAAAAGTTTCTGCTACCCAGTTCACCTTATACATGACCATTGGAAATCTTGGTCGCATTGTTGGAGCAAAAATGATAGGACCAGTGAAGGACCAGCTCAGTTGGGAATATACCTTATTCTTGTTTGCCATGATCATTGCTGTAGCCTGGCTGGTCATCCAGTTTTTCCACATCAATAACCAGGTAAAAAAGGTTGCCGACCTGGAAATGAAGGATGCCGCAGGCCGAATGACCGGGATACCGGCATGAGAGAAGTAATAGAAAGGGAATTGAGATAACATCAAATTATTAAAAGTGCCTCTTTTTCAAAAAAAGAGTTTAAATATATCAAAAAATGCGTATAATTACAATCTCTTATATCCTTGAAGCCCCGCCTTTTAGAGTTTGTGCGGACGTATCCTATCTAATTCCTTCCCAAGACGACAATTTAACCGTAATAACCATTACTTAAACTAACTAAGATGCATCTAGCAACTACGCCTAACCGCATGCTGAAAAATTCCTTTTTTCAATCTTATTCATGTAAAAAAAGGAAAAGTTTTCTGAGTTTTTTTGTCCCCTTTATATTGTTTCTCATGTTGGGTTCGGGACAGACTTATGCCCAGACCGGGGCAGCTTTAAATTATGATGGGGTGAATGACCAGGTTCAGATAACTGGTTATAAAGGCGTATCGGGATCTGCTCCCCGAACCATTGAAGCATGGATAAACACGACTACTTCATCGCAGATACCTATTTTGGAGTATGGTACACCTACACAGGGAATTTGGTTCAATTTTAATGTGACCGCAGCGGGTAAATTGCAACTTGCCATATCAAATAATAATATCAGCAGTACCAATTCAGTCAACGATGGCAACTGGCACCATGTGGCGGTTGTGGTTAACAACTCAAGCCTTTCAGCAATACAGTTCTATATTGACGGTGTTTTGGAAACAAACTCTGCCGTAGCAGGAGGCGGCCCCGGTGTCATAAATACCAGTGCTTCCGGAACAGATTTGAGGATTGGTTACTCTCCCGGTTTGAATACTTTTTTCCTGGGAACAATTGATGAAGTGAGGATATGGAATACGAACCGATCACAGGCTCAGATACAATCGAATAAAGTTTGTGAAATCACTTCACAGGCTAATTTACAGGCCTACTACAAATTTAACCAGGGTACAGCCGGAGGCAACAATGCCGGCATAACCTCTTTATCAGATGCGAGTGGAAACGGCAGAACCGGTACACTTCAAAACTTTACACTTACCGGAGCCACATCTAACTGGGTGACTCCGGGCGGTGTTACATCAGGCTATTCCTGTACAGGAGTAATTAATGATTACCGTTCGGCAAATTCAGGTGCATGGAATGCATTAAGTACCTGGGAGGTATATGATGGTGCCGGATGGGTAAACCCAACTGTTTTACCTTCTGCTTTACCAGCAAATGTTATTACCATCATTACCGGACACACAGTTACGGTTAATTCAACCGCTGATGCAGATCAGCTAATTGTTGCGGCTGGCGCCACGTTGGTAATTAGTAGTCCGGGTGTTCTTGACATTAACAACGGCACAGGAACAGATTTATCTGCTAATGGTACAGTTACCCTA
This sequence comes from Ferruginibacter sp., assembly GCA_031385805.1. Classification (GTDB taxonomy): domain Bacteria; phylum Bacteroidota; class Bacteroidia; order Chitinophagales; family Chitinophagaceae; genus Ferruginibacter. The sequence continues at coordinate 4,477 of JANNBU010000273.1, forward strand.
AATGGTGGAACGCTCACCCAAAGTTTTTCTTCAACCATTGATGTAAATTCCGGCGGTAGTTTTATTTTCAACAACGGTACGTTCAATGGTGACGGAGATTTATCTATCCTAAACGGTGGAATTTTAAATTTTTCTGGAACAGGTACAATGAATATGGCAGGAACAAAAACCATTACTAATAATGGAACTATAAATTGGCTTACTACCACTACCAATCTTAATTTCAGTGGTGCAACCATAACCTTAAATAATAATACCAATTTCAATATTAGTGCTAATGCGGGGATTACCGATGGCGGTGGTGGTGGCAGTTTCACCCTAAACAATAGCGCAACAGGAACTATAACAAAATCGGGTACTGTTACAAATACTTTTGGTGCCGGTGTTACATTTAACAATAACAGCGGAGCTGTTTTTATTACCAATGGAACACTAACCTTAAGTGGGGCTACTTTTAACAACTTTGGTATAGTTAATATTTCTTCAGGTGCTACATTTACATTGCTTAACTCCAACACAACTTTTGGCGGAGGTACTTCTATCACAGGCTCAGGCACAATTAATAATTCCGGTGGCGATATCGCTATTCAGACTCCTGAAGTACAAATTCCATCAGGTACTACTTTCAACTTTAGCTCAGGAAGCATTCAGGGAAATAATAAATTACGTTTCTTAAATGCTTCCACCTTTAATTGGGGTGGTGGTAGCTTAACAGGCAATGCAAATACCGAATTGGATAATGGAGCTGTATTAAATATTTCAACCGGCAATTGTGCCTTACGTGCCAATCACTATATCACTAATAATGGAACCATTAACTGGAATGCAACTAACAACATTATTTATGATGGAGGAGGTACAAATTCGGCTATTACAAATAATGGCATCTTCAATATCGGAAACAGTGCAGGAATATTGAACCTTTCTGGTGGATCAAACTTCTTTACCCTTACCAATTCAGCAACAGGAACCATTAATAAAACAAATGGAATCACCACATTTGATGGCAATGTTTTCCTAACCAATAGCGGCACTATAAATGTTGCCTCAGGCGATCTAAGGTTGAATAGTTCGGCTGTAAGTACGCATGCAGGCACATTCAATATAGCTGCTGCGGGTACATTAAGTGGTTCAAATAGCATAACATATACGGGTTCAAATTTTATTAATAATGGAACTGTTAGTTTGTCTTCTAACATCATAAACAATGGCACATATAAAGGATCGGGTACTTATGCAGGAAGTGTGTTTTTTAATAATACTTCAGGTGTTGTAGCTCCCGGTAATTCTCCCGGTTGTCAAACATTCAGCAATGGGTTTACAACAAATGGTGCACTTAATATTGAAGTAAATGGAACAACTACGGCCTGTACTGATTATGATAAGATAACAGTAACGGGTACAGCTTTAATCGGTGGTAGTACTTTAAATGTTACCATTGGATATACACCTGCTAACAATGATCAGGTAACATTTATTGCTGCAACTACAATTTCAGGAACGTTTGCAACCGTAAATGTGCCTTCAGGATGGGCGGTTAATTATAATAGTCCTTCAACAGGATTGGTAACGCTTGTTTATACATCACCTATACCTGGTGCCGCGTTAAATTTTAATGGCGGCAGTAATGCAGTATCAATAAATAACACGCTTGGCAATTTTGGTACGGGCGATTTTACCATCGAATTTTTTATGAAAAACGCTACCAGTACGGATGAATACTTATTGTCAAAGAGAAGTATTTGTGGGAATTCAAATTTTTGGAATGTTCAAAAAATTGGAGGTGGAATGGTCTTCGAAATTAATGAATCTTCCGGGGCTAACTATTATGGTGTTAACCTTGGGACAGGTGCAAATATTAACAATGGTCAATGGCACCATATTGCCTTTACCAGAAGCGCAGGCTTGCTTAAAGGATATAAAGATGGAGTACTTATGGCAACTACATCTGTAGGTAGTGTTAATTTAAACAATACAAATACGCTACAATTTGGTGGCTCTAATGTTTGTAATGGAGTTAATGGTACGGTTCCTTATAATGGCAACATGGATGAAGTGCGGATATGGAATATTGCACGTACACAATCTCAAATTCAGTCAAACATGAATTGCGAAATATCAACCTCTGCTGCGGGTTTAATTGCCAATTATCATTTTAATCATGGTGTTGCAGGTGCAAATAATGCTGGGATTACTACTTTGACTGATGCCAGCGGGAACGGTAACAGCGGGACACTAAGTAATTTTGCTCTTACAGGTGCAACTTCGAATTGGGTAGCCCCAGGGGGCGTTACAACAGGAAATTCTTGTCCGGTATGCACTCCAACAAATGAATACCGCAGTTTCTCAAGTGGACCCTGGAGCAGTGCCTCTACATGGGAAACTTATAACGGTTGTACATGGGTGCCTGCAACTATAGCACCTACTGCTTCCGACTCAACTATTACTATTCAACACACTGTTACTATAAATCTCGATAGTATCGTTGCCAATCAGATCATAGTCTCCTTGGGTGGAACTTTGAATGTTACTAATGGTAAACTATATATTCCAAATGGCCTCGGCACAGATTTAGAAGTTACAGGAACATTGAATCTTTCTAATTCAGGAGGTGGGATTCTTGTTCAAAATGGAACTACCGTATTCAACGTTGGTTCAACATTTAATTGGTCCGGTGGAGAAATAAGAGGTAATGGAAGTACAACAGTAGATTCAGGTGCCGTTTTTACTATAACTGGTGGTGTAGGAAATGTAAAGTTCCTTTCTGATAATCATTCTTTAACCAACTATACAACGTGTAACTGGTCAGGTGCAGGCTCAATAGCTTTAGGAAATGGCAGTCCAACATTTATCAACAGGGGGATATTTAATATTAACACTGATGCGGATATTACTCATAATTCTCCCATTGCTGCAGCATTTACC